>PLKY01000210.1 GCA_003140785.1 Acidobacteriaceae bacterium | reverse complement strand
GACTTGGTCTTTCAACTTAGGATCGGTACCGGGAATTTCAGCGACGGTGTCGAAGGCATGCTCGTGTTCGCCGGTGAATTTGGTTTCGACATTAATTTCCACGCTGACAGGCGCGTGGACCTGCGTGAGCCGGTAGAGGCGGCCGTAGCTCTCGATGGCCGCAACGACGACGGGGATTCTAACGCGGTGATCGGCGACGTAAGGCGTGCGGCCGAGGGTGGCGCCGTTGTCATCGAAGAGAGTGCCACCGGAACCGCCGCCGTTGGTTCCATCGCGGCTGGGCTCGATCACGGCCGCGACTTTTTCGTCGGCAAAAAACTGCGCCACTTTGTCGATGAGGCGCAAACGCTCTTGGCGCGCCTTCAAACGCGCCTGCATCTCCGGCGGGATGCCGCCCGCGTTGGCGGTTACCGGAAATTCAGCGAGGTCGTCGAGTTCCTTCTCGCTGGATCGCTCAAAGAGCGGTTTGTCGACGGGAGGTACGTCGCGCATGGGGCCATAAAGAACTACCTTGCCGGCGAGCGTACCCTTATATTTGTCGAAATCCTGGTCGCCCTGGATGTTGACGAAGACGACATCGCCTGTGACCGGGCCGGGCGTGGACGGCGACCACGGAGTGGCCTGCACGATAAGAATCGCGGTGTCCGGCGTGACCATACGCGCCCAGGTGTTGAGTTGCTGCCAGCCCAATCCGAATTCGCCCCAGTCTTCAAGGTGAGCATTCTCGAGTCCGATTTTCGTTAGTGTGTCGCGCGTCCACTCATTGGCTTTCATCAGGTTGGGTGAACCGGTGAGGCGTGGTCCGATCCCATCCATCAAAGCGGTGGCGAATTCCATTACATGCGAGCGATTGAGCCCCTCATCGCGAATCCGCTGATACATGCTCATGTCCAACGATTCGGTCGCGGGCTGCACCTCAGCGTAGGGATCGACAGCTGCGGGCGGTTGGGTTTTCGGTTTGTCGGCAGCGTGCAAAGCAGGCGCAGCGCACAACAGCGCTGCGGAGAGAAAGCGGGCAAAATTCCTCAGCATGGGAAAGGGCTCCGACGGGAAGGGGTCTGTTTCTTCTGCTGGAATTGTAGGCTATCTTTTTGGCCGTGACCCCAAGAAGTTCGCGAAGGCTCACGGCTCGATCCGGACGACTGAAGATTGGAGCACAAAGAATCGATGTGCAAGGTCCCGGTGCCAGGATCTGCTCGTCTCTTCGCAATCCCGTTGGTCGGGGTCGAGATCAGGCCATTGAAGTGAGGGACGTCTCGGCCCATGTGATCGCGTCATCGTAATGTCGTATTAAGACAGTTTGTTTCAGTCCGTATGTTGCAGCAACAGCATCGCACGCGATCCAGTCACCGCGCTCGATCGCCATCATNNCATCATCCATCGCAGAAGAGCTCCCTCGATAATCTCTTTCCCCTGCAGCGCATCGCTTGCGGCCTGTCGAAGAGGCAACATCTGCACCAACTCGTCCATTCGGATGCCCAAGATTGCCGGAAATAAACTCACCATGCCGATGAGATACTGTTCGGCGTGCGACAGCTCGCACAGGCTCGCAGCAAGCTCGCAAAAGCGGCTTCGCACCAACGCCATGCGGAGTACCTCTGCCGGCTGCTCGGCGTTCAGGTCGCTGACAATGGCCACCGAGGCGACGCGGCGAAAGACTTCCTGGCCCACCAGGAGAAGCGCCGACTGGATGCTGGTTACCTCTTGGCGAACGGCGCAGATTGGGGAGTTGACCAGTCGAAGAAGGCGAAACGTGAGCGACGGGTCGCAGCTGACCAACTGACTGAGCCGGTGCAGATCGTAAGGATCGTTTTGGATCAGTTCCAGAATTTCAAGATGAACGAGCTTGTTTCCGGGAATCCGGTGGTCCTTCTGCGATTGGGGTCGAGAGAAATAGTATCCCTCGAACAGGTCGAAGCCTTCCGCGCGCGCTTGACGGAACTGCTCTTGCGTCTCAACATTCTTCGCCACCAGCCTCGCGGATGTGGTTTTTACTTTTACAAGTAATTCCTTCCGGGCCGCAGTATTGTAGGCGGCAAGGTCCACCTTGATGTAGTCGGCGAATTCAGTGAGAATTCCTGAATTCCCCGAATAATCTTCCAGAGCCAGACCGTATCCGGCTGCCTTTAGCTTGCGGCAGGCTTTCACGAGTTCGGGTGTCGGTTCCGAGCCAGCAGCGATTTGTATTACAGTTCGATTGGTCGGCAAGTCGATAACGCCGCTCGAGACCAGCGAATTTGCTGTGCGAGGGATGAAGAACGACAGCCCTCGAGTCAGCCGATCCATAGATTGGCCTAGAGACTGGCCCAGAAACTTGCCTGCAGACTGGCCCGGAGCCTGCTCTTTGCCTGCCGGTTCAGTCGCTGCAGGCAGTGGAGAGTCGAAACCTCCGCGGCACAACAACTCATAGCCATGCACAGTGTTGTGCGCGTCAAGGATCGGCAGCCCCGCGACCAAACACGCTTCGCTCCAAGATTCCTGTCCCTGCGATTTCTGTCCCGGCGTTTCTGGAAGTCCGGCTTCCAGGATAGACGTTGCCATAGACCATTCCCCAGAACCTTATCGTCCAGTTGGGGACAGAACTTGAGGGCGCTACCGCAATGGTACGAGTTGCTGCCTTAGTCGCTTTTGTCGCCGTTGGTCTCGACGCCAGCGGGCAAATCGAGGGCGACGAGGGCAAATCGCGTTTTGCCGTTCTTAGGCTCTTCGAAACCTACAATGTGTTGATGGCGCTTTGAACCCGCCTTGAGTTCCAGGCTGTTTTCGTTGGTGCCGTAGTCGCGATGGTCGATCTTGACGTTGGCGTTGTTCTTGTCGTCCGCGCAGGTCAAGCCTTCGGCTGTCGCTGTGGGGGTGCCCACGGGCGCGTTGCTCTGGCAGGTGATGACATCGCCATAGCGGCCCAATGCCTTCTTATAAAATGCGGTCACCTTATCCTGGGGATCTGCAGTGGAATACGAGACCGCGCGTACACGCAACTGCCACTCGCCAAAGCCAAGGTGCACATCGGCGGACTTGTGGTTATCGTCGCCTTTCACTACCTCGGCGCCGGGGTAAACGGGCAGCCCAAGATCGGCGGCCGTGATTTGGTCCGTATTGACGTGGACGCCGCCAAACGGCGTATCCACCTGGACCGTCTTTTCTTCTCCGTTGGCGTCTTTCTCCGTGCGCACGCGGCATCCCGTGGCCCAAGTCATCAGCGCGAGACCCACCGCCAAAATCGCTATTTTCCGCCTCATGGCATCCGCCCTCTTCTAATGAATACGCCGAAACTGGCCTTTCGGTTCCTCAAAGCGCCTGCGCGCAATGGAACAGACATCTTTTTACCACTTCAACGAGGAAACCTGGAACGCGGAACCGACCCGCATCCTTTATCGTTGTGCGCATGGCAAAGGAAGAGTTGTCGGCGTGGTTGAGAGTCGCGGGCGCAGCAGTTTGCGTGTTATGCGGGACGGCGACGTTGGCCCAGATGCAAGCGCGGGCGCAGACGGAACCAGGAGCTTCGGTTTCTGCGACGGTCAGGGTGCAGGTGCATGCCGGGAAGCCGATCGGCGTTTACACGCCGATCTGGAACTATTTTGGGGCGGATGAGCCGAATTATCTGTACGCGCCGAATGGGAAGAAGTTGCTGGGTGAGTTGGCGGCGCTGAGCCCGGCGCCGGTGTACTACAGGCCGCACAATCTGCTGACGACAGGTGACGGCGACGGGTCGCTGAAGTGGGGTTCGACGAATGTGTACACCGAGCGGCCCGATGGCACACCGGTGTATGACTTTGTAATTACGGATCGGATCTTCGATGCGCTGGTGGCGGCGCATGTGCGGCCTCTGGTCGAGATTGGATTCATGCCCGAGGCGTTGTCGGCGCATCCCGAGCCGTACCGGCACAGCTTTCCCAAAGGCGACATCTTCACTGGCTGGAGCTATCCGCCAAAGGACGAAGCGGCGTGGGCGAAATGGTCGACGCTTGTGGCGGCCTATGCGGCACATCTGAAGCAGCGTTATGGCGGCCAGACCGCTACATGGCTTTGGGAGGTGTGGAATGAGCCGGACATTTCCTACTGGCACGGGACTGCGGTCGAGTATGACCGGCTCTACGATCTGACTGCGGCGGCTGTTCGTCGGGTGTTGCCGGAGGCGAAGATCGGCGGGCCGGAAGCCACGGGAGTGAGCGATCATTCCGAGCCTTTTCTGAGGCAGTTTCTGGAGCACTGCGCTCATGGCACGAATGCGGCTACTGGCGAAATGGGTGCACCGCTCGACTTCATCAGCTATCACCCCAAAGGGCATCCGACGTTTGTGGATGGGCATGTGGTTATGAGTGTGGGGACGCAGCTGCGGGCAGTGGAGCGCGGCATGAAGGTGATCGCGAGCTATCCGGAGTGGAGGAACACGCCAATCATTCTGGGCGAGAGCGATCCCGAAGGATGCGGTGCGTGCTTGAACGCGCAGAACGGCTACCGCAATGGGCCGCTCTATGGCGCGAGCGTGACCGAGGCGACGATGCGCACGTATGAGTTGGCGCGGAAGTACGGCTTGACGGTGCAGGGTGCGGTGACGTGGGCGTTTGAGTTTGAGGATCAGCCGGCGTTTGCGTCGCTGCGGGCTCTTGCGACCGATGGGATTGACAAGCCGGTGCTGAATGCGTTCCGGCTGATGGGCAAGCTTGGAGGACAGTGGTTGGCTACCGAGAGCGATGGCGCTTTGCCGCTGGATCAGGTTGTGGCGCAGAGTGTGACGGGCGCGGCCGATGTGAATGCTGTGGCGACGCGCAATGGAAACGAAGTGGATGTGCTGGTGTGGAACTATCACGACGCGGATGTTGCGGTGCCGGACGCGCAGGTGCAGATGGATGTTGATGGGCTGCGCGGCGCGCGCGTGTTGGAGTCGGAGTTTCGCGTGGACGCGACACACAGTAATGCCTATCGCGTGTGGCAGCAGTTGGGAAGTCTGGCGCAGCCGAATGCGGAGCAGTTGAAGCAGCTACAGAAGGCAGGCCAATTGGAAGAAACCGTGAGTGGCCGCCGCGTTGCGGTGAAAGGCGGCAAGGCGCAGATCGAAGTGGTGATCCCACGGCAGGGCGTCGTCCTGATTCGGCTTCAGGAGCGATAAATCAATGATGCTGACCGATGTTGCTTTCGGTGGGCTGGTGGCTGTCGGCACTGCCGCCGGTGGCCCAGAGAATGCAGGTGGCGAAGACGGCGATGATGACGGGGACGACGAAGAACGGGGAAGTGATGTCCATGCTTGAGGCTCCCTACGGTTAGAGTAGCAGCGAGACAGAGAAACGGAAAAGCAGAGAATCAGAGAAACAGGGCTTACCGTACAGGCAACGGCTTCGCATGGCTGGTTGGACCGCATCTGGCTGCGAAACGGGATCACGGTGCTATTCTTTCGGGCCGGCGTTGGGGTAGTCGACTCTTATGGTGAGGATTTCGTAGGGATGGATGGATGCTTTGACCACGTCACCTGCGACTTCGAGTGGGCTGCCTTCCGGTGTCTCCATCATGTTGGTGACGGTGGCTGCGGTTGCGCCCGGCGGGACGTGGAACTCGACTGTGGAGTCCTTGCCGGCCCACTCGTAGGCGCGGAAGATGAGACCTTTCGCGTCTTCAGCTTTCTTGACCGCGGTGAGGACTACGTTCTCCGGAGACGCTGATGCAAAGGAGTGCTCGGCGGGCAGTGCGCCTGCATGCGCCGTGGTGACGACGGCCGTGAGGGGGTAGTTGTACTCGAAGCCGTGGCGGATGGTCATGGCCTCTTTCCACGTGCCGGCGTGAGGATAGAGCGCGTAGTGGAAGTGATGGTGGCCGCGGTCGGCGTCTGGGTCGGGCCATGTGGGCGAGCGGAGCAGGGTGAGGCGGAGCAAATCGCCGACGGCGTCGTAGCCGAACTTCGACTCGTTGATAACGCTGAGGCCGTGCTTGCCATTACCGAGGTCGGCCCACTGCTGCGCGGGCACTTCAAACTGCGCCTTCTCCCAACTGTTGTCGCGGGTGGTGGGGCGCTCGATCGTGCCATACGGAATTTCGTAGGTGGCGAACGGACTAGTGGCCGAGACCGGGAAGGCAGCCTTGAGCAGGACGTGGGTTTCGTGCCAGTCGATGTCGTTATCAACACTGACCATTTCGCCATCTGCCGAGAGGCTGAAGGTCTGTACGAATTTCGAATTCTGCCAATGACGCGTGACGCGAATGCCGGGTTCGGCTGTCTTGAGGAGTTCGACTGAGTCAGCGTGATCAATCGTCATAGGCGCAACATCGAGCGTGCCGGGATCGATGTTCCATGCGTCGTAATCCTTCGGTGTGTCCTTGAAGAACTGGAGCTGGTTGCCGCATGCGCCTTTGGCCAGCGTTTCGAAGCCTGAACGAAGGTCGGAGATGCTGGTGACGCAGCCGGATTGTTTGTTGACGGTGACGCGCAGGGTTTTGCTTTCGAGTGAGATGGAGTTTCCGGACTCCTTTGCCTCTACATCGCTCTCGTTTGTCTGCCTAACCTTATTGGCTGCTCCGAGCCATACAACCTTGTACCCCAGCGCGGGCACGTGGAGTACATGAAGCCGAAGATCGGAGACGCCCGTCTTTGGGTCGGTGCTGGTCTCGATGACCTGCGCTCCAGATGCGGTTTCGACCGGCTTATTATCCTGCACATGCACGCTGACTTCGCCCGAGCGTTCCCACCCGAGCGGGTTATACACGATGACCGGGATGCCATTGCCTGCGGTGTTGACGCGCTCGTTTACGGTTTGTAGGGCGTCACTGCTGATTTCATTGGTGGACCAGCGCACGACATCGTAGTCCTTCTGCGCGTCCTTATAGATGACTCCGATGCCGGAGCCGGCGGCGAGATCGTGGAACTGGTTGAAGAGGACCTTCTTCCAATCCTCTGTGAGTTCGCTCGCGGGATATTTGTTGCCGTCCAACCAAGCTAGTGACGCCCATTTTTCCGCGTTGAGAGTCTCGATGGAGCTCTCACGCATGTTGCGCTTGTGGTTGGCCTGCGTGGTCATGACGCCGCGGTGATATTCGAAGTAGAGCTCGCTCTTCCAGGTGGGAATATCCACTTTGCCCGCGACGGCGGGCGGCGCTGTGTAGCCCTTGGCGATGGACTGGTAGTTCCATTCGGGGCTGTCGGGCGCGAGCTGTTTTTCGATGGAGGAGAAGTAAGTCTGCGCGATGCCGAACTCGGATTTCGGCATGACGTGGCCGCCGTCTGTGCCTTGGCCGGCCCAATGGAATCCCTCATCGAGAATGGCGCGCGTGGGGCCGCCGCCGTGATCGCCGATGCCGTAGAGATCCATGATTTCGGTCATGCCAGTGGCGCGGGTACGCGCGGTGGCCAGATCGCCGGAAAGGCGCACGGGGTTGAGATTGTTGTTGGCGTAGTCGTGCGGGAAGTAGGCGAGAACCCTAGAGCCATCCGGCGATTCCCACCAGAAGAGTTTGAACGGGAGCTGGTTGGTGTCGTTCCACGTCATCTTCTGGGTGACGAAGTAGTCGACGCCGGACTTCTTGTAGATTTGCGGGAGCTGCCACGTGTATCCAAAAGAATCGGGGTTCCAGCCGATGCGCACATCGACGCCATAGGCCTGCTGATACCAGCGTTTGCCGACGAGCAATTGGCGGACGAGCGATTCGCCGTCGGGCATGTTGAGGTCGGGCTCGACCCACATGCCGCCGACCACTTCCCAGCGGCCTTCCTTGATGCGCTGGGCGATTTCGGCGTTCAGGTCAGGATATTTTTGCGCCATCCAGTCGTTGTAGGCAGCGGCGGATTGGGTGTAGGTGTACTGCGGGTACTCATACATGAGCTGCAGCGCGGTGCCGAAGGTGCGCTTGACCACGTCGACGGTTTCGGTCCACGGCCAGAGCCAGGCGGCGTCGATGTGCGAGTTGCCGGTGAGGTGGAAAGTGGCTGTATCGAGAAGCGGCTTGAGAGCTTCGAGTTTCTGGTGCGCGGCGCGGAGGCTGGAGTCGAATTTCTGCTGGGCCTGGGCACGCGCTGCTGCATCGGGCGATGCGGCAGCATCGAGCGCGGAGATATCGACGGCGCGGATGGAGTCGTTGAGCGTGGCGATTTGGCCGGCGTCGTTCGGCGCGAGCGAAGGAACCAGCAGCGCGGCGGAGAGGAATTCGAGACGAAGATTCTCGGGGTTGGGACGACTCTCGGGGAATTCAATGCGCAGGGTCGCGCCCTGGAAGGTCTTCTTGTCGACCGTGTGGAGGAGCTTGATGGCGACAGTGATTTTGTCGCCGGGCTTGACTTCATCGAAGAGAACGACGGGCTCGAGGTCGTCGCCCAGCGCGACACGGCGGCCGTTGAAGTAGAGAATTTCCGGCATGGGGCCGTTGGCTGTGGCGTGGAACTGGAACCAGATGCGCGCGCCGGTGAGATCGTAGCCGCTGAGGGTGACAGGCACGGTGTAGGTCTGGCGGAACCAGAGGGCATCGTTGGGCGCTTCGCTGCGCGGGGCGATGGTTTGCCAGGAGGTTTCGTCGAGCTTGACGGCTTCGCCGTGGGCTAGGTCGCCGGAGTGCATCTTCCATGTGCCATCGGGCAGATTCGAAATGGTAGAGAGGCGCGCGATGACGGTTTGCGCCTCGGGCTTAAGATTGGCGGCTATCTTGGCGGCCTCTTCGGCGGATTGAGCGTGCGCGCAGCAGGAAAGAAGCAAGGCTCCGGAAACGCTTACAAAAATGGCAACGAGTGTCGCAGAAATGGAATGGCGACGGCTTGATTTCAAGGCAGGAATCATGGCGATTTGCTCCCCGAAGCATCTTAAGGCATCGGGGGGCTGCTGGCCTGTTGACTCTGTCGCGCGGAATGCCGGCTTTTGGCTGCAACGGGTCTTCGTCACGGGGATGGCTTACACCCAGCCGCCGTCGATGACGTAGCTTTGGTTCGTTATGGCGCTGGAGTCGTCGGCGGCGAGAAAGAGCACGAGGCGGGCGACGTCGTCGGGGAGGATGTCGCGTTTGAGCGCCTGGCTGGCCATGATCTTTGCTTTGTACTCGGGTGTGTAGACCAGCCGCTTCTGTTTCTCGGTGACGATGGCGCCGGGAAGGACGGCGTTGACGCGGATGTTGTCCGGTCCCAGTTCGTGGGCGAAGGTCCGCGTGAGGCCGACGATAGCTGCCTTGGCAGTGACATACAGCGAGACGCCGGTCGATGGAATCATCCACGAGATCGAGCTCATGTTGATGATCGAGCCGCGCTGGGCGGCGCGCATGGCGGGCAAGACAGATTGAATGGTGAAAAACTGCGGACGCAGATTGACGGCGATTGAGTTGTCCCAGTATTCGGGCGTGACTTGGCCGATGGAGTGACGCTGGTCATTCGCGGCGTTGTTGACGAGGATGTCGACGGTGCCGTAGGTGTCGATCACCCTCTTGACGGCAGTTTGCAGGGCGGGAATGTTGGTGATGTCGCAGGGGGTGTAAAGGGGCGCAGGGCAGCCGTCGGCGATGAGGGTTTCGATCAGCTGATGCGCGGGTTCGTCCTGGATGTCGAAGAATGTGACGCGGGAGCCCTGGCGGGCGAAATGGCGGACGAGAGATTCGCCAATGCCGGTGGCCCCGCCGGTGATGAGGACGGCGCGGTCGCGGAGGCTGGGGTAACTGGCGTACTGATTCGCTGGTTGAGGAGCAGGCGACGGATTGGGTTGTGGAGATGTAGAGAGATGGTTCGACATAAGTGAGCGAAATCTGAGCAAGTATAGTGCCTGAACGCGGATGATGATCTGGCCTGAATCTTAAACCGGCGATCTGAAGGGTTGCGCCATGCGTAACAACCGTAACAAATCCGGCATCTCGCATGGACCGTGCGCCTTGACTGAAGCTCATCAGAAAGTTGAACATGACTCAGAAGGATTCGTTGACAATCAAGACGTTGAAACGCATTCCCACTCTTGACGGCTGGCGCGGCATTGCGATTCTTCTAGTGATCGCAACGCACGCTCAGAAAGGCCTCTTTGGTGGTGCCTTCGGCGGGCACAAATGGCTTTTCTTCGGGCGTCACGGCGTCGCAATCTTCTTTGTGCTGAGTGGCTATCTCATTACCACCCGGATCCTAAACGAGGATCGATTTAGCCTAAGGCGCTTCTATCTGCGGCGATTTTTCCGCCTGATGCCAGCGGCGTGGATCTACCTGATCGCCATTGGCCTGTTCAGCCTGGTATCGGGGCTTCACGTTATCGGCAGCGACGCGACAGCCTGCGTGTTCTTTTTCAGGAACTATTTTCCCTTGAAGGAATCGAGCCAAAATGCTTTTACAAGCCACTTTTGGTCTCTTTCCGTTGAAGAGCAGTTCTATCTTGTTTGGCCGGCCGTTTTGGCGGCTACAGGACGACGAAAGGCGGTCTTCATTGCAGCCGCCGGCGCACTTGTTTGCGCCGGATACCGGCTCATGCATTGGCAGACCTATAACAAAGTTAACTTCGATACGAGGTCGGAGGTGATTTTCGATGGCCTGCTTGTAGGTTGCATCCTTGCGATCTTGCTGCAGGAAGACGGAGTCAAGGCATGGTTCGCTCGGTTCTATCTACCTCTTCTTTTGCTCTGCACAGTTGCGTTTCCCTACTATTTGGCTAACTTCCAAGAGCTCATCCCGTTCACGGAATCGTTGTTGATCGCGGCCGCAATCGGCTGCACAAGCACCGTACCGGAGTGTAGACTTTCGCGGATGTTGGATCGACCTTTGCTGAGTGCTTTGGGAAAGATCTCATATAGCCTCTATCTCTGGCAGGAGTTCTTCGTTTTACCTCGCTGGGCGCCGGTAGGGCTTCTGCTTCTTCCCGTTGTTGCGATCGCGAGTTGGAAATTGATAGAACAGCCATGCATACAATGGGGACGCAGACTCGAAGCCCGGAACACGGTACAGGTTCGATTCCAACCTGGAGAAATGTCCTTTTGACGACCCCTTTGATCAGTAAACTCCACGATCTGCTCGATTAAGTTTGTTTCGGAATTATTGCCCGAGCATGATCCCGGCTGCGTATCATAATGCGATACTTCGTCTCCGTCTGGCAAGGGAAAAGCGCATACTGTAGAAGACCAGAAGCGCCGGGATTCTTCCCCGGTGTCCGATCCGGCGATTAGACTTGCAGGGGTGATTCGGTTAGCCAACGTGCCGGGAGCGAGCCAGCAAATCGACTGAACTGCGCACAAGAGCCGGAGACGGCTCAATCAAGTAGTCAATGAGTTTGGGCCGGCGCAAGGACGCGTTGGCATATTGTCGGCGCTCGAAGCACGCGTTCGTTGCTCGAAGTGTGCTGTAGGCGAAAAGAGAATAATCCGGAGCCGGTTTCGGCTTCTTGAGTAAGTCGAAGAATACAAATAGGAAAGCACAGGGGGAACTATGGCGGAAACGGCTCGTTATCCCGGAATCCGGGTCACTGCGAACGGCAATCAACTCGTCAGCTACCACACTGAGACGCGCATTGCCGATGCCGGTGTCTTTTATCCCATCACGCCTTCGACGGAGGGCGGCGAGCTGTTTCAGCAGGCCTATGCCGAGGGGCACCTCAATGTGTTCGGCGGCAACACGATTGCCATCGAAACGGAAGGCGAGCACGCGGCCCAGGGTGGCGCGATTGCGCACTCGGTGTGCGGCAAGCGGGTCGTTAATTTCACTTCCGGGCAGGGCGTGGTGTACGGCGTTGAGCAGTACTATCACGCGCCGGGCAAAGGCTCGACGATGGTGCTGGAAGTGGGCGCGCGCGCGCTGACCAAGCATGCGCTGAACGTGCACTGCGGCCACGACGATATTTATGGTGCGCTCGACACGGGCTGGATCATGCTGTTCGGCAAGGACGCGCAGCAGGCCGCCGATCAGGCGCTGGTTCTGCGTCGCGTGACGGAGCAGAGCCTGACGCCGGGCATGAACATCATGGATGGTTTTTTGACGAGCCATCTCGAGCGCACGTTTTACAAGCATGAGTCGGAGCTGATTCGCGAGTATCTCGGCGCGCCCGATGACATTATCGATTGCCCCACCGAGGCGCAGCGCGTTTTGTTTGGACCGACGCGCAGACGCGTGCCGAAGATGATGGACCTGACGAATCCGATCCTGCTGGGGCCGGTGCAGAATCAGGAACACTACATGAACGGCATCGTGGCGCGGAGAAATAACTTCGCAGAGCCCATTCTGCACTTCCTCGAAGAAGCGTATGAGAAGTTTGCGGAGCTGACTGGCCGGCGCTACGGCCTCATCAGCAAGTACAAGACCGACGATACCGACACCGTGTTTGTGTCACTGGGCTCGGCCGCGGAGAACATCGAGGCGGCGGTTGATTATCTGCGGGCGACGCGCGGCGTGACGGTGGGTTCGATCCATGTGAACGTGATTCGGCCGTTCCCCGAGGCGGCGATTGTGGCCGCGCTGAAGGGCAAGAAGAACGTCATTATTCTCGAACGCACCGACGAAGCGCTGGCGGGCGACAATCCGCTGGGCCGCGATATTCGCACGGCGCTGTCGAAGGCGATTCAGTATGAAGGGCACCCGGCGGCTGAGGGCCTGCCTGCGTTGGCAATGGATGAAGTGCCACACATCTACTCGGGTACTTACGGCCTGGGCTCGCGCGATTTTCGCCCGGAGCATGTGATTGGCGCGTACGAATTCGCCACTGCGGGCCGAGCCCGCAAAGATGGCAAGACCGCTGCGGACGGTGTGAGCTTCATCGTGCTCGGCATCGACCATCCTTATTCGGTCGTCGCAGAAGAGACGCCGTCGCTGCTGCCGGAAGGTGCGGTTGCGGTGCGCTTCCACTCGATTGGCGGATGGGGCGCGATCACCACAGGCAAGAACCTCGGCGCGATTCTCGGCGACCTGAACGATCTTCTCTATGAGCGCGACGGTCTCGTCGACGACAAGGGCAACCCGAAGGAAGTGATTCACGTCAGCGCCAATCCGAAGTACGGTTCGGAGAAAAAGGGCGCACCAACCAGTTATTTCATGGTGGCGGCGAAAGACCGTATTCGCGTGAACTGCGATTTGCGCCATGTAACGGTGGTGCTGTGTTGCGATCCGAAGGCGTTTACGCACACCAACCCGCTGGACGGGATGCAGGAAGGCGGAAGCCTGGTGTGGGAGTCGGACGCCGAGGGCGAGCGCGCCTGGGAAAACCTGCCGACGTGGGCGCGCAAGCAGATCATCGACAAGAAAATTCGCGTGTTCACACTGCCGGGATTTGAGATCGCCCGCAAAGCAACCGACCGTGGCGATTTGCAACTGCGCATGCAGGGCAATGCGTTCCTCGGTGCGTTTTTTGCGGTGAGCTCGCTGCTGCAGGAGTTTGGCATTACGCAGGAGCAATTCCGCGACGTCGTGCACAAGCAGTACGTGAAGAAGTTCGGCAAGTTGGGCGATGCGGTTGTCCAGTCGAACATGGAAGTGATGATCCAGGGCTTTGAGCGCGTGCAGGAGATCAAGATCGGCGAGTTGAATGCGGCCGATCGCTCAACACTGCGCGGTGTAGCGCTGCTGCCGATTCTGGAGACGGTGGGTGCGGGTGCATTCTCCGAGTCGAGTTCATGCACGGTGAGCGGATGCCGGTCGACCCCGGTTCCGGAAGGGCAGGGACCGCGCACACCGATCAGCACTATCAACGCATTCGACGCGGAGTTCCGCTCGCACTTTGGCTATGACCAGCCTGCTACGCCGCTCTCGGCGATGGGTGTGATAGCCGCAGCAACGGGCGATACGGCGTCGAAGTACGTGGCGCGCCGCGAGACGCCGCTCTATATCGCGGAGAATTGCACGCAGTGCATGGAGTGTATTTCGGTGTGCCCGGATACGGCGTTGCCCAACACCTCTCAAGATCTGAGCACGGTGTTGACGATGGCCGTTTCTCGTTATGTAGGCGACCAAACCGAGCGCAGCAAGATGCTGGCGAAGCTGCCGGAGATTGAGAAGCAGACGCGGGCGCGCATGGTGGCGGAGATGAAGAACGGCACGCCGCTGCAGAAGATCATTCGCGAAGTGACGGAATCGGTGGACGGTTTCTCGACCGAATCGAAGGCGGAGTTCTACAACATCATTGATAAGGTGCCAATGGCGTATCAGAAGGTGAATGCCATCTTCTCGTCGCCGGAACGCAAGGCGCCGGGCACGGGAGGCGTCTTTTCAATATTCGTCTCGGATTTGTGCAAGGGCTGCGCGGCATGCGTGACGGCTTGCGGCGATCACGATGCGCTGCGCATGGTGCAGGAAACCGTTGAAGTGAACGCCGAGCACGAGACGGGCACGGCATTCTTGAACCTTCTGCCGGATACGTCGCAGAAGTATCTGGGACTGTTTAACGGGGCGAACCCAGCGGACTCAAAGACAGCCACGCTGCGTAACATGCTGATGGTGCGCACCAACTACGACGCGCTGGTGGCAGGCGATGGCGCGTGCGCGGGTTGCGGCGAAAAGAGCGTGCTGCGTTCGATTGCCGCGGTGACAGAAGCCTACATGCGGCCGGTGTACCACGCGAAGAGCGATCGGTTTGTGGCGAAGGCGGGACAGCTCGAAAAGACGGGAGTTGCGCGGCTCGCAGCTCTGAAGGAGAGCAACGCGGCGGAGTACAAACTGCTGCGTCAGGCGATTGCGCACATGATTCTTGGGCTGGGCGGCGAGGACGACGCGGACACGCTAGCACGCATCAGCGCATATGAAGCCGAGCACGGCGAGATCACCGATGCACAGCTTGTGGAAGCGATCGCGGCGGTTCTGCTGACCGAGGCTTTCAATCACAAGAGCCTGCAGCCTGTGGATGGGCGCCTGGCCAATGGCATGAGCGTGATGGCGATGGCGGCGCACACAGGTTGCAACACCGTATATGGATCGACCGCGCCGAACAATCCGCATCCTTATCCGTGGATGAACTCGCTGTTCCAGGACGGCATCACGATTGGCTGGCTGATGGGCGAGAGCTTCATCGTGGATCACGCGCGCCGGTCGGTATTGCCGGAGCGGCTGGCAGACATTCTGCTGACGCGCGATAGTAAGGTGATTTCGGATCGCGAGTACTACGAGTTCACACACTTCACCGATGCGTTGATGACCGATCAGGAGATCGTCGAACTGCCTAAGGTCTGGGTAGTCGGCGGGGACGGCGGCATGGGCGACATCGGCTACCAGAACATGTCGAAGGTGATTCTGCAGAACCGGCCGAACGTGAAGGCGCTGATGCTCGACACGCAGGTCTACTCCAACACTGGCGGACAGAATTCCGATTCGACGCCGATGTTGGGCGGCGGCGATATGAATACCTTCGGCACCGCGACACAGGGCAAGAACACGGAAAAGAAAACGGTGGCCGAGACGTTCCTCGCGGGACACGGCTCTCCCTTCGTCGCGCAGGTCTCGATGGCCAATGCGCCGAAACTTTATCGGGCGATTCTCGATGGCCTGGAGTATCGGGGCACGATGTTCCTGCAATGCTTCACCACCTGCCAGCCGGAACACGGTGTGCCGGACGATATGGCGTTGCACCAGGCGCAGCGCGTGCGCGATTCGCGTGGCGCACCGGAGTTCGTGTTCGATCTGCGCAAGGGCGAGACGTACCAGGAGGCTCTGGACATCAAGGGCAATCCGTCGATCGATCTCGACTGGTACGAGACGAAGCTGAAGTCGACCGGCGAGACGATGAAGTACACGGTGGCGCACTGGTGCACGACCGAGGCGCGCTTCCGCAATCACCTTAAAAAGATCAAGCCCGAGGCAGCGGAGAAACTGATTCATCTGGACAACATGCTGGTGCGAATCACGCAGCAGGATGTGGTGTATCGGCGCTACCTGAATCCCTCGCATCGGGCGTTCATTCCAGACTTCGGCGTGTACATCAAGTACGAGGAGAACGGCAAGGTGGAGTATCGCGCGCTGTCGCGGCAGCTGGTGATGTTCTGCGTGGAGCGGCGCAAGGCGTGGCGGATGCTGCAGTCGAAGGCCGGCATCGTGAACAAGGAGTACGCGGCGCAGAAGGCGATTCTTGCCGATGTGGAAGCGGGCAAGCTGCCGTTGGATGAGTTGTTCGCGCACGGGCATGAGCTGGTGCGGGAGCGGATGAATCCGGCGGCACTGGTGGGTGCTAACGCGTAGGTTGACGGGTAGTGAAAGGCAAAAAGCGTGCCGAAAGGCGCGCATTTTTGCTTTTGCTGCCTCAGAACGGCGGAATCTGTTGCAGAAGAGCGAGGCATAATGCGCGTGCCTACCGCCCCGGTTCGGTGAGCATCTTCTCGCGCAGTATCTGGTTGGCGCGGGTCTGGTAGCCGGGGCCGGCCTGCTTGAGCCAAGAGACGACATCGGCATCGAGGCGCATCGAGATCGCCTGCTTCATAGGTCTATAGAGCCTGCTGGCGCGTACTGTTTTGAGCCATGCGTCCATGCCACGAATCGGCTTCTCCCAGGCGGGAGCGGGAAGCTCAGGTGCGTCGGAGAGATCGATTGGTCCTGCTTTGGCAAGCCGGGCCAACTCTCGCTTGATGCGCGCCTTTACCTTGGGGTCGCGCTCCAACTCATCGTCAGTCGTTACCCGGATGAAATTGGCGGTCGTAGATTTCACGCTCCCGCGTTGCCGTACGGCGGGCCGAGATGATCCGGATTGTCTCTTCACCTTCGTCGTCTTCATAGGTATGTGCTACCAATTAAGAGAGTTTTTCCGCCGACCTTGCCGATTGCCTGCCACCGGACTTCGTTGTCCATTTCGCGGTCCTGCTCGAAGATCGCGAACGGATCGGCAAAGGCGAGTCTGGCCGCTTCGAAGCTGACTCCGTGCTTGCGAAGGCTTGAGCGATTCTTCCGTTCGTCCCAGCTGAACCGCACGATGCAGCCTCGTACATACGGTTCTGTATATACGTTACAGCTTTCCCCGCCGGATTTCAACTTGCAGGCCTTAGATCTCCCGTTTGCTCCGGCTTACCGGCTGAAGGTGACGTATTTGCGGCCTTCGTAGAGACGGAATCCGCCGGCTGGGTCGGTTATGACCTGCAGCGGCACAGGCCGCTTGATGTCCTGATCGCTGGAGGAGCTGACCGTGAGCACGTCGTGCGCGCCCACGTCGGTGACGACGAACTTGTCGCCGGGAATGAACCCAACCCCGTAGACGCCTGCGGGAAGGCTTTCGCCGCCGAGCTTGATAGGCACTTCGGTGATGAAATAGGTCTGATATTTCGAAGCCACGTCACTCGAGTAGCCGCTGGTGTCGACCAGGGTGGCGAGGACGTAGTAGCCGTCGGCGAACTTGACGCCGCCGGAGTTGCGCAGCTGCGTGGGGGCCGATTGCGCTTTGTAATAGACGGCCGCCGGGAGGAGCTTTTGTGTGTCGGCTGGCTTGAGAACTGTGTCCCCGCCCTGCGCCACGATGCGAAGGGGTGACGCGAAAACTGCGACCGCCAGCGCCGCAACGGCGGCGAGCTTGCTGATTCCTTGCACATTCATCGAAAGATCTCCGTTCAATTCCTAACCGGGTCCGAGTATATCGCATCTCTGATTAGAGTGAGATTGAGCACTCGCTGGGTTTGGAACGACTTCCGACAGGAGACAGGCGTTGGGGAAGGAATTGCAAGGACTGAAAGAGCGGGTAGAGGCTTTGGACAACATGGACTCTAGTTTCGCTATAATCGGGCCCATGGCGACGTTCGCGCAATCCAGCACTCCGGAGCTTGAACTAGCGGAGTCGAAGCTGCACGCAGTCGAAGATCGGCTGCGTGGGCTGGGCAGTGTGATGGTGGCGTATTCGGGAGGCGTGGATTCGGCGTTTCTGGCGGCCACGGCGCATCGTGTGCTGGGCGACAGAATGCTGGCAGTGCTGGCCGATTCGCCGAGCCTGGCGCGGCGGGATATGGAGCAGGCCCGTGCGTTTGCGCGGTCAATTGGAATGCCTCTGCGCGTGATCCAGACAGAAGAATTGGACAAGCCGGAGTACCAGCGCAACGACGCCAATCGCTGCTTTCATTGCAAGACGGAGCTTTTTGAAGGCATGAAGACGCTCGGCGGAGAGCTGGGATTTACGAATATTGCCTACGGCATGAATTCCGACGACACGCGCGACTTTCGACCTGGCCAGCGCGCTGCGCAGGAGAATGATGTGCTGGCGCCGCTGGCGGATGTCGGCCTGACGAAGCTGGAGATTCGCACGCTAGCGAAGGCGGCCGGCTACACGCTGTGGGATCGCCCGGCAGCGCCGTGCCTGAGTTCTCGTGTGGAGTATGGGCGCACCGTGACGCGCGAAGTGCTGGAACAGGTTGAACTGGGCGAGGAGAGCCTGCGGCAACTGGGCTTCCGCGAATTTCGTGTGCGGCATCATGGAGAGCTGGCGCGCGTGGAGATTTCAAGGTCCGAGCTGCAGCGTGCGCTCACAATGGAGATGCTTGATGCGATCACGGCAGCTTTGCGCAAAATCGGATTCCAGTACGTAACGCTGGACACGGCGGGCTTTAGGTCGGGGTCAATGAATGTAGTCCTTCCCGCGGAGATTCTCATGCGGCGCGGCGCCTAACCAACCATTTAGAATTCGAGACCGATGCGCATTGGATATCTGGAGTGCTTTTCCGGCATCAGCGGCGACATGCTGCTTGGCGCCCTTGTGGATGCCGGCGCTCCTTTCAGCCTGCTTGAGGAGACGACTGCCGCGCTGAATGTGGGTGCGCGCCTCGAGATGCGCAAGGTGAGCCGCGGCGGTATCGCGGGAACCAAGGTGGATGTGCTGACCGGCGATGGTGCGGCGACGGAGCATGCGCACAGCGGCGATGCGGCCCATGCGCATGAAGATGGACATCACACGCATGGGTCGGAGACAACACACGAGCAGAGCCACACTCATACACATACCCACGAACACACGCATGGGGGTGACCATGGGCACACGCATGAGCATGAAGTTGCCGGTGAACACACGCACGAGCACACGCATGCGCATGAGCACCATCGTTCGCTGTCAACGATCCTCGAGATCATTCGTTCAGCGCCGCTGGCCGATGGCGTGAAGGAACGCGCCAGTCGCGCATTTCAGCTGCTAGGCGAGGCCGAGGCGGCGATTCATTCGGTTCCCATTGAGACGGTGCATTTTCATGAAGTGGGTGCTGTCGACACCATCGTGGACATCGTGTGCGCGGCGGCGGGATGCGCAGCGCTGGGTGTGGATCGGTGGATGGCTTCTCCATTGAATGTGGGCAGCGGCACGGTGGAGTGTGCGCACGGCATTCTGCCTGTGCCGGCGCCGGCGACCTTGGCGCTTCTGGGGAATGCGCCGGTGTATGCGGGCGGCCCCNNCCAATGGAACGCGTGACGCCGACGGGCGCGGCGATCCTAAGGATGTTGGATGTCCAGTATGGGCCCCTGCCGGCGATGCGCGTTGCGGCGTCGGGATATGGCGCGGGAGGGCGGGATACGCCGGGGCAGGCAAACCTCGTGAGGCTGCTCGTCGGCGAAGAGAGCACTGCGCAGGAGACGCCGACGGAGCCGATCGCGGTGATTGAGACGGTGGTAGACGATTCGAGTCCGCAACTGCTTGCGTATGTGAGCGAGTTGCTACTCGAGGCCGGTGCATGGGATGTCTATCGAGCCACAGTGCAGATGAAGAAAGGGCGCGCGGGGGTTCAGTTGACCGTGCTTTGCCGCCCTGACCTTGTGCCTGCGATGCGCGAGATGATCTTTCGCGAGACAACCACCATCGGACTGCATTGGAGACTGGAGAACAAGTCGTCGCTGGCGCGTGAGTTTACGGAGGCGCAGACGCCTTGGGGTCCGGTGAGCATCAAGATTGCGCGCTGGCCTTCCGGCGAAGTTGCGAATGCAGCACCGGAGTACGAGGATTGCCGCGCCATCGCACGTAAGCATTCCATCCCGCTGAAGCAGGTGATGCAAGCGGCGATGCGGGCGTACAGTGCCGGCCATGCAAAGAAGGAAACGCGCGCATGAATCGCCTCCAGATTGAGTCGCTGTTGAAAGAGGTGAGCGAAGGACGCACCGGCGTGGACGACGCGTTGGAGCGTCTGAAAGACCTGCCTTTCGAGGACCTGGGGTTCGCCAAACTAGATCATCATCGTGCGTTGCGCACCGGCATGCCGGAGGTGATTTTTGCAGCCGGAAAGACGACAGCGCAGGTGGCGACGATCTTTGCGCGGATGGCCAAGGCCGGCGGCAACGTGCTGGCCACGCGGGCTTCGCGCGAAGCGTTCGAGGCAGTGACGGCCGTTGAGCCCGCAGCGATCTATCATGAAGCGGCACGCGCCATCACTCTGGCACAGGCCCCGACCACACCGGGCACGGGAACGGTGGCCGTGGTGTGCGCAGGCACCAGCGATTTGCCGGTCGCCGAAGAGGCGGCCGTGACTGCGCGCCTGATGGGTAACACAGTCAAGGTGATCGCCGACGTGGGGGTCGCGGGCATTCATCGGCTGCTCGCGCAGAAGCAATCTCTGCAAACGGCGCGCGTACTGATTGTGTGCGCGGGCATGGAGGGCGCGCTGCCGACGGTGGTAGCGGGACTTGTGAATGCGCCGGTGCTGGCGGTGCCGACGAGCGTGGGATATGGCGCGTCGTTTGGCGGTGTGGCAGCTTTGCTGGGCATGTTGAACACATGCGCTCCCAATGTTTCTGTCGTGAACATCGATAATGGCTTCGGCGCTGCCTGTATCGCTTCGTTGATTAACCATCTATAGCAGCCGACCTGCGTGCATTTTGCAAGGGTCTCACGGATATAAATTGGCCGTAAAAGCGGTGTCTTGCGAGTTAGAAGCCGCTCAAAGTGATCACGATCACAGTTTTTGGCCTGCTTTAGCGCGAATCATACCTTCTTGAATAGGACCGCCTCCTCGGTTCGTCGTATCCAGCGGCAATCGAATATCCGGGCGCGTTCCTCTTTGCATTGACGGCGTCCACGTCGCGCAATGCGGAGGAGATTCGTGGCGCGTTCCAAACTTCCGCGGTTGCGCAGGAATTCGCAGATCGTATTTCTGCTTCTGTTTCTCGCGCTTCTTATCTTCACATCGCTACGTCCATCGCCAGGCGGCGCTGGCGACATTCATCTGCGCGCGCCAGTGCGGTTGTTTTTCGAGTGGGATCCGCTGATTGCGTTGACCAACGCTTTGGCGAGCCATGCGCTGTATCGCGGGCTGCTGTGGAGCCTTGTGATTCTGGTTCCTACGCTGTTTCTCGGGCGTTTTTTCTGCGGATGGATTTGCCCGATGGGCACGCTCCAACACGTTGTCGGCAACATGCCGTCGGAGTCTAAACGAGGCAAACAGCGGATTGAATCGAACCGGTACAAGCGGTGGCAGACGGTCAAATATGTTGTGCTAATTGCCGGTCTGGTCGCGGCATTGTGCGGCACGATGGCGATTGGCTGGCTGGACCCGTTCAGCTTGCTGGTGCGGTCTGTGGGGCTGTCGCTATTGCCCGCTTTCAATTTTGCTGTGCGTGCCGTAATTACGCCTCTGGAACACAGTCATATCGCGCTGGTGAAGATCACGGGCGAATCGCTGCACACCGTGTTGCAGGCAGTCATCCTCGATTTTCGGCAGACGCACTTCGCGCAGGGAGCGCTGCTCGGAGTTTTATTTCTGGCGATCCTGGCAGCCAGTTTGCGCGTGACGCGATTCTGGTGCCGTTCTATCTGCCCGCTGGGAGCATTACTGGGTGCGGTTTCGCGCTGGTCGATTCTCGGTCTGCACAAAGACGCGGCCAGTTGCGACAAATGCAATCGCTGCCTGCTGCATTGCCAGGGTGGGGACGACCCGATAGGCGGCGTGCCGTGGCGCAAATCCGAGTGCCTGATGTGCATGAACTGTGTGGACAGTTGTCCGCATTCGAGCCTCACGTTCCAGTTTTTCAGGAACGAGCGTGAAGTGACATCGCCGGATATCGGCCGTCGCAAGGCTCTGACGGGTCTGGCTGCGGGCGTCGCGGTGGTTCCGCTGATGCGCGCGAATACCGGGCTGGGCAAGGGGAGGCACGATCTGTTGCTGCGGCCTCCGGGTGCGCTGGATGAGGAAGCGTTTCTCTCGCGTTGCATCCGCTGCGGCGAGTGCATGAAGGTTTGCCCCAACAACTCATTGCATCCCACGCTCGACCAAGCTGGCATTGAGGGACTGTGGACACCGACGCTGGTTCCGCGCATAGGTTATTGCGAGCCGAGTTGCGTGTTGTGCTCCGAGGTTTGCCCGACGGGCGCGATCTGGCAGATTACTCCGAAGGAAAAAGGCTGGGTGGTTGGCGTCGGCGCACAGAATGGTGGAAACCAGTCGATTCGCCTGGGCACGGCATTCTACGATCGCGGCCGTTGTCTGCCATGGGCGGAAGCTACCGAATGCATTGTGTGCGAGGAGTGGTGCCCGGTGTCGCCTAAGGCGATTTATGTGGAAGAGGCCGATGTGATCGATTCGGCGGGCAAGACGAAGACGCTGAAACAGCCGCGCATCGATCCTAGCCGATGTGTGGGATGCGGCGCATGCGAGTATGCGTGCCCGCTGCAGGATCGACCAGCCGTGTATGTGACGAGTATCGGCGAGAGCCGTTCACCGAGCAGCCAGATTTTGCTGGGCAAATAGGAGAAGCTGTGTTGATTGGTTGGAGAAAATCGATGCGGACGGCAATGTTGGTCGCAATCGTTGCGCTCAGTGTGGCGTCCGGATGCAAGAAGAAAGATGCAAATCCATTTCCTGATTCAGGATCTGTTGCAGGTTGGCAGAAGACCGATGCGACGCGCGTCTTTCTGGCGAAAGATCTCTGGCAGTACATCGACGGAGACGCCGAGCATTTCATTCAGGCGGGCGTGGTTTCAACCGCAACCTCGGGCTACATGTATAACGGCCAACTGGAAGCGGTGGTGGATGTACATACCATGACCGGACCGGAAGGCGCGCGCAAGATTCTCGAGACCGGACTCACGCGCGATGCCAAGACAATCCAACTCGGCGACGAAGGCGTGCAGTACGCGCAAAGTGTGAGCTTCCGCAAAGGGCGTTATGTAGTGCGCATTGTGGCGTACGAGTCCAGACCCGATGCGCCGCAGGCACTGCTGGCGCTGGCCCGCGGTGTAGAGGCACGACTATAACCCAGCGCCCTTGAGATGGGGCGCGCAGAGAAGACGAGGAAAGCGATGAAAAACCGCCGCGAGTTTCTGAAAAATTCAGCTACGGGAGCGCTGCTGCTGGGTTCGCAGGGTGCGTTTGGTTTGTCCAATATTATGGCGATCCCTGCGGAACACCTCCCCGGAAGAGTTGTGATCGCGCGCGATCCGGGGTTATACGCGCAGAGTGGCCAGCCGGATGAGAAGCGGGTTCTCGATCTGCTCGACCGTGCCATGGCCGCATATACCGGAAGGCAGAATACCGTGGCGGCCTGGAAGCAGGTCATTGCGAGGGGTAACGCTCGGGACAAGGTGATCGGGCTCAAGACGAATGGGCTTGGCGGCAAGGGAATCTCGACGCACCTTGCGCTGGTGCTGGCTATTGCGGAGCGGCTGCAGCAGGCTGGAGTGAAGGCGGGCAACATCCTGGTTTGGGACCGCAATGCGCGCGACCTCGAAGTGTGCGGGCTCACCATCAACACCGATCCGAGTCACATCCGGTGCTACGGCTCCGATGCTTCAGGATATGAAGACCAGGTGGAGACGTGGGGCGCTTCGCACGCGCGCTTCTCGAAGATTCTGACGCGTGAGTGCGCGATGGTGATCAATCTGCCGATCCTGAAAGATCACAGCATGGCGGGCGTGACGTTCGCGATGAAGAACATGTATGGCGTGGTCGAGCGGCCACAGGATCTCCATGCGGATGGCTGCAATCCTGGAGTGGCGGATCTGAATGCCATGCCGGTTGTGCGCGAGAAGATCAAACTGACGATCGGCGATGCCATGTCGTCGGTGTACGAGGGCGGGCCGGGCTTTCATCCGGAGCACCTGTGGTATCCGAATGCTTTGCTGGTGGGAGACGATCGCGTGGCGCTCGATCAGACGGCGTGGGAGATGCTTGAAAAGAAGCGCGCCGAAGTGGGATTGCCGACGTTCGAGGCAGCGGGCAGACTGCCGCGCTACATCGCTACGGCAGCAGATGCCGCGCACGGACTGGGCGTCAACGATTTGAAGCGGATCAATCGGGTCGAAGTCTGACGAGAGGTGCATCATGGTTGAGGAAACCGCGCGAACGCCGGGCACGCCGCCCGCACTTACGCGCCGCGAAGCGATGTTGCAACTGTTGCGTGTGGGCGGCATTGCTGCCGGCGCGGCCGGTGCGGCCTTCTGGTTGAGTGAGCGCAGCGCGCGGCCGGTTGCGATGCGCGCAGAACAGGCGCGGCGCGATCATCGGGTCAGCGCCGATCCCCAGTTGCCGAAGCTTTCGGTGGTTCAGGGTGGCGAGCCGAGAGCTCTTGTCGAGAAGGCGCTCGAAGATCTTGGCGGGATGCGGCGGTTTGTCGCGCGGAATGATGTTGTTGTGATCAAGCCGAACATTGCGTGGGATCGCACGCCGGAGCAGGCCGCCAATACGAATCCAGAACTTGTCGCGGAAGTCGTAAAGCAGTGCTGGGCGGCGGGAGCGAAGCGCGTCGTCGTGACGGACGTGAGTTGCAACGAGCCACGCCGCTGCTTCATGCGGTCGGGGATTCAGGCAGCGGCACGGGCCGAGGGCGCGGAAGTGATCCTGCCGAACGCCGAGATGTTTCGAGAAGTGGATCTGGGCGGGGTGGTGCTCAAAAGCTGGCCGGTGTTCACGCCGTTTCTCGAGGCTGACAAAATCATCAACCTGCCGATTGCGAAGCACCACGAATTAACGGGCTGCACGCTGGGGATGAAGAACTGGTACGGCATCCTGGGCGGCCAGCGCAATCGGCTGCACCAGCAGATCCACCAGAGCCTGGTGGACCTTGCCAGCTTCATGCTGCCCACGCTCACGATCATGGATTGCTATCGAATTCTTCTGCGCAATGGGCCGACGGGCGGCAACCTCGAAGACGTGGCGCTGAAGAAGACGGTCGTTGCAGGGACGGATCCTGTGGCGCTCGATGCATGGGTGGCGAAGGCCTATTGGAATCTCGATCCGGAGCATCTGCCGTATCTTGGCATGGCGGCGAATCGCGGGCTGGGGACGGTCGCATTCGAAACGCTGGAGATGAAGACGAGCCAGATCGCATAGAGATCGGCGTGGTGATCGGATTGATGTTGAATTCGAAATGCAGGCCGTGCAAGAAGCGGTCGATCCGCAGCAACGCTCAAAATGAAAGCAGTCAGTCTGCGTTCGTGCTTTCCCACCTTAGCCGGTCGACCGTTCCGGTTGCCCGGCGAAGATGGGGCACCCATCATCGTGCGGATTGATGCGCCGTGAAAAATGTTCTTAGAGTAAAGATAAAGGCCGAAGCGAGTGCTCCGGCCTTTATCTTTGAACCCACCGCGCGCAAGCGCAGTTGGCCCCCCCGCAGGTGGTGGCTAGGGGCGGTCGTAGAAGCGGAAGAAGAGCGACGGCTTGGCGCAGGGTTCGGCGCGGGCGACCAGCTCTGTTTGCTGTGTGTCGTTCAGCGGCGTGAACTCGCGAGCTAGTTGGACGTTCTCTTCGAGCTGGGCGATGGCGTCGCAGCCGATGATCACCGTGCTGACGGGGCGCGACAGTGTGTAGTACATGGCTTCGCGCATCTTCAGCGTGCCCGGCGACGATGTCTGGAAGGTCATGCCTTCCCAGCTATGTTTCTGCTGCTCGATCGGCGGCGGCGTCCAGGTGGAAAGGATGCGGCCGCGACCGGGAATCTTCATCCCGATGATGCCCATCTGCCTTTCGACCGCCAAGGGCAACAGTGCTTCATTGAAGCTGTAGTGGTGCGGGTCGGCTGCGTTCATGGCCATCAGGATGGTGTCGAACGGGTAGCGATTGATCCCTTCGATGAGCGCGTCGGGGCGGTAGTGTCCGGTGAGGCCAAGATAGCGGACGACCTTCTGCTCCTTCATTTCGAGCAGCGCTTCCATGGCTCCTCCCTTGGCAAAAATCTGGTTCACATCGGTTATGGTGCCGACGTCGTGCAACTGCCAGAGGTCGACGTGATCGGTGTGCAGAAGCTCCAGAGATTTTTCGATCATGCGCAGGGAGCCTTCGCGCGTGCGCTCCTTGGTTTTGGTGGCGAGGAAGGCCTCGTTACGGCGGGTGGCCATCACTTTGCCGACGTACTGCTCGCTCCAGCGGTCGGGCCCGCCATAGATGGAAGAGGTGTCGATGTAGTTTACGCCTAGGTCGAGTGCGCGCTCGATGATGGGCACGGCGACATCGAAGTTGTTCGGATGCTCCAGCGCAGCCTGGCCGCCGAGCGAAAAGATGCCGACCTTGTAGCCGGTTTTGCCAAGGTTGCGCGTAGGCATGGCCGCAGGTGTGCGCGGGTTCGACGGCAGGCCGGGTAGTTCCTTGTTCGGCGTGGCGGCCAATGCGGCCGAGGGCGCCAGCAGCGCCGCAGTGACGGCGCCGCCAGCTTTGAGAAATTCGCGGCGGCCTTGCTTGCGGGCCGAAGCCGGGTTCATTTCGCTCATGGGAGTCGCTCCTGATTGGCTGGGGAATGGCGCGACTCAATCATAAACCCGAATGCGGGTGTGTGGGATTTTTGCGGCTGAACCGGCCAGCTCCTGTGGCAGAGTTGACCGGAACCAAGTCGGTGTGGCCTCAGGAAAACAACTTTCGGCAAATTTCGCGAGTCCGAGGCCGCTGTTGAAACGATCAGCCAGTGTTGTTCGTCTCGGTGAAGGCGGCTCCCAGGAGGTCTCGGTCCGGGGGATCAGCGGTGTGGAAGACAACATTGCCCATGGGAACAGAATCGAACACAAGAGGAGTGTGTATGAAACTAATCAGCAAAGCTTTAGCCCTCTCGGCCCTCGCTGCGACTCTGAGTGGCAGCGTCGCCTTTGCCGACGATCACCGTGACAACCACCAGTATGTGAAGCATGAAGAATGGAAGAAGGGCGCCTCGATGCGGCACGAAGACTGGGATCGCGGCGAGAAGATTGACTACCGTCACTACCACCTGCGCCGGCCGCCAAGCGGCTACGAATGGCGCCTTGTGGATGGAAACTATGTTCTGGCCGCGGTTGCGACGGGCGTGATTGCCTCCATTGTCGTCGCATCTTCAATTCACTAAGCAAAATCCGGCAGGCAAGAGGGCGCGGCGCCGGCCGCGCCTTTTTGTGTTCCGTGAACAGCAGGTCAATTGGGAGGCAAGGACACAGTTGGGGCGACAGATGATTTCTAGCGCCGCGGAGATAAATCCTTGCGAAGAATAACTGACTATATTTGGCGCGAGAAATCTTCGGCGTGCCGTGCGATGGCAGTTCAGGGACATGGGACTGCACAGGGAACGAAGGAACGCCCGAGAATCCGTCGGTAAACGCCGGAAGCCAGACGCCGATGTGCGTTTGTGAATCTTACCTTGTAGACGACTACGAGGTGATCAGACCGCGAGTGAAATTCCTACGGCCGTTACTTCACTTTATTTTTCACCTCGGATATTTCGGGCCGCTCCTCATGGGCGTGCTCGATTCTTCCTTTCTAATCCTCCCTTTTGGCAACGATCTTGTCGTGGTTGGCCTAGTCGCGCAGCATCCTCATCGAGCAGTCTGGTACGTTCTGACGGCCGCTTGCGGGTCGACGATTGGCGCGCTCTTGCTGGCGCTTGTGGCGCGCAAACTCGGCGAGCAGGGCTTTGCGAAGTTCGCCGGCAAAAAGTATCAAGCCCGGCTGAAGAAGCATGTCGGCAATCACGCGGGCGTCGCGGTTGCCGTGGGCGGATTGGCGCCGCCGCCGTTTCCTTTCACCACGGTGATTGCCGGGACAGCGGCTCTCGGCTATCCGATTTGGCGGATTCTTCTCATCAACTTTCTCGCGCGGGCGCTACGGTTCACCCTGCTTTCGCTTCTGGCGATCAAGTATGGACATGCGGTGATTCGCATAGCGCAGTCGGCGCCGTTTGAATGGACGATGGCGGTGTTCATCGCCGTATGCGTGGTGGCGAGCGGCTTCTCGATTTCGCATTGGGTGCGGAAGCCGCGATGAACACAACGATCCAAAAGACGAGGAAGAGCGCAAGAATCCATACGCGATCGCCGTTGGAGCGGAGTTCCCGCGGCGGACTTAAGCTCGGGAAGACCAGCAGCTAGCTCTTCTTCGAAGTGACGGCTGAGAAAGCTGCAACGAGCTGGTGCACGCGTTTGCTTCCGCAATGCGGGCAGGTTGCTTCCGCCTTTTCGATGTCGGAGATGTGGTGCTGCTGAGTGAAATCCTTTTCGCAGTCCTGGCAGTGATAGAGGTATTGAGACATGATCTACTCCGGCGAACATGATAACGCCGATTGCTGTGAATCAGCGAGCCAGGTCGTGGCAATTAAGCTGTATCTATGAGTGGCTCGCTGATTAGCCGAAGCGATTGATGGAGTCACGGATTTCGCATCGCGGCGCGATCGGGCTGGCCCTGGCTGGATTCACGTTCTGGGTTCTGACGGACACGAGCATGAAACTGGCCGGCAACTCGCGGCTGCCTGGTTATGAGATTGTGGCGTGTCTTGGGCTGGCGCTGGCCGTGGCGCTGGTGGTTCGCGGCTTTTCACAGGGGAGGCCGCGCGGACTGCTGCCGAAGAGTCCGTCGCGGCAGCTGGTGCGGTCGGGATTG
Source organism: Acidobacteriaceae bacterium (assembly GCA_003140785.1). GTDB lineage: Bacteria > Acidobacteriota > Terriglobia > Terriglobales > Acidobacteriaceae > Telmatobacter. Next base: position 3,412 of record PLKY01000210.1, on the reverse strand, counting down.
GATCTTGGGAACAATTTGTGTGTCGTGGTTGCGCTGCGCCATCTTCCGCTGACTCTCTTTTACATATTGGTTTTTCTGGCGCCGATGGTGACGGCCCTGCTTTCGGCGGTGTTTCTCCGCGAGCATCTGAGCTGGCGCAAGGTGCTGGCCGTGGTGGGCGGATTTGCAGGCGTGGTGGTTGCGGTCAATCCTTTCAGTTCGGCGCGGCAGGGGGACTGGATCGGCTATGCAGCCTGCATGGTGTGCGTGCTGTGCTTCTCGGTGAACATGGTTTGGTCGCGGGTGTTGATGCGGACGGAGACGCCGGAGAGCCTGACGCTGTTTTCCGGCGTGGTGCAGGTGGTGGTGGGCGCGGTGCTGATGATGGCCTGGCACGCAGAGCCTGTGACGCCGCGGCTGGCGGCGACACTCACGGCGATGGGCCTGTTCTGCGCGTGTGGGAGCATGTGCTTTTTTGTGGCGCTCAAGAACACTTCGCCGGTGCATGTTTCGCAGTGCCATTACACGCAACTCATCACCGGGGCGCTGCTCACGTGGCTGATCTGGCGCGAGACGCCCACGGTGTGGATGATGGCCGGCAGCGTGTTGATTGTGGCTGCGGGGTGGTTGATGGCTGCGGCTATGTCCCGCGAGAGCGCAGAGGTGAGTCCGGAGGTGTTTGCGGGGCCGGGATGAACCACCCCAGCGACGTGGACCTGTCGCTGGGGGACCCGGGTTGGATGAGAGCGGGAGCAGGGATCAGGGGTCAGGGGTCCGTGAGTGTGACGGCATTCGGCGTACATGGTGGTTTCTCCTTGACCCCCTCCCCTCTTCCTGGGGAAATGCCTCATTCTATGGGATTTACGGAATCAATAACTTGCCATAACCCATTTGGAATGAATGGGTTATGGCTAAATATCTCTACCCATTCAACTTTGCTCTGAGCGGCCCCGATTCGCGCGGAACGCGAACGGAAGCGTGCCCGAGCCGTTCAGTTTTCGGGGATAGGTTCAGGATAGCGGAGTCGGGGAATTAATGCGCAATACTTCAGGGAACAGGGAACAGGGAATGGGGAATGGGGAATGGCAATAGATACGAGAGCGCTTGACCCGTGTATATACGAAGCGCAGTATAGATATATACGTCTGGAGGCAACATGCGCAGTGCAACTTCCGCAGCGTGCAAGGCTACGTCGATTCGTCTGAACACGAAGCTGGCGGATGAGGCGGTGCGCCTGATGGGAGCCAAGTCGCGCACGGAGGCCATCCACGAGGCGCTGGAGGAAGCGGTTCAGCTGCGCCGATTCAAGAAATTCTTAAAGAAATATGGCGGCAAGGGCGAATTCGCCAACAGCGATGAGTGAAATCTGCGTTTTTGATACCTCGGTATTGATCAATTACATGCGCACCCAGCGTCACGGGGACCTGGCTTATCGAGTCAAGGCACTAATACGGAACTCCTCCGTGGTGCTTGCCGAGCTGTGGCGCGGTGCTTCCTCGAAGACTGACCGGGAAGGCGTGAAGCGGTTGGAGGACAGCTTTCCAATTTTCACGCCGACAGAGAACCACTGGATTGAGTCGGGACAGATTCTAGCCAGGATGCAGACCGACCATGGTTTTGAGCCAAAGAAGCTGCGCGATCTGCATTTCGATGTGCTGATTGCGCTGACGGCGCGGGTGCATGGGGCGCGGTTGATTACGTCGAATCGCGCGGATTTTGAGCTGATTCGGGAGTATCGGGATTTCGAGTTGGAGGTCTGGTAAGGCGATGCCTGGGTGCTCTGTGGCACCAGGTCTCCTAGGGCAATACGTCCAGATTGTGCACTTCGTCGTCCAGGCCGAGAAATTCCCAGCGTTGCAACGCGATTGGGACGTTCCCGTTGAGCCACACGAAATCGTGAAACTTCTGGACGTTGAAATGTTCCCCTTGTTTTAGCCGCGCCTCTGCCAGCATCCCGAGGATTTGCAATTTACCGATCTGGTAGGCGATCTTCTGGCCCGGCGTCTCGCCCATCTCGATCACCTCGGTGCGGGCATCGTTCGCGTCGAGCGGGACATTGCGTTCGAGATATTCGACGGCCTGCTCCGGCGTGAATGTTCCCAGCGCAACCTTCACGTCGGCGATCACGCGAACCGCGCGCAGGCGCATCTGGTTGTAGACGATTTCGCGCGTGTGCGGGCTGTCGTCGTANNTGCCCTCGTTCGCGCCAGAGTCATAGTAATGCCGGCGGATTGGGTCAGGGTGTTTCCATGAAGCGCAAAGCTGCCCGTAGTGGCCAACGGTGCCTTCATGGTCGATCTGAATGCGCGGGTCCTGCGCATCGGCAACCCAGAAGTAGCCGGCGGTGGGCGACGGAGTTGTGACGTAGCGAATTCCGTTTTGGTCGAGACGCGAGGGGCCAGTGAAGTCATCGGTCTCGACGAAATCGCCGAGCGCTTCGAGATAAGGCGGCATGGGGCGAAGGGTGAAGTGCTGCAGCCAAGCGGGCAAGGTGATGATCTTTCGTTCGTCCACGAAGGCGCGCACCTGGAGTTCGGCTTTTTGATTGCGAGCGACGAATTCGTCGAGGGTGGCGGCCATGACCAGTGGCGGCACGGAACGATTTCGATTTTCCTCCAATGCTTCGAAGGCGACGGCGCGTCCGAATTCCTGCTCGGCGCGCGCCACCATGTCTTCCGGCGTGTAGGGCATGAGGGCCACGTTGCGCAGGAACCATAGGTAGTTGTCGCGTCCGATCGCCGACTGCTGTGGGAGAGACGGAAGAGCTTTTTGCAGCCACGCGCTGTACGCCTCGAGGGATGTCGCAGCCCGCTCGGCTGAGGCCTGCCACTCGGCGGGAGTGATCGTTGTTTGGGCGGGAAGTGTGCGCGCGACCTGTTCGAGTTTCGATCGAATGCCGGCAAGCGAATCAATCGCCATTTTTGCGAAGGGGGCGGGCGGCGACTGGAGATTTTGTTGAGCCTGTTCGAGGATCCCGGGAATGTTGTTGAGGCGCGAGAGAATCTCACGGCTTTGGATTTCGTTATAGGGACCGGGCACACCGAGCGCTTCGCCGACGGGCGTCAATGTCTGCTCGAGGTAGAAGTTCGGGTCACGCTGCCACCGCTTGAGGATGTCCAACTCCCAATGCACGCGTGCCAGTGCCGACCCGATGAGGCGATGGTCGACCTGCTGCGGGACGGAGGCCCTGGGGTCGGCCAAGGTGTTCCAGCGATTTTCGAATGCGGCCAATGCATTACGCTGGCTTTCGACGGTGGCAGGTGACCAGTCGCGGATCACGCCGAGGGGACGCTCCATGCGTGGGATGTCATCGCTTGTGTACTGGGCATAGCGTGCGCGCCATGCCCAGAAGTAGGAGGCTAGCTTCTGGTCGGAGTCCGCTGCGGGCTGGGCAAAGGAGGGCGTGATTAACCCGCCTTCCGCTGTTCGCGGC
>PLKY01000326.1 GCA_003140785.1 Acidobacteriaceae bacterium | reverse complement strand
TCCGATGTTGGCTAACGGTAATACGGACGATTGGCAGCGCGAAGGCCGCTTCTACAGGATTGGACAGACGGTAAGCTTAACCATTACACACCGGAGGGTGTTGGGATGAAATCGTTTGATGCAATGCGGCGGGATTTTCTGCGTACAGGCGGAATTGGAATGGCGGCTGCCGGGTTTCCGATGGTTTCGCTCGCGGCTGGGGCGCAAGAGGGAACGAACGCCAGCGCGGGCGCGCCGCAAGGCATCTTCGATGTGCGTAAGCATGGGGCAACCGGAGATGGAAAGACTCTGGATACGCAAGCCGTGAATCGCGCGATTGAAGCTGCGGCGGCCGCGGGCGGTGGCGTGGTTGTTTTTCCGGCGGGCACGTATCTTTGCTTCTCGATTCATCTGAAGAGCCAGGTTCACTTGTATCTGAGCCAGGGCAGCACGATTCTTGCTGCCGATTCGCCCAAGCCGGGCGAGCAGACCGGCTACAACGGCGGGATCTATGATGCCGCGGAGCCGAACACCGCGTGGGACGCGTACCAGGACTATGGGCACAACCATTGGCACAATTCGCTGCTGTGGGGCGAAGACATTCACGACTTCAGCATTACGGGGCCGGGGCTGATCTACGGGAAAGGGCTCAGCTTTGGAGCGAACCGGAACGCACGCGGCAACTATCCCATCTATGTTGCCGAGCAGGCGGGCGTGGGCAACAAGGCTATCGCGCTCAAGAATTGCCGTAACGTGTTGCTGCGCGATTTTGCGATTTTGAAGGGCGGACATTTCGGCCTGCTGCTGACCGGTGTGGATAACCTCACCATCGACAATCTCAAGATCGACACCGATCGCGACGGTATGGACATTGACTGCTGCCAGAACGTGCGCGTTTCAAATTGCACCGTGAATTCGCCGTGGGACGACGGCATTTGTCCGAAATCGAGTTACGGGCTAGGTTATGCGCGGCCAACGCGGAACCTGACCATCACCAATTGCTGGGTCACGGGCTACTACGAACTTGGCTCGGTGCTGGATGGAACGTTCAAAAAATTTGCCCCCGATTTTCGCGTACCGCGCACAGGGCGCATCAAATGCGGCACGGAGTCGAATGGCGGCTTCATCAACGTGACAATCTCGAATTGCGTTTTCGAGGGATGCTGCGGCTATGCGCTCGAGTCGGTCGATGGAGCGCTGCTTGAAGATTTCGCCATCACCAATACGACGATGCGCGATCTTGCGGCGCCGCCTTTCTTTATGCGGCTGGGCGCGCGGCTGCGCGGGCCGAAGGAGAGCACGAAGGTCGGCACGTTGAAACGCATCGTGGTCAGCAATCTTGCCTGCTTCAACGCACCACAGCGACAAGGCTCGATCATCACAGGGATTCCGGGCTATGCGATCGAAGACCTGAAGTTCTCCAACATATATATAGAGACGGCCGGCGGCGGAACGGCTGACGATGCGAAGGTGCAGCCGCCGGAGATGGAAGATGGGTATCCGGATCCGGGTCGCTTCGGCACGATTCCGGCGACGGGATTTTTTCTGCGCCACGTGCGCAACCTAGAGATGAGCCACGTCGAGATTGCGAATGCAGCTCCCGACGCACGACCAGCATTCCTGCTGAACGATGTGGAGCGAGCGGACTTCTTTGCCGTGACCGCGCCACGGGGGGCAGACGGCGCATTCGCTTTGCACGATGTGAAAGACCTTCGTATCGGCTGGTGTCGCGCGGCCGCGGACGTTGCGCTGAGTAGCGTGGATGCAAAGACGCTGTAGCGCTATTCGGTGAAGTGCCGCACTTGAAAGCCCCACTCATGATTGCGCGTTTTAAGTGAGCCGTGCCCCCGCGATGAACGCGGTTGCTTGGCGCTGAGCCGATTTTTTCCAGATCCAAATCCCAGTTGCAAACCATTGCCACTAAACGTGTCACAGTGCGCACAGGTGTGTGTGTCGTGACACGCCCCTCCTCATTTCCGATCTGGTAACTCATTTAAATTCAATTGCCTCCGGTTGGCGCGCGGCTTGCACTTTGTCTGGGCGCAGGGAACGAGAGGAGACGCGATGACAGGGTTGATTCTCAGCAGACTGGCGATGGTGGGGACGGTGGCAGTGATTCTGGCGGTGCAGGCGATGGCGCAGACAGCAGCCGATCGCACACCGAAGAGAACGATCGTCGTGAGCCTCGAAGACCGCAAGCTGGCGCTGCTTGAAGACGGGCAAGTGAAGAAGGTCTACACAGTCGCAGTGGGCAAGCCTTCTACGCCCAGTCCGACGGGGACCTTCGTGATCGAGCGCCGCGTGATGAACCCGACGTACTCCCACAACGGCACGGTGGTGCCGCCGGGGCCGGGCAATCCGGTAGGCACGCGCTGGATGGGGCTCAGCCTTCACGGTTACGGAATCCATGGGACGAATGAGCCTCGGTCCATCGGCAAGCCTTCTTCGCATGGGTGCATTCGCTTGGCGAGGCCAGATCTCGAAGAACTGTATGCGCAGGTGGCCGTGGGCGACACCGTGGTGCTGGTGGGGCAGCGGAATGAGCAGACGGCTGCGTTGTTCGGCAATGGAAGGCCGCCCCAGTTGGCTGCAGCCCAACCGGTTCTGACTGCGCAGAATGGTTCGGGCGCTGCTTCGACTCCTTCTACGAGCGGAATCGCCGCAGCGGCGACGACGGCCATGGTCGAGGCGTTGAGCGGATCAGCCGCAGGGGCTCGGTAACGGAGGTAAGACGATGCATTGGTTGATGGAGACGTGGGGTGGTATAGGCGTGGTTCTGCTGCCGGTGGCTGCAGCGCTGCTCCTTGAGGAGTTGACGTTTGGTGGGTTGGTCCGGCTGTTGCTGGCTCCACGGCCGGGAATCAGGAAACACAAAGAGCCCACATACCGAAAGGGAGGTGCGCGATGCTCGCATTGAAGATGTTGCTGACGATCGTGGGAATGCTGTTGCTGACTACTGCATTTGGGTTACCGCTTTATGCGCTTTGGCTGCGTATCCAAAATGCGCGGCGCATTGCAAAGGGAGAGGAATCAGTCGAACAAGCTGAGGAGATTTCGTGGCGCGGCCCTGTGGGACTCGCGTTAGTTGCCTGCCTGCCGTTGCTGCTCGCCGGCAGTATCGTGGTGGTGCCGAGCGGCATGGGCGGCGTGCGCATCAGCCAGATTGAGGGAACGCTGCCAGAGACGTTATATCCAGGAGTGCACTTCATTACGCCGCTCGTGGATAACGTGCAGATCTTCGACTTGCGCGATCACATTTTCACCGCGGGCATGGGAACTGAAGGCGCGAAGGGAGCAGTGCCTAAAACTGCTCTTGACGTGCAATCGCGCGAGGGGCTCAATATCGGCCTGGGCGTGACGGTGCGTTACAAGCTCGACCCCAACAAGCTGGCGAGCGCGCAGGTACACCTTCCGCAGCCTGCCGACAAGGAGATTGTGCCGCCTGTAGTGGCGAGCGCGTGGCGTGAGCTTGCGCCGCAGTACACAGTGCGCGAAATTTTCTCGACCAAGCGCGAAGAGGTGCGGGCACGAGCTGCGAGTGTTATTTCGCGCAAGCTTGGGAGCGATGGCATCGTGGTGGAAGAGGTGATGCTNNATGAGCGTGGACACGGACATTCAACAGAAGCAGGTGCGCATTGCCGAATTGCAAGCGGAGGCCGAGGCGGCGCAAAAGGTGAAGCAGGCCGAGGGCGATGCCAAGTCAAAGGTCGTCGAAGCGAAGGGTGAGGCGGATGCGATGCAGTACACGCTGCCGCTGAAGCAGAAGCAGATTGAGCAGAGCAAGCTTGAGGCCGAAGCGCGCAAGGAGGCGACGATTCAGAATGCGGAGGCCGATGCGGAGGCGAAGGTAATCGACAGCAAGGCGGAACTGCAACGGCGCAACCTGTTGGCGGACGCGGAGGCGAGCCGCATCAAGTTGATTGCTGCAGCCAATGCGGAGCGCATGACGAGCGAGGCCGAGTTGCTGAACAAATCGCCGCTGCTCATCAACAAGATCGTGGCCGAGCGGTTGTCTGACAAGATCCAGGTGGTGATGGTGCCATCGGACGGGAAATTCTTCTTCGCCAACGATGTCTTCAAGAACATGGCGAACGCGCCGGTGGTGAAGCAGGAGATGGACAACGAATCGGAGCCTGATACGAAGGGCCGCGGGCATTGAGAATTGCGCGGGGCGAGGGTTGCAGGCTCTCGCCCCGCAACTCAAACGGAGCAGTGTCAGAGCAAACAGCACGAAACGATATAATCCGCGCAAACGATAAAAGCGCAGAAACGATGAAGGCAATGAAGCTGATCCGGTGGGCGGCGATGGGGTTGAGTGTGCTGATGGGGGTGAGAAGCAGCGTTGCTGCTACCAGCCCATGGGAGCAGCCGGCCGCTGCGATGGCCGAGAAGATCGCGGGGATTCTTGGTCCGGGCCAAGCGCATTTGTCGATTCGCAATTTGTCCCGGATTTCAAATGAGGATGTGCCCGCGATTCGCAAGCTGCTGGAAGAGGATTTGAAGATGCACGGCGTCACTGTTTCGGACGATGAGAGCGCGAATTCGATCCGTGTGACTTTGAGCGAGAATACGCGCGCGCGGCTCTGGGTTGCCGAAGTCGCCGAAGGAAGTGTGACGCAGGCGGCTTTGGTGCAGTTGGCTCCAGAGGGGGAACAACCTGCACAGACAGCAGGCGGTTTGAAGCTGCGAGCAGAGACCATTCTCACATCGCGCGAGCCAGTGCTCGCAGCATTGGAGACGGCGAACGGTCTTGTTGTTTTGGAGCCCGAGCAGATCCTCTTCGAAACCCGTGGCCCCGCTGGGTGGCATGAGCAGAGCCGCGCAAGCATTGGGCAAAAGCGCCCGTTGCCACGCGATCCGAAAGGCATTTTGATGCCGGATGGTGGCGCGGGATTTGAGGCATGGCTCGCGGGAACACAGTGTAAAGGCTCGTTTGAGCCTGCGCCATCGCCGGGGCAATGGACGGTGAGCTGCTACGCGAGCGACGATCCGTGGCCATTGCCACAATTCGAGAACGCCACGCCTGTGAAAGCGTTCTTTAATGGCGCGCGGAACTATTTCACCGGGGTTGTCACGCCCAACGATGGCGCGGATCCGCCACATTTTTACGCAGCTGGGTGGATTGCACGCGCGGGCGGCGGAGCGGCGATGGTAATTGGAAGCATCGATGGCAAGGTTCTGATGATCGAGAACGGGGCTTTGAAACCGATTGCGGGAACGCGCGACTGGGGCAGCGATTTTGCCGTGATTCACTCGGGATGCGGTACTGGCACGCAGATCATTGCATCGAGTTCGGGAGAGGCTGCTGCCGACAGTCTTCGCGCCTACGAATTCCCGGCGCTTGAAGCCATTCCAGTCAGTGCGCCTCTCGAATTGCTCGGAACGATCATGGTGCTTTGGCCAGCGCCCGATGGCAAGACTGTGCTCGCGGCGGTGCGCGGCGCGGCAAACCGATACGAGGTGGACCGTGTTTCGGCGCTTTGCAATTAGCTGTTTCGTCGCGCTGCTCACGCTTCCGGCGGCTGCGCGCACGCGGCCTCATTATGGCGGCACGCTGCATGTGGAGATCGAGGGCGATCCGTGGCAGCGGCCCAATGGCATTGCACGGCGGCTTGTCTTCGATGGTCTGACCACACTGGACACGACCGGCGCGGTGCAGTCCGCTCTTGCTTCGGGCTGGGAATCGGACAATGCGGATCATCGCTGGCAGTTTCGGTTGCGCCCTGGCGTGTACTTTCACGATGGCTCGCTGCTGACGTCGACGGCCGTGGTCCAATCGCTGAACCTGGATTGCCCGGCAAACTGCCCCTGGGCAACGGTTCATGCCGTGGGATCGATGGTGGTGTTTACCAATGATTCGCCGATGCCGAACCTACCCGCACTTTTGGCGGGAGACGATTTTCTCATCGCGCTTACGGTCTCAGCGGACGGTAAGACGTCGAGCGGCGATATTGGTACCGGTCCGTTCCAGGTCACCAGCTTCAACAACGGCTTGCTGGTCCTGGGGGCTAACGAAACCTGCTGGCAGGGGCGACCGTTTGCCGATGCGATTGAGATTCGAGTGCACCGGGCAGTGCACGACCAATGGCTCGACTTGAGCATCGGCCGAGCCGAAATGGTTGAGGTTCCGGCAGAGATGATTCGGCAGGCTCAACAGCAGAGGCTGAAGGTACTCGTATCTCCACCGGCGGAGTTGCTTGCGTTGGAAATCAGCGATAACGGTGCACTGGCAAATCCCATGATGCGTGCGGCCATCGCGGCATCAATTGATCGCAGCGCGCTTTCCAACGTGATCTTTCAGAAGCAGGGCGAAGTGACCGCGAGTTTGTTGCCGCAATCGTTGACTGGATTCTCGTTTCTATTTCCGGTGGACCGCGATCTAAACAAAGCGCACGAACTGCGGGGGGGGCTGACGACGCCGACGCTCACATTGAGTGTGGATGGAGATGGGGCGATGCGGCTGGCTGCCCAACGGATTGCGTTGAACTTGAAAGAGGCGGGATTCAATGCGCAGGAAGGTAGCGACGGCGGTGCGCAACATGCCGATTTGATGCTGCGGTTGATTCCACTCGAAGGCGGGGAGCCTTTCGCAGTTCTGGAAGATGTTTCGCGGAGCGTTGGCCAAACAGTTCTGCTCCCGGATTCGAGCCCTACATCCCTCTATAGAGCGGAGCGGGATTTTCTCGATCGCCACACCTTAATTCCGCTGGTCGATCTTCCTCGCGCCTATGCGGCGGGAGCACGAGTTCGCGATCTTGCACTGGACGCGCATGACTTGCCTGACCTGGCATCGGCCTCGCTAGAGGACGCACCATGAGCCTGCGGCAGAGGCTGCTCCTGCTGTTTTCGCTCACCGTGGCAGCGGCAGTGGCAGCAGTGGCGTGGACGGTGTTGGTGCGAATCCGCCACGTTTTCGAACTGCGCGATCAGGAGGAGACCGCGCTGTTTGTGAGCCAGTTTCAGCGCGAATTCCAGCATCGCTCGGCTGAGGTAGCGGCTGCCGTGGATCATTTGGCGGTGAGTGAGCGTGCGCGCGGGATGGCTTTTGAGATTGTCCAATCTGGCGATGCATCGCCCTATTTGACCGAGGCGCAGACCATGGCGCAAGACGCGCAACTGGACTTTCTCGAGATCGTGGGCGCTGACGGAGACGTGGTGAGCTCGGCACAGTGGCCGGCACGCTTTGGCTACCCGGAACCCGCTGTAACCGGAGCAGGCGAAGCGGCATTTCTGAAGCGAGAAGAGCTGCCCGACGGCAACAGTGCTCTTGGCCTATTTGCCGTGCGCCCGATACGCGGCGCGGAACCTGCGTTGCGCCTGGTGGGAGGCAAGCGCCTGGACCAAAGCTTCCTCGCCGATTTGCCGGGGGCGCCGGGGATGCAAGTGGGCTTGTACAACGAACGGGAATCGAGCGCGGGTGCAAACAACGTTTCCGGTGTGGATACTCCGCCGGCATTCGATCCGAAGCAACTGGTGGGGACAAACGGCGATGTGCCGAGTGCCGATCGATACCAGGCGCTGATTGAATCTGCGCTGAAAACGGGAAAGCAGGTCAGCGGCATTGTGTATTTGACTGCGCGGCGCGAGGATAGCGCGACCGCGATTCCCTTGAAGAATGTAGCGGGTCGAGTGATGGCAGTGTTGATCGTGGCTCTTTCGCGCGAAGGCATGGTGGAAGCGCAGCATCACATTCGGGCCATCGCGTATGGGGTCGCATCGGGCGGGATCCTGCTGGCCATTGCATGCAGTTTGTGGATTGCGGCTCGGGTATCGCGGCCGATTGAGCAGCTGGCGCGTGCGGCCGAAGAAGTGGCGAGCGGCAACTGGGATGTGCGCGTGCCGGAGCAGGGACATGACGAAGTGAGCGTGCTGGCGCGCAGCTTTAATCACATGACGAAGCAGCTTGCGAGCCAGAGAGAGCAACTGGTGCAGAGCGAGCGTGTGGCAGCGTGGCGCGAACTGGCACGGCGGTTGGCGCACGAGCTCAAGAACCCGCTTTTTCCGCTCCAACTGACGGTCGAGAACCTGGTGCGGGCGCGCGCATTGTCGGTCGAGGAATTCGACGAGGTTTTTCGCGAAAGTACTGCGACACTGGGGATGGAGATCGCGAACCTGAAAGCGATCATCGGACGCTTCAGCGACTTCAGCAAAATGCCCAAGCCGGAGCTGGAGCGCATCGATGCGAAGGATGTGGTTGAGCGGGTGCGTTCGCTGTATGAAGGCGCGGCGAGCCGCGAAGCGAAGATCGAGTTCGCGACGGAGATTGCTGGAGAGCCGATGGCGATGATGGTCGATCCTGAACTGTTACATCGTGCGCTATCGAATCTCGTGCTGAACGCGATGGATGCGATGCCCAATGGCGGCAAGCTGACTGTTTCAGCCCGGCCGCAGGGAGCCAATGTCGATATCAAAGTGGCGGACACGGGCGAGGGGTTGACGCAGGAGGAATGCGAACGGCTGTTTACGCCGTATTACACGACCAAGCTGCACGGGACCGGATTGGGATTGGCGATTGTGCAATCCGTCGTGGCCGATCATGGCGGCACGATTGCGGTGGAAAGCCGCACGGGCAATGGTTCAACGTTTATCATTACGCTGCCGATCGCAAAACCAGGGACACCATCTCGCGAAGCCGCGGCCCCCAAGTCGACGCGACCCTCAGGGAGCGGCGACCTATGAAACAGTTCAGAGACCACCATTTTCCCTGGTTTTGCCAAAGAGCCGCCGCATGACCGTAAAAGCAAAGATTCTGATTGTCGACGATGAGGCGAACACGCTGGCATCGCTGTCGCGCGCTTTTCGACTTGCGGGGCACGAAGCTGTGGTATGCGACAACGCAGAACGAGCGCTGGAATTGGCGAAAACGCAGCCGTTCGATCTGATTCTGAGCGACGTGGTGATGCCGCGCCGCGACGGCCTCACATTGCTTGAAGATCTCAAGACGGCTGGTGTGGCTGCACCTGTTGTAATGATGAGCGGGCAGGCGCACATCGAGATGGCTGTGCGTGCGACGCGGCTGGGCGCGCTGGATTTCCTGGAGAAACCGCTTTCGACAGACAAGCTGCTGGTGACAGTTGAGAACGCGCTGAAACTGACGCGCCTAGAAACCGAGAATCGCGACCTGCGCTCGCGCGTTGGCAAGCACACGCTGGTGTGGAGCGGCGAAACGATGCGGCGCGTGATGACGCAGATTGAGCGCGTGGCGGCCAGCGAGACGCGCATTTGTATTTACGGAGAGACCGGCACGGGCAAGGAATTGGTGGCGCGCACGCTGCATGAAAAGAGCCATAGGGCCGCGGGACCATTTGTCACGCTGAACTGTGCGGCAGTTCCCGCTGAGCTGATTGAGAGCGAGCTTTTTGGGCACGAGAAGGGCTCGTTCACCGGCGCGGTGCAGCGGCACGCAGGCAAATTTGAGCAGGCGCATCGGGGCACTTTATTTCTGGATGAGATTGGAGACATGCCGACGGCGATGCAGGCGAAACTGCTGCGTGTGCTCGAAGAAGGCGAAGTGGAGCGCATCGGCGCAGACAAACCTACGGCGGTAGATGTGCGCGTGGTGGTGGCGACGCATCGCAACTTGGAACAGCTTGTGGAGTCGGGTGGGTTTCGGCGGGATCTTTATCATCGAGTAGTGGTTTTTCCGGTGGAATTGCCGCCGCTGCGCGAGCGCTGCGAGGATTTGCCTGCGTTGGTCGAACATTTTGCGCAACAGGTGAGCGCACAAAACGGTTGGAAGCCGGTTCCTTTCGCAGCATCCGCAATTGAAGCGCTGAAGGAATATGCGTGGCCGGGTAATATCCGCGAACTGCGCAATGTGGTGGAGCGGCTGCTGTTGCTGGTGGATGCGGAAGTGGATGCGGAGGCCGTGCATCTGGCACTACCAGGGGCGCGCACATCGGCACAGGCTGCGGAGCATGATCGGGAGAAAACGGGCACGCTGGCGGACCGAGTGCTGGAATTTGAACGAGCGGAAGTGTTGGCGGAGCTTGAACGGAGTGGGAAACACGTTACGCCCGCAGCGAAGGCATTGGGACTGGAGCGGAGTCATCTCTATAAGAAGTGCCAGCAGCTGGGAATTGACCTGCAGAGCCTGCGTTCGTCGGAGTGATGCAGGCGCGCGTGCCTTGACATGGTCGGATCGCGAATCCAAAATCGGTTGTGAGTGAGACCGGGGGCGGGGATGAATTGAGCCAATCACTGGAACATGAGCCGGCGCGATTGCCGAGACGTAGCTGGCAGATCGCGTTCCTGCTGGGTCTCGGCGTCCTGGTCAACTATTTCGACCGCGTGAATCTTTCGGTTTCGCACGAGTCGCTCATCGCCGCGTTCGGCATTTCGAACATTGCATTCGGCTACCTTTCCAGCGCGTACAACTGGACGTATGCGCTTTGCCAATTGCCGGTGGGGGTGCTGCTCGACAAGTTCGGCGTGCGGCGCGTGGGGCGGATCAGCACGCTGATCTGGAGCCTGGCATCGTTCTGCGCGTCGGTGGCGCCAGGGATCCCGAGTTTGTTCGCGGCGCGGTTCCTGCTGGGCGTGGGAGAGGCACCGACGTTTCCTGCGAATGCCAAGGCGATCGGCCTTTGGTTTCCGGCCACGAAGCGAGGCTTCGCCACCGCGATCTTCGATTCAGCTGCCAAGTTCTCATCGGTGCTCGGCGTTCCTCTGCTGGGAATCATTCTGCTGAAGATTGGATGGCGCTGGAGTTTTGCTCTGACGGGCTTGATCAGCCTGGGCTACTTTCTGCTGTTCTGGAAGGTCTACCGCGATCCCGAAGAGGATTCGTCTTTGAGTGCAGCGGATCGGCTCGCGATTGCTGCAGCGACGCGGAGATCCGATGCGCACAATGCTGCGACGGGCGAGCCGGAATCCTTGAGCTATCTGCTGGGGCAGCGCAAAGTGCTGGGGCTAGCCATCGGATTCGGCTCCTACAACTACGTGTTTTATCTTTTGCTCGCGTGGTTGCCGAGTTATCTCACGCTGGCATTGCATATCGACGCGTATCACTCATTTCTCTATACGAGCCTTCCGTGGCTGGTGGCGACGTTCGGCGACCTGGCGGTGGGTGGCTGGCTGGTGGATTCGCTCATTCGGCGCGGCTACGATGCGAGCCGTGTGCGGCAGGCTGTTCTGATTGGCGGTACGATGTTTGGGCTTGGGATACTGGGCGCGGCCCATGCGCACAATGCCACGCAGGCTTTGATCTGGATCAGCATCTCGATCGGCGGGCTTTCGGCAGCGGCGCCGGTTGGCTGGTCGGTGCCCGCGCTGATTGCGAGCCGGAACAATGTGGGACGCGTGGGCGGCATCATGAATTTTTCAAATCAGGTTTCGGGGATTGCGGCGTCGACGATCACCGGATACCTGTTTGCAGCGCACCAGGTGGCGTGGGTCTTTGGAATCGCGGGGATCTATCTTGCGATCGGCATCGGCGCATACATCTTTCTGCTGGGAAGGATTGAGCCGGCGAAGCGGGAGCGGGCTGCGGCGAACGCTATTCTGTGAGGCAAGCGCAGTCGGCGTGCGGGTGCTTAGAATGAAGGGGAAGCAATGTGCGGAGCGAATTTGGCTGGACGCCGCAGCCTGCGAAGGATGGAGAAGACATGAAGGCACTGGTTCTTTCTTCGTATAAGCATCTCGAGATGGAAGACGTGCCGGTGCCGCAGCCGGCGGAAGACGAACTGCTGATTCGCATCAAGGCGTGTGGCATTTGCGGGAGCGACGTGCATGGCTTCGATGGCAGCACGGGCCGCCGCATCCCGCCGATCGTGATGGGGCATGAGGCCGCGGGGATTGTGGAGTCTGTGGGCGCTGCTGTCGCGAATTTCCGTGCCGGCGATCGCGTGACATTCGATTCAACGGTCTATTGCGGGAAGTGTTTTTATTGCCAGCGGGGACAAATCAATCTCTGCGAAGAGCGCGAGGTGATTGGGGTTTCGACGCCGCTATTTCGCAGAATGGGGGCGTTCGCGGAGTATGTGGCGGTGCCCGCGCGGATTGCGTATCCGTTGCCGGAGACGATGCCGTTTTCTCATGCCGCGCTGATTGAGGCTGTATCGGTGGCTGTGCATGGCGCGTCGCTGACGCCGATTGAGCCGGGAGACACGGCCGTTGTGGTTGGCTCCGGCATGATTGGGCTGCTGACATTGCAGGCGGTGCGGCAGGCGGGTGCCGGGAGGGTGTTTGTTGTCGATGTAGATGATACGCGGTTGGAGCTGGCACGGCAGCTTGGTGCGACCGAGACATTCAATTCGAAGAAGCAGGATGTTGTCGCGGAGATTCAGAAGCGCACTACGGGACGCGGAGCGGATGTTGCGCTGGAGTGCGTCGGCATCACGGATGCCATCGGCCTTGCCGTGGAAAGCGTGCGGAAGGGGGGAGCGGTGACGCTGGTGGGTAATGTTGCGCCCAAGATTGAACTCGCGCTGCAATCGGTGGTCTCGCGGCAGATTCGGCTGCAAGGGTCGTGCGCGTCGTGCGGCGAATACCCGGAGTGCATCGCGATGATGGCGAGTGGCAAGATTCGCGTGGAGCGCCTCGTTTCGGCAGTAGCGCCGCTTGAGGAGGGAGCCTCGTGGTTTCAACGGCTCTACGATAGAGAGCCGGGGCTGCTGAAGGTTGTGTTGCAACCGTAAGGATCGAATTCATGGGCGATTCATTATTTGATTTATCCGGGCAAGTTGCGCTGGTGACCGGGACAAGCCGTGGCCTGGGACAGTATTTCGCGCGAGCGCTTGCGAAAGCCGGCGCGGACCTTGCGATGACCAGCCGGGAAAGCAGCACGCTGCACGATTTCTCGCGCGAGATTGAGGCGCTTGGTCGCAAGACTTTCTCGACGGGGCTCGACGTGCGGGACCATCGGAGCATTCAGCAAGCCGTCGCCGCGATTGAGGAGCATTTCGGTAAGATCGACATCCTGGTGAACAACGCGGGATGCAATATTCGCAAGCCCGCGCTCGATGTGACCTGGGACGACTGGAACACGATTCTCGACACGAATCTTCGTGGGTCGTTTTTTGTGGCGCAGGCGGTGGCGCGCGGGATGATCGAGCGCGGCTATGGCCGCATCATCAATATCGGGTCAGTGACCAGCGTTGCGGGATTTGCGGGGTTAGCGCCTTATGGCGCGAGCCGCGGCGGCATAAAGCAGCTGACGATGAGCCTGGCCGACGACTGGGGCAGGCACGGGGTGACGGTGAATTGCCTTGCGCCGGGCTGGTTCAAGACGAAACAGAACCAGGTGCTTTATGAAAATGCCGCGTGGGTTGAATACATCACGGATCGCATTCCCGTAAAGCGGCCGGGACGGCCCGACGATCTGGACGGAGCGGTTGTTTTTCTTGCCTCGGAGTCGAGCCGCTACGTGACGGGCCAGACGCTCCTGGTGGATGGCGGCGTTTCTACCGGAGCTACGAAGGCGACGGTCTAGGTCACCCGGCCGCAAAGACCAATTACTTGGGTATGGCCCGTTCGCACAACCTATCCTGGTTTTGAGCCCGTGCCAGAGCTCGATCCCGAACCACTTCCGCTTCCAGAAGCAGGTTTCTTTTTCTTGCCTTCCTTGGTTGAGGATCCTCCGCCGCTTCCGCTGTCGGACGAGTCGGAGGATTTGGTCAGGCCGGATTGCGAGTTCAACGCGCTGACCGCGATATGCATCGTGGCATAGGTTACGCCCGGAATGGCGGTTTCTGCGCGCTTGGATACGGGAAGGTTTTTATCGGCATCTTTCCGCACAAGGTAACCTTGCGCCAGGTCCAGATTCGGTAACTGACTGGCGAGCTCGTCGGTGTGCTTCTGCGGGACCATCACATAGTCGCCGGAGATCAGACCGATATAAGTAGATTCGTGTTCGGGGTTGGCCATCGCTTGCTGTGTGGCGATGGCATTCACAAGGTTGCCATTCATGATGAACCGGGTGCGATCTTCCCAATAGGCAAACGCTTCGCTGAACGCATTGAGCGCGGGGGTGCTGATGGCAGGCAGAGTGACCATGGGGGCCACGACTTTGAGGCCGGTCATCATGACTTTGAGAACTTTGAGAAAGCCGGAGTCATTGGGCGCGCGCGAGATGTTGACGGCCATCTTTCCTGTGCCGCTGGTGAGCAGGATATGGCTGGTGGACGAGGTCGCCTGATCGGACTTGAATCCGAGCTGATCGAGGCTGGGAATCTTTCCCGCATTATTGGGCGCGATCGATGCAATTGCCGTCCATGCCAACGGCGCAAACAGATTCATCAACGGACTGGTCTGCGTGGCATCGACGCGCAGCTGCGAAGCCTTTTCCGATTGGTCGCCGGAGCCGGGGCGGAATTGCGACAGCATGATGCTGACCGCGACATCGCCGTCATGGTCGAGCAACTCATCTTTTGAGATGTCGGTTGCGTAGCGCAATTTTGCATCATCCGGCTTGTAATGCAGATATTGCGTTTGTAGGGTCGGGTCAGGCAGACCACCGGTGGCGCCGCGACCTGCGGTGCCATAGCTCGAACTGTGCGGATTGACTTCGTCGTAAAAGCCGCTCCAGAAATCGAAGGAATCGTGGGGAGTGTCGGCCGGATCCGGGGTTGCGCCGGATTGCTGCGAGAGTGCTTCGGCGGCTTCCGGTGGCAAAAGGGATGAAAGCAGGCCGATGGCAAGGCCATTGCCGACAAAGCGGCGTCGGGAGACTGACATGTTCGCTTAACCTCGCTTCTTGCAGTTATGGGTGAAAGCGATTGGGGAGTAACTATGTGCGAATAGCGCGGAAGTGGAAACAGCATACCCCCAAACGGACGATTGCGCCAGAGCGTTGATGGGCGCGCACACCGAATCATCACTCGTGAACTGAAATTGCGTATCGCCGGCGGTCATGGTGTTGGCGCGGGGACGCTCTGTAGCCCGCTGATGCTGACCGCCCAGTTAGTCGGGACTTCCTGCAGGTCGAGGCCGCGCGTGCCGCTGCTGGCGCTTGAAAGGAGTCGCTCGAGCGGCGACTGGGGCTGACCGATGCCGCGGGTTGCGACGCCCTTGAAGTTGAGGCTGTAGGGGTCCGAAAGTGGTTCGCTGGTGCTGACGAGCAGAATGGTGTCGAGGCCGAAGGGCGCACCGACTGTCAGCGTTGGGCCGCCGGGCAGCACAATCTGGCGCTGATCGTTGGCATCGTTGGGAAATCGATTCTCAGAGTAATTGAGCGGATAAAGAAGGCTGCCTTGGCCGTGGCAGTCGATGTCGAGGATATAGACCCAGCGCTTTTGCAGCACACGCGAAGAAGAGGTGAGGACCAGCTTCAACTGGTCGCCCTGCTGCGCGGACTGGCCTTCGCCAAGTAGGGACTGATCGGTCACGCGCATAAAGCCGAGGTGATAGTAGTCATCGTCCGATGCGCCCGGACTGGAAGGCAGGCGAAGCCAACCCGCCAGCTTGGCGAGGCGCGTGGCATAGTCGTTGAGCTTGCCGGCCGCGTCGGGCAGAGCTGATAAATCGGCGATGGGAACCCAGTCCGTGCGCACTGGGTAGTTTGACGTAGAAGAGCAGCCGGGACTGTGGCGCGGCGCGTTGGCGTCGGGTGGACCTTTTTCGAATTCGGCTTTGTGATACCAGGCCCAGGCGGGGCCATCAGTGGTGAGGGTTCCGGTAAGCACGTAGTCGGCGCTGGCGACGTCGCCGACACCCAGGACCATGCTGGCTTGTTCGTGGAGATTGAGCTTGCCGCCGAGTTCCTGCGAAGGCGGAAGGTTAACCCAGACCTTCGCGCCCGGTGGCACATACTGTTTGAGCTTGTTTGCCGTGAGCGTCCAACCGAGCTCCACGGCATCGGTGTCTCCGGCGCGTTGAAGAATCCAGTTGTCGCTGTTCCAAAGCAGGATGTGCGTCCAGGGTTGCTCGGCAGGATCGGCGACTGTGTCGATTCCCGAGACGCGGATCTGGGCAATAGCTTTCTGAAGGTCGGCCTGCGCAATGGTGGAAGGCCAGATCCAGAAGTGGAGAGGGTCGGTGGGTGCGGGAGCCCATTTGTCGAGTTCGAAGACTTGTCCGACAGTTACGTGAGAATTGGCGGGGGCTGCGATGGTGGCTTTCGCGTGGGCAATTCCATCGAGCTCCGTCACGTTGAGCGTGACGACTTTGTTTTTGTCTTCGACGCCGAAGGAGACGAAGGTGCTGCCGGGTCCGATGCCCGCGAGGCGCCCGGTGTCGAGGACTACGCTGCCGTCATCTTCTGTTGCAATGATGGCGGCGCGCAGTTTGCCGGCTTGTGCCGTAGTTCCACCGAAGAGAGGCTGTTGGCGGCGCGCACTGGCTGCGTCGAGCGAGGGAGTTTGGTCGGCGATGCCGTTGCCTTCGAGTTCAGCGTTGACTTGTTGATAAACCAGGGAAGCAGGCGCGTCGGCGGGAAGAACTTCAAGAGCCTTGATCAATGCGGCAGTGAAGGCGCCGTGCGCTTCCGAGACACTCGCTGTAGTGGGCGATTCTTTCGCGGTTTGATCTTGTTGGGCGGCGGAGAAGATCAATGCGGGATTGTCGGTGCGCTCGGCTGGCGCAGGCTTCGGCTGTGCATTGGACTGATCCGGCGCTTCATTGATGTCGCGCGGATCGTAGGGCAGCATGCGCTCGCGGACTTTCGGGCCGAGGGGAATTCCGCGTGTGAATGCGCCGCTGTGGCAGCTATCGAGGATGACGGTGAGCTTCACTCCTTTATCGAGAGCCGCGTTGAAGATGCGCGTCATCTCGCGATCGCGCACGTCGTAGCCGCCGGTCCACGCATCCGCGGGAACGAGGGTGCTATCGGCGTGAACCTGTTTGCCATTCACCATGAGGCTGAGCTTGTTGCCCTGGCTGTTGAGGCGCAGCGAGCCGTGGCCGGCGTAGTAGAGGACGACGGTGTCGCCGCGATGGGGCTCATCGACGATGTACTTCTGCATGGCGGCGAGGATGCCGTCGTGCGTGGTTTGTGTGGCGGGCAGAGTGACGTAGGGAAGCTGCGAAGGGGGGAGCGAGGGATCGGTGAGGACCGCAACCACTGCGGGAGGGAAGCCGAACTTGGGGCTCACGAGGAGATCGCGCATCGCGGCGACATCGTTGAGGGCGCCGTCGAGGTTCTCAAAGACGGGAAGATCGCAGCGACCGCCGGTGCAGCCCGTGGGATGTTGCGCAGTAGTCTGCGAAGGCTGATAGGTGTTGATGCCGATCAACAATGCGCGGCGCACCTGGGCGAAGGAGCTTTCTGCAGCGATGAGGAGAATGGAAGCAGCAAAGAACAGGAGTCGAAGACGCATCGAGAGAGGCTCCGCAAGGATGGACGCAAGTTTAAAGGTGCGAGTACGGATGCGAGAAGCATTTTTTGGTAACTGATTGGAAGCCGCTCGTCCGCCCGCAAGAAAAGCGGCGCGAACCCGAAGGTCCGCGCCGGCAAAGGGATAGCAGTTGTGTCTTAGAATTCGATCCGCGCCGCGACCTGGCCGGTTCGTGCGCCGCCGAAGTCCGATCCGATGCTCGCAGGAATCTGTCCGAAACTGCTCGAACTGAGGTCCATGCTGGGGTCGCCAAGGTTGGTGTGGTTCAGAACATTGGTGAACGTGCCTTCGAAACGAACACGAAGGCGTTCGGTGATGGCGAAGCTCTTGCTCAATCCAGCAGACAGGTTGACAAGGCCGGGGCCTTCCACCGAGCCGACCTGGCTGTTGCCGAAGCGGCCGATCGGCAGCGGACTCGGACTCAAGGCTGTGCCGGTAGTCGGTTCGAATCCGGCGCCGGTGGTGCAGTTGTTGCCCGCGGTCCAGGTTGGATCGCCGGGGCATGCAAACGATGCACCATTGGTCCAGTTCAAGCGATTCTTGCCGGCGGGATTGGTGCTGATGCCGACGAGCTGGTCAGGATGCTGCGCACGGTGGCCACCGTCGAAGGTGCCAGTACCGTTGCCAGCCTCGCCGTTCAGACCGGAGCCGGTGCCCGACGGGTCGCCTTCGCCACTGGGGAAGTAAGGCGTTTCGTACGGACCTGTCTGCACGGTAAGGATGGAAGATAAACGCCAGCCTCCAACGACAAGGTCGGCGACGCGAGGCATGCTGCCGCCCAACATCTTCCCACGGCCGAAGGGCAGATCGTAGAGAGCCGTCGTGTTCCAACGAAGACGCCGGGTTCCGTAGACGTTGCCGAAGTCCACATGGCGATCGAGGACCGAGGTGGAGCGTTCGCCTCCGCCTTCCCCAGCGAAGCCGTCACCTGTTGCAGCCGATCCGTAGGGACCTTGATCGTCGGCCAGGGCCTTTGCCCATGTGAATTCGGAGTGATACTCGAGCCCTTGCTGCAGCCGATGGCTGGTCTCAAGTTGCAGCGAGTGGTAGCTCTCGTTGGCGCCGGTCGCACGTGTGTTGATGCGGCCCCAGTTGGGAAAGAGCCGTGAGCTGATGGGTGCATTGAACGCGGAGACAGTGGTCGAGTAGGGAAGCGTATTTTCATCTGGAGCCCAAACCAGTTGATGCGTCTCCGAGCCGATGTACGAAATGCGCGCCGCGTATCCGGAGCCGAAATCGTGATCGACGCCCAAGGACCATTGCTCGGTGTAGGGATCCTTCCAGTTAGTGCTATTGGCGGTGCCAAAGTAGTCGCTGCCATAGCAGGTGGTGCAGCCATTGCCTCCCGAACCCTGGTCGATGGCAGGCCACTGGTAGCCGATGGCGTGGGTGGCGGGGTTGTAGGTATTGGTGAAGTTTTGTGTGTAAGCCTGAACAGTGCCGGTAAGCGAGTAGAAACTCGAGCCGAGCATGTTGATGTTGTACATGCCGAAGCCGCCACGGATGGCCCACTTATCGTCGCCGAACGGACGATAGGCAAAACCGAAACGCGGCATGAAGCGAAGGTGGGGATACTTTTTCAATCCCCCAGGGTAGCCGGCGGTGCTATTGCCCTGGACCTGCATGCAGGGCGCGCCGTTGACCGTGGCCGAATTGGTGGTGTTTATGCCATCGGCATCGCACGCGTTCGCACTGGCCAGAAAGCCCTGCGCGAGCAGCGATTCCTTGCCCTGCGGATAAATTACGCGGCCGGCG
The DNA here is from genome assembly GCA_003140785.1 of Acidobacteriaceae bacterium. Taxonomy (GTDB): domain Bacteria; phylum Acidobacteriota; class Terriglobia; order Terriglobales; family Acidobacteriaceae; genus Telmatobacter. The sequence continues at coordinate 15,541 of PLKY01000326.1, read as the reverse complement.
AGGGGGACACTGGGATCGAAGTTGCCGATGTCGCCATAGCGGTCGGAGTAGCCGGGATGCAGTTCGTACCGTACACCGTAGGAGAGCGTCAAGTTGGGATTGATCTTCCACTCATCCTGGCTGAAGAAGTGATAGTGATTGGAGAGGCCGTCGTTGTCCTGGCGCACGACGTCGTAGAAGGTCTGGTTGGGAAGCCCGAGCAGAAAATCGGCGAAATCGACACCGGTGAACATGCCCTCGCTGCCACTGGTGTTGAACTGATAGGTTCCGTAATTGTCGGATCCGTTGAAGCCGAGCGGCGTGATGGCTTCGAGATGCTGAATATCTGTACCAAATTTGAGGGTGTGGTTACCCTTGGTCCAGATCAACGTGTCGCTGTAGTCGTAGGTGAACGACCTGGTGAGGCTCGTAAGACGGTCGGCGTTCAGGTTCTGGATGTGATTGAAATCCATCTCCGGGATGCCGTTGTAGAACAGATTCTGCAATCCCTGCCAGCCTTGCGCATTGGTGAAGGCAAGCCCGTTAAAGCTGTTGCTGGCGCCTTGGGTATAGCGCGTGAAACCAAAACCGCCTTCATTGATCAGGTTCGGCTTGATGATCCAGTTGGTATCGACTTTCATGGCGCGATTCTGGCTGTTGTTCAACCCTGAAGGAACAAGGAGGATCTCGGGGTTGCCTATGGGGAAGTTCTTCCAGGTGAATTTTCCCCACAGGAGAAATTTCTGATTCGAGCCGAAGTATTGATCGCCGCGAATGTCGAACTGGTCCGAGTGGCCGCTGTCGTCCACGTTCGCCTGCCAGTTGGCAACGCCGTTATCGGTATAGGCAGTGGGATCGCCGATATTCGGATCGGGATAGAACTGCTTCAGGGTGTTTAAGGCAATTTGGCTGAGCGAGCCTTGCGGAATGGCGGTGCCATAGCTGCCGCCGGTGAAGGGATTGTTGAGACCGGTGAATCCCGTAGCGTTGTACTTCGAGAAATTGCCCTGCTTCATCAACGTGCTGGGGACTTTTTCGAGCAGCGTTTCTTGCGCTGGGTGACGCCAGCCTTCATAGGTACCAAAGAAAAAGCTCTTGTTATGTCCGTTGTAGAGATGGGGAATCACGACTGGACCGCCGACGCTGCCACCGAAAGTATTCCCATGCACGCTGGGCTTGGCGACTGTCGTCGGGTAGGTATAGGCAATCGCGTCAAATGCGGAGCTCTGGTAGTACCAGAAGCCTGTGCCGTGCAGGGTGTTGGTGCCGCCCTTGGTGGTTACGACGATCTGCCCCGGGTCGCCAAACTCGGCATTCGCAAGTACGCCATCGGCGCGGATCTCAGAAATTGACTCGGTGGACGGAAACGAGTCATAGATGAATACGCCGCCTGTTGCGTTCTTCGATGTGACACCGTCCACCGTGACATCCACCTGGTAAGGCAATGCGCCCTGCACCGAGAACTGCACCTGGTTGCCGCTGTTGGCCGCCTGGACGCCGGGCAGTGCGCTGAAAATGTTGGCCGCGCTGGTGCCGCTGAAGCTGGCGCGCGTGTTGACCGGGAGGTTATCCGCGTCGTCGGTGGTAAAAGTGCCGCTGATCGTCGGCGAGTCCGTTTCGATGGCGCTGACCGAGTCTCCCGTGACCTGAACCGATTGCTGCACGGCTCCCACGGAGAGTGTCGCGTCCACGCGCAGTTCCTGGCGGACCTCAAGGGCGACATCGGTGGCGGACCATTTCTCAAACCCAACCGCTTCCACAGCCAGCGAGTAGTGGCCGGCCTTGGCATCGAGGAAGCGATAGTCGCCGACGCCATTGGACTTCAAGGTGCGAAACGTGCCTTCGTCGGTGTAGGTCAGCGTGACAGTCGCGTTGGGAATTACAGCGCCGGCGGCGTCCTTTACCGAGCCGATGATCGCGCCCTGGGTCGCCTGTGCATGGCCATGAACGCCGGCCAGAGAGAGCAAAAATGCCAAGCCGAGGACGCCTGACAGCGGTCGGTGGAGCTTCTGCCAAAAGAGATGAGTACGTTGAAACATGGGTCGCTGTCTCCTAAAAATGCTGCATGATGAGTTGTTGTCGGGTAGCGCTTAAAAAGATGGAATGGGCAGGGACGAGCCTGCTCTAAATGCCAGCAAAAAATTCAGGACGCAAATTCGTTTGGAAAAGACACCTGGAGGTTGCGTGTCATTTTCAGGTCTGGCGCACCGCTTGGATGATTGATCGGGGCCATCCAACTGCGGCGACAAGGCTCAAGCACAGATCTGAATCATCTGCGGCGTTCTGCTTCATGTCTGTGGTCTTGGTACACAGTCAGGCTAAACGCATTCTGTTAAAGCGGCGAATGGAAATTGTTACAGAATGATGAAAATTCGTCGTCAGGGGTGTTAGAAGGTTGATTTATATAGGCACACGGAGACGGGGCACCAGGGGCGACTCGGTTTCCATTCCTATTTTGGAGGCGGCGCGGTCAATCGGAATTGGATGGCTTGCGCAGTTTGCCGGCGGACTTTTCCATCTCTTTGCGGATCTCGTCGGCATCATCCACGTCGTGTAGCGCGGCGGCTTCCTCTTTGGTTTTCGGCTTGGCGAAGCGGGCTTTCGCGGCGATAAAGACGCGCGGATCCGACGAGCGAGTGACGAACGGCTCTAAATGCGGCTCGGAGTCGAAGATGCCGGAGATCTCGCCTGCCAGGGCGTCTTCAAGATTCATGGAGCCGAGGCCGAGCAACTCGTCAACGGTGCGCACAATGGAGCCCATGCTGCTGTGCTCGTGAGAAACGGAGCCGGGTTTGACCCACGGGCTTGCGACCAGCAGGATGCTGCGATGCGCATCAACATGGTCCACGCCATTCTGCGCATCGTCTTCCGTGACGAAGAATGCAGAGTCCTTCCAGATGGAGGTTTTCGATAGAAAAGCAACGATGCGGCCCAGGGCCAGGTCGTTATCCGCGACATAAGAGGCGCGATAGGGATAGCCGTCGGCAGGGCGCGGCTCCATGGTGTGGTCGTTGGGCAGGCGAATCACGATGAGAGCGGGAACCTTGCCGGCAGCGAGTTTGAGCCTAAAGTCGCGCTCGAATTCCTCGACGCGAAACTGGTCTGGAATGCCGAGATTGAAGGTGGGGTAACGGCGATCGGTCGCTTCGAAGACTGGCTTAGGCAGAGGCGAGTTGAGAAAGAGGCGCTGGCCCTCCGGCTCGGACCCTGGTAACTCTGCGTTGCCCTCGAGCTCCAGGCCTTCGCCGTAGTTAAGCACGCCTTTGCCGCTGGCCGCGATGTGCTCCCACAGAGAGCCGAATTGCGGCTCATCTTCGGGCATGGGCGCGTCCGCGCCGCCGAAGAGCGCTCGGCGGCCGGGTTGTGGGGAGCCGGGAAAGTCGTGGCGGCGCCCACCATAGCCCGAGGTCCAGGCTGTATTGAAAAAGGGCGTGGGGTTGATTCCCATGACCCACCGGTGGCCGTCGGCGGAGACATCGGAGTCGACATAAAAATTGTCGCTCATGGCGAAGCGGGCCACGAGCGCGTGGAGGTTGGGCGTGACATGCAGATGAGTCGCGGATTTTTCTTCGGCGGCCCATCCGTCCATGCCATAGCGAGCTAGAGTTAGGTCGCCATTGGCGCCAACCACGTCGCCGAGAACCTCGTCGTAGGTGCGGTTTTCGCGAATCACGAGGAAGCAGTGCTTGAGGCGCGGGAGTTGCGGGCGATTGGCGATTGCTGCGGTGTTCGCGGCGACGACGGTCTTTGTGGATTCATCCGCCGTTGGCAGGCTGTCGAGCGGAATTGCGCTGATGCTGCCGAGTTCGAGCGAGCCGACGTAGGTTGGTGTTTTGGGATCGTGTCCCGCGCCCGCGTTGGGTCCGGCGCCTTTGCCTTTGGTGTTCACGACGTAAAGCATTTTGCCGTCGGGCGAAAAAGCGACAGCAGAAGGATTCCATCCCACAGGGATGTGCGAGACCACCTGCATCGATGCGGCATCGATCACGCCCACGGCATCGATGCCGGATTCGGCGACGTAGATGCGGCCATCGTGGAGGGCGAGGCCGCTGGGCATAACGCCACGCAACGGACGGCCCGCGGCGTCTTTGAAACGCTGGTCAGTGAATGGCGAGATCCCGGTTTGCGTGAGGAGCCGGGTTCCGTCCGCGCTGATTTTGGCCACTGCATCTTCGTGCGCGAGCGAAACATAAACGGCGGCGTTGTCTGCGGCGACACCTGTTGGCGCAGCGCCGCCGACGGTCTGGCCGCGCGATTCGGTGATCTGCGTGCCGAGACGGAGTTTTGCGGTGAGGACCGGGAGCTCCCGATCGTGGACATCGTAGGTCCAGAGCGAACTGCCACGGTCGGAGTTTTCGTCGCCGAGGCCCGGGATCTTCTTGCCCTCGACGACGGCTCCTTCGCGCGCGGCTTTCGATGGGTAGCCGAAAGGCGGGAAGTGGAGGCCGGTGCCCAGCGGGTCCTTGGGGCTGGCGCCGGGAATGGTTGTGTACTCGAAGAGGCCCGTGTTGGTGACATAGAGCCGTTCGCCGTCGGGCGAGAGTGCGAGGCCGATTGGATAGTTGCCGGTGGAGATGGAGGCGAGTCGTTGCATGGTGGTCGCATCGATGAGGACGATACGCCAGTTGCCTTGGTCGAGGGCATAGAGGGTTTTGCCGTCTTTGGAGAGGATGAGTGTAGCCGCAAAACTGCCGGAGTATTCCTTGCCGGCGACCGGGCCGTCAAGCGCGAGCTCGCCTGCGGTCTTCCAGTCGGCAGTGTTATAGGCGCGGATTTTGCCGGAGTCGCCGGTTGCGACGTAGAGAAGGGATCCGTCGGCGGAATAGGCCAGTCCTGCGTGGGTCTCGATAGCCGGATCGTTCTCGAAGCCGCTAGGCATGCGCTGTACTGAAGGCGCAGTGCTCGCCGGATCGCTGATGACGTTGAGAGCGAAGGGAAAGCCGATGGACGGCACGGCGATCTGCGCGCCATCGGGCCGCACGGCGAGAGCGAATGGATACGGAGCAACAGAAATCCAGTTGCCCGCGGGGTGAATCTCGCGGCCGTTGGGGAGAACTGCGGTGACACCCGACTGAGCGGATAGCCACGGGGCCGGCAGCAAGGATGTCGCAAGGATGAACGAGGAAAATGTGCGAGCGCGGATCATTTCCTTCAGTATGCACGGCAAAGATCAATGTGCGATTGCAGAGGCGTGCGGAGATGGTGGTGGCGCACCGGGAAAGCGCGAGCCTTACGGCTCCACGACGGCTTTGGATAGATTGCGTGGCCGGTCGACGTCGACGCCGTGCCGCAACGCCATGAAGTAGGCGAAGAGCTGCAGCGGGACGACCTCGAGGAGGGGCAACAGGTACTCGGTCGTTGGGGGTACTTCGATGCAATCGCTGACAAGAGATTTCGCGTCGCGGTCGCCGGAATTGACGATGCCGATGACGCGTGCGCCTTGCGCCTTCATGTCATCGAGAAGCTGCAACGTCTTTTCGTAACGCACGACCGAAGAATCGAGTTCCCGATCGACAGTGGCGATAACGACCAATGGCACGCTGTCGCTGACTAGCGCGTTGGGGCCATGTTTCAGTTCGCCCGCGGGATAGCCCTCGGCATGGACGTAGGAGGCTTCTTTCAGCTTGAGAGCGCCTTCGCGTGCAATGGCGTAATGAATGCCGCGGCCCAGATAAAGAAAAGTGTTGGCCGAGGCGTATTTCTGCGCCAGCTCCTCCGTGCCGAGACGCCAGTCGTCGAGCTCGGCGGCGATGGCGCCGGGAACCGCAAGCAGGCGAACGATGTTGGATTCGAGTGTGGTGCGATTCATGCGGCCGAGGCGGTGCGCCTCGTAGAGTCCAACGAGAAAAAGCACCGCCAATTGGCATGTGAAGCTTTTCGTGGCGGGAATCGCTTTTTCTCGTCCAGCGGCGAGCGGCATCGAGACGCGGGCTTCGCGCGCCATGGTGGACGATGCGGCGTTGGTGATGGCGAGCGTGGTCTGACCGCGCCGTTCGACTTCGCGCAACGCGGCGAGGGTGTCGGAAGTTTCTCCGGATTGCGAGATAACGATAACCGCAGGTCGGCGCAGGTCGTGGCCGCCGCGGCAGCTGTATTCGCTGGAGTACTCGACATCGACGGCGAGGCCGCAGAGGTCTTCGAGGAGAATTTCCGCGGCGAGGCCGCTGTGGCGGCTCGAACCGCTGGCAGCAATCAGGACTTCGCCCGCGGGATTGGCCCAGCTGGCGAGGCTGCGGGTCACTTCGGGCTTGAGCTGGTTGTGGTCGAGATACAAAGCAATGGTTCGCGCGAGCGCTTCGGGCTGTTCGTAGATCTCGCGCAACATCTCGTGGGGAAAATTCGGCATCGGGTTCATTGTATCGGTTCATCCCCTGGATCATCTCTTCGAGCAGAGGCTGAAGTCCCCGTACGAAACGTTTGAATAACGGATTGCTATTCGTCCGCGTTGTGGATGTAGCACTCGTGGATGGCGTCGAGGGGGGCATTCGGCCATTTGGAACGAACCAGGTCATCCTCGCTGAGCTCATGCAAGGTGAAATCCATGGAGCCGTCGGGATGAACGACGCCCTGCACGTATCCGTAGATGTGGGTCTTCGCTCCCTTTTCGGCGGTCTTCGGAAGCACGTAACGATGTGCGCCGGCAGAACCAATGATCCAGCCTGGCACGATTGTAGAAGTGCGTTGCTTCCAATAAGGACTGTTGAAGACGTTGGGCGAGTAGTAATGCGAGTGGCTGGCGAAGAGGTAGACATGCTTGCCGGCCGCCTGCGCGTCATAGAACCACGTGTAGACCAACTCGCCCGTATGCAAGCCCAAATCCCAGTCATCCATTGCGTGCTCGGAACCCGTGGAGTGCGGCAGCGCCTCGTGCATGCCGGCGATGATGGTGCGGATGCCGGAGTTGGGGGCCAGATCGCGATCGAGAACTCCGCGGAGCCAGTGGAGCTGCGCGTCGGAAAATTCATCGTGGCTGGCATTGTCGAGGGTGATGAAATCGACGCCATCGCGAGTCCAGTGGTACCACGGGCCCAGCGGCGCACCATCCGCGCCGTCGGCTTTACGTTGATCGGCGATCTCGGGGCGGTTGAGGAAGCTCGCGAATTTGTCGATATAGCCTTGGCGCGTCATCGGGCTGACGGTTTCATGATTGCCACGGCCGAGGAAGACGGGAAATGAGCCGAACGAAGCCATCTGATGGACGAGAAAGTCATCCCAGGCGTGTTGTTGGTAGGCTTCTTTCGCAGGCGGATTTCCGCCGTACTCCATGGCGGTCAGATCCTCGTCGGGCTTCGACATCCAGCGGAAGTCACCGAGGTGCCAGTAGAGGACGTCGTTTTCGGCTTTCACTTTTGCTGAGATCGCGGGCATCACGAAGTTCCCGCAATTGCGGCTGTCGCCGGAGACGGCGAAGGACCATGTGGCCGGTGCGGTTTGAGCTGCCGTCGCGGTTGGAGCGGCTCGACCAGGGAAGTAAGCCGGTGCGATGGCCAGTGCAAAGGCGGCTGTCAAGAGAAGGGGACGCGGCATCCTCAACATGCCAACAGCATAACGTGTGAGGATCGCGAGGAGTGTGAAGTGAGTGTCACAACGAGGCTTCGGACTCGGCTGAACCTGCGATGCGGCTATTCAACGTCGAAAGCGGCGCCATGAGCCGGAGAATGAAACCGAGAACGAGCCGAGGCATACGGCGGAAGTCGTCGGCGAGCGTGCTGCCGGCATGTCCGGTGAGAAAGACGCCACGACGCATGACGTGCAGGTGAAAGAGCGCCGAGATCAAAGTGAACATGCAGACGGCAAAAAGGGCTTTGGGGGGTGCGACCGGTCCCACAGCGCGATGCGTGAGCCAGTCAAAGAACTGGGCGAGACCGGGAACACCGACGGCGATGACCAGATTGCCGAGCTGCCGCGAACGGAGGGCAAGAGCACGCTGCTGCATTCCGGCGTACAAGCCCGCAGTGAGGGTGACGTAGGTTATCTCGACTGCCACAATGGCAAGCCTGCCGTGCGAGCCCGACCGGGCCATCGCCGACAAATAAACCAGAGAACGAACAGCGGCGCTGAGCAGCGCACACTTCCAATTCCAGCAGGCACAGGTCTGCACAAGGATGAAAGACCACCTTTTGCGTTGCATAGGAACATTGTGAGTGAGCACCCGCAAATGAATCGTCACACGCGGGTTAAAGCAGCGTTGAGATCGGTCACGCAGGTAATCAAATTGATTCCTCGCCCTTGTGATTCGAGTCACGACTGAAATTGGACACGTGTCGATAGGCTCAAGGAGACGAGGAGCGCAGCCAAAAGCGCGCGTTCCCGAAAGCGAGGAGACTTCATCATGGCTTATGTAGTGACGGATGGTTGTACCAAGGATTTTGTATGTGCGGCGGAGTGCGCGACCGCGGCAATTGCGCCGCAAGCGAGCGACGCGAATGCGGGCGCTGTCTCGCAGGTATACATCAATCCCGATGAATGCATCGATTGCGGAAACTGCGCAAATGTTTGCGCCCAGAATGCGATCTTTGCCGAGGACGATCTGCCTGCGGACAAGGCGCATTTTGTGGAGAAAAATCGGGCGTATTTTCAGTAGTGTGGCATTGGAAAAGTGTTTGGCAGAGACGGCGGTTGGTTTGGGTTTGTGCTTTCCCACCTTAGACGGTCAACGGTTCCGGTTGCCCGTCTAAGATGGGGCACCCATTTTCGTGCAGGTTGACACTTGCGAAGTGTGGGATCCTCTGCTCAGGAATGCGCGCTGGCGGGGGCTATTGCCGATTGAGATTGAGACTAGGGCGTTGCGGGCGGGGGCGTCGCCGGAGAATCAGTCTTCGGCTGGGCCGGCGGTTCCCCTGACGCTGGTCCTGGAATCCTCTCGGGCAGGATGGTCAACGCGCTGATGGGCAGCACCGGAAGGGTCAGGGTCTGCACCGTTCCCGGATCGTCGCGGAGCTTGACGTATAGCGTGCCGCTGGAGGGATGCGGCACCACGAGCTCGGTGCCGGTGAAGTCCGGCGGCACGTCGGTGGGGTTATCGAACGCCGAAGTTGCGGCAATTGCGGTGGCCAGAAAGAGATTCCTTCCGCTAAGTGCGCATGGTTTGGCAATCGCATGCGGGCAGTGCAGTTCCTTGAAACCAGGCATCCGAACGAGCGTTCCCAGCGGCAGCCAGTCCCCGGCGACTCCGTCCGCGGAGACGGCGCGCGCCTCGATGGGGCCAAAGGCCGAAGGGCCAAACTTTGCCAAAGGCTCCACGACGCCGAGCGCGGTGTTGGCGTCTTCAAGCATCAAGCTTCCGTCGGCGAGGGAAAGTGCGGTGTGAAAGCTGCCGTCGACGGCGGAGACTTCGATCTTTTCGTCCCTGGGGAAACTTATCGGGATCCTGGACTTGAGAAAGAAGAGCAGCTTCTTCTCGACCGGCAAATCGTCCTGGCTGCCGAATTGTACGGGTAATGCCGCCTCGGCTCCGTCCTGCGAACCTTTGCTCAGAAGCGCGATTTGCGGTCGAGCCGGATTCACGGTCGTGTGGACTTTGAGTTCCCGCCCGTCGCGCAGTTCGACATTGGCAAGGTAATGCTGGCCAGGTTCGAGGGCCGCGGTCGAAGCGTCGGCGTGCATTGCCAGCCGGTCGATGTCCTGAATGCGGCCTAACGTGGCGGGGGACCAGATGACTCCGTTCAAAGAAGCCCTGGCGACCTCGTCGAGGCGCGTGCCGGTCAGCACTGCTCCGGGATCGCCGGCGCTCAAGGACAAGCGATCGAGCGATGCGGCCTCGGCATAGGCATTCAGTTTCAGCACATCGGGCTTTTCGAGGCCAAATTGCGTGATCTCGATCTTGACCGGCCCAGGAGTGGCGTCGGTCAAAGGCACGGAAAAGACGAGCGCCTCCGGCTTGGGCGACTTCCAAGTCAGTGGGAGTGCATTGCCGGCAGCTGAGACTTCTTCAACCTTGTCGACGCAGAGGCTGCTGTCGCCTTGCAGGTGCAGCGTGTCTTCGCGGCCTACGACGAGGGCGGACTGGTCGCTGAAGGCAACGCTCCATTTGCCTTGCTGCGCGGAATGCAGGTGGTAAGTCGGGCCAATCCAATCGTCGAAACCCCACTTGCCGCGCACTTCCGCTGTAACTTCACTGACCGGTAAATGCGGAGCGGGATGATAGAGAGCCAGGCCACCTTCACCCGGATCAGCCTTCAAAGGAAGGTCGACCGCATTGCCATTGGTCTCGATGTGCAGGGTCAGATCGTGAGCGAGTTGCGTGGCGAGAACAAGCGGCGCGCCCTCGGCTGGGAGCACCAGATCGGGTTTCTGCGCGCAGAAGACTTCCTTGGGATCGACGGGATGCAAAGGCGGCATCCTGGGCGGGCCGATGGGTGGCAGCGCCACCACCACCACAGACTTGGGGTCGCGGAAGGAGGGCGGCACGCTGAGCCGAAGGTTCAACGTGTCTTCTGTGGGCAGAGCAAGGGCTGGAATGTACTGGTAGTGTGCCGTGTGGAGAGAGGAGAGGATGCGCGCAGTATCTACGATGGCGCCGATGTAGGGACTGTAGGCTCCGGCACCTGCCATATTGGAATAACTGAGCTGATTCATCAGGTCCGCGGTCGAGCCCTCGGTAAGTTGCCCCACACGGGTTTGTGCGTTGGAGTCGTCCATAACCAGCCCGTCCGTATGTAGAGAGAGGCACGTTGCCTGCTGGTCGATGGGCTTATCGAAGCATTCCTGGTTGACCTTGATGCCCAGGCTGCGGGCAGCGATTTCGGCGCGCGCCTTAAGAGAATTTGGATCGGTTTGAGAAGTGACCTTTATTTCAGAAAGGTAGGCATCAAGGCGCATCCGGTCCCAGCTCGCCGTCTGCAGGTCCTGGCTGGCGCGGACAAAGATCCCTGGCCGCCCACGAACGGCATTGCGCAGGGTGCTGAAGTCTCCGCCTGTTTCCGGCGCCAGGAAGACAATGGCCTGCTGCGCCTCCTGAGGTACGGTGACAAAGACGCCTTCTTCCCGTGCTTCCCGGTTCCATGTCTCAACCCGGGTGAACCAGTCGTTGGGAGGGGGATTGGTGATTCCGCGCAGGAACGCGACAATCAGAACATAGCGCGCCGATTGGCTATCCGGAAAGTCCGGATGAATCCATAGCCGGTCTCCAGGGAGCAGGTTCGACACTTCGCCAATGGGCAGCGTGACGGAACCCCGCTTTACGTGGATATCGACTTTCGGGCCCGCCAGATCAAAAGCCTGGGCACTCGATTGCAGCGCGGAGAAGGAGAGCAATAAAACCAACAACAATTGCCGCATGACCCTATTGTACGGAGATGGGGAACTTAAGGAAATCTTCCGTAGGATTACGGGAGTTTCCGGATCATTTTGGTGCGATGGGTTCGGAAGGCGCGATTCCCTGTAGCAATCAGTAAGAAACGTATTATTATCATTTACACTGAGACGCGATTAGCTCTTGGGGATTGATTAGCTAGAGTTTCTCGAATTCCTTTTCGGGTTCAAAGAGAGAAATGGAAGCAGGCGGTCCAGTTATCGGGGACTGATTGGGGAAGGTTCCCTGGAACCGCCGAAAACCATACATCGCCTTACGCCCATTCGGGAAAGCCATCTCTGGTTTCTTCTTGCGAGGAAACCAGTATCTGCGTTAGCGTGGCTAACATATTCTGGACCAAGATCTTCGGGCCCTGAAACACCGCCTTGGACGCGGGCTAGAGAGACGTTATAGGGAGAAGCAAAAATGAAAGCGACACAAGCTGCGCAAAGCAGCATAGACGTCAGCAACCTAAGTATCCCTGACGCAGAAGAGATTATTGAAGAAGCTTTGGGGGAACTCGCTTTCTCACAGGATCCGGGTCTGGTGAGGGCATTGCGGTTTCTGGCGCCGCCGGGGTACCAGGCGATTGTGGAGCTTTGTAGTGAGAATGGCCGCAGCAAGCGGCGCAATGCGTCGGCGGAAACCTGGTCGCCGGAAGAAGACGAAGTCCGGATCTATTTTGAGCGCACCGATGGGGCAGGAACGGCTCCGCGGGAGATTCGCGCTCCGAGGTCGGCGGTCGAACATGCATTTGAGAGTGAAGACGACGGCCAGCCAGCGATGATTCCTGCCGATCTGGAGGCGCGCGTGAAGGAGCTTTGCGGAGCTCTAGCCGAGGCGGAGCGGGGCGGGCATGCTTTTATCGCGCTGAAATGGTTCCGTGATTCGTTTCTGCCGCGCAAGACCTATCGTTGGAATCAGCACCCTGAATCGCGGCAGGCAGTATTGGCTGAAGCCATTCAGCGCGGCGTTGTGCTGACCAGCAAGATCGCAAACCCCAAGACACCGGCATATCCAACCACGACTATTCGCTTGAACCGGGCTGAAGCCAACATTCCCGAGGAGGCGCAGCGCTTTCATCCAGTGGCCGTGCACGGCGGCGGTTCGGTTGTTGAAGTCATCGACGAGGAGCGCGGCACTCTGTGAGCTGCTACTTCCTCGAATCCACGGCGTTCGCCAAGCTGTTTGTGCAGGAGCCTGGCACCGATGCGCTCATACGCCTGATGGAGACCGTGGAAGACAACCGCAAATTGATTGCGGCGTCTGCTCCGTTGGAGGTTTACTCCGCAATCCGGCGGCGTGCGCGGGCAGGGGCCATCAGCGCCGAAGATGCTATTTCCGCACTAGACATTTTGCGTGTTGAGGCGGCCCGCATGGTGCAGGAGCCGCTGAATCCGGCGGTGTTGGAGGCTGCACGGCAGCTCGTGGACCGGACGGAACTTCGCTGGCCCGACGCGATCCAGGTAGGAGCTGCGATTGTGGCGCGCGAGATGTTTCAAGGCACGGAGATCATCTTCGTGTCGGCTTCGCAGAATCTGCTGGAAGCGGCAAAATCCGAGGGATTTAACGTGCTGAACCCGCTGACAGAAGCCGTTGAGGCGGTAAAAGAAGGCTAGATTTAGGCTGCCTCAATTTTTGCGTTTTCGAAGCACCCAGGTCGTCATGCAGCGGTAATCCTGCACAATGGTCGTCTTCAGCGGATCGACCAGCACACCATTCAGCTCCTCGGTTAATCGCAGGAGCATCTTCTCATCGACCAGGAACCACTCGGACCCGTCGCCAACCACGTAGATGTTGGGGCGCACAGATTCGAAATCCATGCCGATTCGCGAACCCAACCTGCAGAACAGCATCCCGCCGGGTCGCAGCACCCTCCACAAATCCTTCAACATGGCCAGAAAATGCCGAGCGTCTCGCGCAAAGTGCAGGACAGAGCTGCAGATCACTACATCGGCAAATTCATCGGGGAAAGGCATCTGCTCGATGGGCGCGACCTGGAAATTCTCCGGCGGCAATCCGGTCGCGAGCGATGCTGATAGCTGGCGCACATGTTCCACGCCGGCTGCGTCCGCGTCGAGGGCGAAGACTTCACACCCCTCGCGCAGCAGATGGACGAGATTGCGCCCGTATCCACATCCGGCGTCGAGTACGCGCATGCCGGGGGCGATGTTGCCGCGCAGAATCTGATCGAAGACATAGATATCGATCTGGCCGAACTGCTCTTGCACGGTCATCGGTTCTCTTCCAGTGCGAACTACTCTTTGCGAAACTGATTCGCCTTGTCGAACTCGGCGCGCAGTTCAGGAGTGCGCAGGTTTTCGCGAATGTGCGCGAGGCGTTGTTCAAGCGCGAAGAGCGCTTTTTGGATCGATTCGGAGTTGGTATAAGCGATGTCGCGCCACATAGAGTACGGGCTTGCGCCCAGACGCGTCATCTCGCGCAGTCCGCGTCCCCCCACATCTTTCAACTCAGGCGCGTCGCCGACCTGGTCCTCAAGCAGCGCGCTCAATCCCGTCGCGACAAACTGCGGCAAATGGCTGACCCAGGCGACCAATTCATCGTGGCGCGCAGGATCGATATCGATGACGTTGGCGCCGATCGCGGCGACCCATGCGCGCCAGTCGCGGACCAGCTCAGTTGCGGGGGCCGACCGGCTCCAGGCGGGATTATCCGTGAACATCCAGACCGCGCCGCGAAACAACTCCGCATCGGCGAGCGCCGCGCCGCCGCGCTCCTTGCCCGCCATGGGATGTCCAGGCAGAAATGCCGCGCGGTCCGGCTGATTGAAAAGGCGGTTGGCCGCAGAAGTGATCTGCGCCTTGGTGCTTCCGACGTCCGTGACCAGATGATCTGGCCCAAGCACGCCGGCGAGCTGCTCCATCCAGTCGAGAATTGCATAGACGGGCGTGGCCAGCAGCACCACCTGGCAGTCGCGAGCCATCTGCAGAGGGTCGGTCGCAATGGAATCGAGTGCGCCCATTTGGAGCGCGGTCTGCGCCTGCTCCGGGCTGCGATTCCAACCCATGATCGTTCCGCGGAAACCAGCCGCGCGCAACGCCAGACCCGCGGAGGCGCCCAGCAGGCCTGTACCAACAATGGCGATGCGCTCGATCATGGACCCTTCTAAGCGGGATTTGCGAGGTGAGCAGAGCCAGTAAGGCTGGGTGCCCCAGGTCTCGCTTCTGAGACCTGGGAAAACGATGCTATTCGAACGCCGGTCCCGCTGCCTCTCACAAACTTCTCCCAACTGCGGTGGCAATCACCCGCAGTTCTCCCATCAGCTTATCGAATTGATCCAGATACAGCGTCTGCGCTGCATCGGAGGCTGCTTTATCGGCGTTGGGATGGACCTCAACAATGATGGCATCGGCTCCCGCAGCCACGGCGGCCTTAGCCATGGGAGCAACCATATCGCGACGGCCCGTGCCGTGCGATGGATCGGCGACGATGGGAAGATGCGAGTACTTCTTCACAACAGGAATCGCCGAGATATCCATGGTGTTGCGCGTTGCGGTCTCATACGTGCGAATGCCGCGCTCGCAAAGAATCACATCGTAGTTTCCGCCAGAAAGAATGTACTCGGCCGACAACAGCAGCTCTTCAATGGTGGCGGCGATGCCGCGCTNNGCCCACCTGCAACAGATCCACATAAGGAAGCATCGATTCGATCTGGGAAATCTCCATGACCTCGCTGACCACGAGCAGGCCGTGCGCATCCGCAGCTTCGCGCATGAGCTCAAGACCGGAAATGCCCATGCCTTGAAAGGCGTAGGGAGAACTCCGGGGTTTGAATGCTCCTCCGCGAAGAAAGCTGCCGCCGGCGGCCTTGACACGAGCCGCTGTTTCGAAGATCTGGTCGTGGCTTTCAATCGAACATGGTCCTGCCATCACGACGACGCGCTCATTGCCAATNNCGCCCGGCCAGCTTGTAGGGCGAACTGATGCGGTGCACGTGCAGCACGCCCGGAAGCAGTTCGAATTTGCTCAGGTCGACGCTGGCGGTTGGTCCTACGCCAGCAAGAATGGTTTGACTTGCGCCGGTAGTTCGATGAACGCCGACTCCTGCATCCACCATGGCGTCAATGACGAAATCGATCTGCTCTTCGGTGGCCTTCTCCTGCATCGCAACAATCATTGCTTCTTCCCAGTCTCGGACGTCGGTGCGCCAGTGCCGTGGCCCTGCTCATCGCTCTTGCGACCATGATCCGCCGCAGTAGAACCCGATGCCAGGGCATTTCTCTCCGATGCCAACTCATTCCTTTGCAA
>PLKY01000348.1 GCA_003140785.1 Acidobacteriaceae bacterium | reverse complement strand
CCGGGCACGTTGATCACCGGCTTGTCGACCAATTTGTAGATCGGCGTAGCGCCGGTGGGATTGGGCTTGGCGGCCTGCACGCAACCGTTGGAGGCGCAACTGCCCCACGCAACGACTGCTGCTGCATCCTTAGCGACTGTTTGCAGGATCGATTCCGCGGTCTTGCCTCCGATCATGCAGTAGACGCCATTTGCTTCCAGGGGCACCGCGCCCTCGACAAGGACGATGTATTTGCCCTTGTTTTTTTCGATGGTGTCGGAGAGGCATTTTTCCGCCTGAAATCCGGAGGCGGCCATCAGGGTTTCGCTGTAGTTCAGCGACAGAACGTCGAGCAGCGCGTCGACGACGATGGGGTGCGATGCGCGAATGAACGACTCGCTGCAACAGGTNNTGCCAAATGGAATGACCCATGCCCACCTCGCTCGCTTTGCGGGCGCCGGTGAATGTCCCTGGCCGCGAACCGGATCGGGAGTTTCACCGGCGGATGAGGTAAGGTACGGAGGTTTAACATCGTGTGGCTGTGTTCTGGATCACATTTGCATAAACTATGCTCTTTAAGCGGGAAGCGGGTCTAACGCAATCGGCCGATAGCGCATTGCGGACGTCGACTTATAATCGGATCCGCGTCGGAAAGGCGCTTTTTTATTTCCGGCAACGCTTTTTTGTGTCCGAAAAGGGGAGATTCTGCATTGACTCGGCTGAGCTGGTTGACTATTTTGGCGGTTTTTTTTGTTGGGCCTGTTGCAGCCCCTTTTGCTCTGGGGCAGGAACCGGGGAATGTTCCGGAGACGAAAGCGCCTGCACCGACACAGGCTGCCCCGGCTACGCCGCCTGTGCCGAAGCCCGCGACGCATCCCGACAATGATTATTGGCGCAAGCACGATCAGTTGATGCTGACGGATTTTCCATGGCTGGCTCGGTTCAAGGAGGCGGATGTGAAACTGGGACCGCCGGCGGCGGGCGAGACTCGCGTGGTGTTCATGGGCGACTCGATTACCGAGGGCTGGCATTTGGACCTGTCGTTTCCCGGGAAGCCATATATCAATCGCGGCATCAGCGGACAGACGACGCCGCAGATGGTGCTGCGCTTCAGGCAGGATGTGATCGCGCTGCAGCCGAAGGTCGTGGTGATTTTGGCGGGGACGAACGATATTGCCGGGAATACCGGACCGGAGACACTGGAGGAGATTGAAGACAACTTGGCCTCGATGGCAGACCTCGCGCACGCGAATGGGATTCGCGTAGTGCTGTGCTCGATTACGCCGGCGTTCGATTATCCTTGGCAACCGGGGCTGACGCCTGCGCCTAAGATCGATGCGATCAATACTTGGCTGAAGGCTTATTCGTCCGATCATGGATACATTTATGTCGATTTCCACTCGGCGATGAAGGACGCGCGGGATGGGTTGCCGGCGGCGCTGAGCCGCGATGGGGTTCATCCGCTTCCTGCGGGATATGCGGTGATGGCGCCGCTGGTGGAGACGGGGATTGATAGAGCCCAGGGACTAAGGGACTAGGGACCGAGGGATCCTGAGACTGCGGGACTGTCAGTGGATCGTGACGGGCCATTCTTTGTTGCTGACTTCCGGTTCGGGAATGCCGGTGCGATAAGCGCCTAAATCCTTCGTCATGGTTTCCAACTCCTCTGCGTGAGCGGAGAGGCCGCACGGATGGCCCTCGGTTTCGAGCAGGTGGGCGTTTTCGCGGATCATGGAGAAGAGCGGACTGGCCAAGGCTTCGCGGAGGTTTGAGGTTCTGACGTTGTGGGTCGCGAGCGCGGAGACCGGACATGCGGTGACGTCGCCGCTGGGGTTGATATGAGCGAATCCGCGACCGGCGGAGACGCATCCGCCGAGTGCCTCTTCATCACCCGGGGAGTGGATGATGTAAGCGCCTCCGATGGCACGGTCGCGATACGCGACGACGGTCTGGCGGAAGCTTGCGCGCTGGTCTTCGGTTAGCACAGCGCCGCTTCCGCAACTGCCGGTGGGGACCTGACTGGTTGGCCCGGTGGGTATTTGTTCGATGAACATTGCGAGAGGGCCACTGTGGGCGATTAGCTGGCCGATGTTGCGCGGGTCGGTCCAGTACTCGATGTTTGCTGGTGCTATGGTCACGGCGATACCGGTGAGAACGCCGGCTTCCTGGAGGCGGTCGAGCGACCCGAGGGCCTTCTCGTAGACACCACGGCCTCGGCGGAGGTCGGTCAGATCGCGATCGCCTTCGAGGCTGACGACGATGACGGTGTTGGAGCAGTTCTTGAGGATCGCGTAGTCGCTGGGCTGCAGAGCTGTGCCGTTGGTAAAGACGAGGAAGAGCCGGTCGGGGTGGTCGCGGAACAGATTCACAATGCCGGGCAGCAGGAACGGTTCCCCGCCGGCGATCATGAAGGCCATTACACCCAGTCGAACCGCTTCGTCGACTACGGAGTACCAATCGCGTAGGCCGAGTCCTAGATGTGTGGGTGCGGCGGTGACTGTGCCGATGGCTCCGGCGTAGCAGCCTGTGCAGCGCAGATTGCATTTGGAAGTGACGCTTAGAACGAGGAAGGGCGGCACGCGTACGCCGTCGGCAAGGGCGCGTGCCCGCACCCGATGCGATTGGCCTATGGTTCGCGTGAGGCGGAGGAATCCTGGCAGGTAGCGCGGATGTTTTACGACCCACGGAACGATGACCCGCGATAACTGAGGATCGATGCCCTCGAACCGATTCGTCATGTCGAAGAGGCGCTTCGAGAGGAAATCGGGTGGTGCCGGCGTTTGGGTCGTGCTGGGCATTTGCCCTGAATATACGCGCGGGGGAGTGGCCTGGTTCCTGTTGAACATTGGGCTGTGATTACCACAAAACGCTACGCGTCACTCCTGGAATGGAGGCAGGATTAGCCAATCACGTCTGGTCGCTTGAGGAATTGGTGAAACCCTAGAGCCTTTTGTCCTTCGGCTCTCTTCCCCAATGTGCAAGATACTTCAGAAATTCCTTCCCCCGAACGGTGATCTCGACCATCTCGCTTGGGTGATGGATCACCAACCCATTTTGAGTCAAATAAGAGAACCACCTTTCAAACGTGTCGTCAGCGTACTCAGTTGGATACGCCTTTGCGGCAGCATCGTAGAAGTCTCTTACCTTTGCCAAAGGTAGCCGT
The DNA here is from genome assembly GCA_003140785.1 of Acidobacteriaceae bacterium. GTDB lineage: Bacteria > Acidobacteriota > Terriglobia > Terriglobales > Acidobacteriaceae > Telmatobacter. The sequence continues at coordinate 9,878 of PLKY01000348.1, read as the reverse complement.
CCACTATTGCGATTAATCTCAAGAAGAGCGAGTAGCTGGCTTCGGAACATTCGCCACCAAAAGCTGTCGAATACCGCTGCAAGAAACCCCACACCAATGAAATCCAAGTAGAATTTTTCAGGCTCGTTCGGCTGCTCTTGCCGGGCTAAGATGTAAAAATTCTTTCGCACTTCGGCTTCTGCAGTAGTCCGATAGGCTGTTCGGAAAAACTCCTTGATATCCACTCCAGCTGAAAGCCCGCTCTCCTGCGGATTTATGACAAGGGCCGCCGCTGCCGCTTGAATCTGATTTGGATCTTTCTTTTTGTCTTCAGAACCGCCGAACGCCAAGCGGAGCACATACATTGACAGTCCGATGAGCACAAGGATCAACGGCCATTTGTACTCTGCCGCAATATAAGCATGCTGAACCGCCCAAGTCACTGCTGCCGTCCATAAACCGCTGGTGAGGAGAAATTCTCTGATCCAGTAGGCGTGGTGTAGCCACTCCAAGATTTCCTTGAGTGCAGCCTTGAGCTTAGCCATGCCCGCAATACTCTCATTCTGTCCTTCCCTGCCTCAATAGCGTTTTTCCCGAGGGATCGGGCTGCTTCACCAACAACTTGTAAGCGTTCGGTGAAACTGGTGATCCAAATTGACCCACTACCCGGTTGTTGCATCGTTTGCGCCTGGTCCGGAATCAACTTACAATAGAAAGAACTGCAGGAAAGGTCTGTCTTCGAGATGCCCAAGGAAAAGATTCATCCCAATTACGACGCGGTGCGGGTGATGTGCGCCTGCGGAAATAACTTTGAGACCCGTTCGACCCACAAGGGCGACATTCACGTGGAAATCTGCTCGGTTTGCCATCCGTTCTTTACCGGCAAACAGAGACTGGTGGATACGGCTGGACGCGTGGAGCGCTTCCGGCGGAAATATGCCAAGGCGGGTGAGGCGACTACCGCAAAGGCGACGGCTGCGAAGTAGGGTTGCAGCTTGCGGATTGAAGAGGCCTCCGCTGCGGCGGGGGCCTTTTCGTGTCATCTTGTGGGAGAATACGCTCATGATCGCCGGGCGCTTCGAGCACTACAGAAACCGGGCAAGGGACTTCCTGGATGGAATGACGTTCTTGCAGGAGGATCTGGAAGTATTCGGGTACTCCTCAGCGCTGCTGGGCATTCATGGGGCTATCTCGTACGCGGATGCCTTACGAATCGGTATGGGTAGCAAGAGGCTTTCCTCAGACAATCACAGCGAGGCGACTTCAGAATTGAAGTCGCTACTTGACTCTCGCAGGTTCGAACAGCAGCAAGGTGTCAAGCACCTTAAATTGCTTCTCGCACGCAAGAGCAGGATTTCCTATGCTGCCGAGCCAGTGAGAAAAAACGAGGCAGAAGATATTGTCAAGCGTGCCAGGCGTTTCGCGGACTGGGCAGAGGAAACAGGCAAAGCATTGAAGATTGAGGGGTGGTGAGATGACTGAGGTTCAGGAACTACAAAAACGCGGTAGAGCCATGAACGCCGTGCAGGAATTCCTGGTTCACAAGCTGCTGTTCCCAAAGGTCTATCTCGATGCTGACTGGAATGGCAGTAAGGTGGATGTGCTTGCCATCGACCGCACGGGCGTGGGCGACGTTCATGCTGTTCGACTCGTGCCGGTTGAGTTAGATGGTGAGCCTGAGTGGCAATACCTGGTGATAAGAGCAGCTAGTCTCGTCAACGAGCAGATCGAAGTGCTTGGTTCATTGCTAGCACAGTTCAGGTACATCGCTCTCATCGGTCTTTCGCGTGGAATGGAGCTATTCCATCCCAACCCTGAGTTATCCCGCAAAATGCTTGCTCAGGACGGCGTGGGCCGAATCGGGATTCTGCATGTGGATTTGACCGAAGATGATCCTTCGGTACGGGTCATTCTTAAGGCCGAGCGCTTCCGCTCCTCGAAAGAGATTGTCGAGTTGTCTGACCGCTTCGTCGCCGAGCATACTGCCAACTGGGAGTTCCGCGAGGAGCTTTGAACGGCCGGGATTTCAAGACTCACAATTGGACTTATCGCTGGTGAAGGGTCGGCAGTTTAGCTGTTTTCATTTGATGATTCGCCAAGTAGGTTCGGATGGCTGGTAAGGGTTTTACGGTGAAGAAGGACTGGGACAACCCCAGGGAGCATGAGATGCCCGCTGAGGCGCGGGTACCGGCGGAGGTGCGCCTTGGCTCTGTCCTTGTCACTCCGGCGACTGTGCTTGCCCCGATGGCTGGGGTGACGGATACGGTGTTCCGGCGGTTTATTCGGCATGCCAGTTTGTTCTCAAGTGAGCCACCGTCTACCGAAGAAATGGACTTGGTCTCCCAGGTCTCAGAAGCGAGACCTGGGGCACCCGCACCGAGCGAGGTGGAGATTGAGGCGGCGGTGACTAATGCGCAGTCGGGGTGCGGGCTGTTGATGACGGAGTTTACGTCGGCGGATGGGTTGTCGCGGATGCGCGAATCGAAGCGGCGGCGGTACCTGACCTTCTATGACGACGAGCACCCGATCGGGGCGCAGCTGTTTGGATCGAATGCCGATACGCTGGCGGAAGCGGCGCGGATTGTGCAGGACACGGGGTTCGACCTGATCGATTTGAATCTTGGCTGTCCCGCCAAGCGGGTGGTTGGGTGCAATGGCGGCTCGGGGCTGCTGCGGGACCTGCCCAAAATTGGCGAGATCTTTCGCGCGGTGCGCAAGGCAGTCACAATTCCCTTCACCGTGAAGTTCCGAATGGGGTGGAACGATGCGCAGATTGTGTGCGTGGAGTTGGCGCGGATGGCAGAATCCGAGGGCCTGAATGGAGTTGCTCTACACGCACGGACGCGCGAACAAGGCTATAGCGGGCAGGCTCAGTGGGAATGGATCGCCGCAGTCAAGCAGGCGGTTGGGATTCCTGTGATCGGAAACGGGGATATTCGCACACCGGAAGATGCGGCGGCNNCCGTGGATCTTCCGGCAAATCGCTCAATACACTGCGACTGGCAGCTATGAGCGGGCCACGGCGGACGACCGGTATCGATTGATTCGAACATACTTCAGTATGCTGCTGGAAGAGGCAGAGGCTAGCCAGACTTTGCCCAAGGACGCTCGCATGGGGGAAACTGCGGGCAAGATGAAGCAGTTTGCGTCATGGTTCACCCACGGCGTGCCAGGGGGCGCGAAGCTACGAGCGGCCATCTACCACGCGCGAACGGGTACGGAAGTACTGTGCCAAGTCGACGCCTTTTTCGCTGCGGGACAAGAATCCTGCGGAGAAGTAGTGTCTGAAATCGACGCAGTTGAGCTCTCTAGCTTTCCCGAAGCCACCCTGATCTGCGATTAAGATGTCTTCCAAGCCCAGCCGTTTCGGCTATGGTTCGCGCATTGGTAACCTCTCTCTAACTCTAAGAGTAGAATGCACCAATTGACTATGACTTTCGACTTTTGTGTGATTCCCGATACAGAGAGTAACCTCTATATTGGTTCCACTAGTAATTGCGTCTTGCATGACCAATCGTGCGGCGCCGGCCTATCCGAATGCGCGTTGCCGATTGGCCAGAGCAAGCAACCTGCGGATTGGCAGGCGTGCGAGCCAGGCAGCCAGAGGGGAAGTTATTGCGTAGGTTACTCAAACCTGGGGGTACACTCAGGCTGCTAATCAGCGGCCTTGCAATATTTTGCGCCTTATCCTCGACGTGCTCGGCCCAACGTTACAGTTTTCGCGAATACACCCAGGGACTCGGCAACCTGAACATTGCGAGCCTGGCCCAAGATCGAACGGGATTTCTTTGGGTGGGAACGCAGAACGGCCTCTACCGGTACGACGGCAGCCAGTTCCAGAGTTTTGGGGTAGCCCAGGGCCTTCCCGAGCGCATGATCGAGGACCTCTATGTAGGCATGGACGGTACGCTTTGGGTCGCAACTTCGACAGGCTTCTTCTTTGAGCAGAGGGACGGGCGGTTTGCCCAGGTGCAGCCTTCGGCTCCTGGAATCCAGTACCTGCCACGGGCCGGGACGGTCTTCGCTTCGAACAAAACAAATGAAGTGATTGCCGTGACCAAGACTGGAGCGGTTCTGCTGCGGAGGTCAAACAACGACCAATGGGCCGCAGAACCGATGCATCTCGATGGGACTCCCGTGAGTGCTTTGTTCGGCCCGGACGGGGCGCTCTGGTACGGCTGCGATTCAGACCTGTGCCGATTTGCCGATGGGAAGACGACCCGGATGGGATCCGCGCTAGGACTCCCGGCAGAGGAGTGGACCAATTTACTGCTGGCGCGTGGGGGCCACATCTGGGTCCGGGGCGCGGTTCACGTGGGAGAGATCGACCCCGCCAAGCTTCACTTCGAGCTGCACGATCTTCCTGGTTCTCTTGCATCGGAAGCTTACCCCGCGCTGGCCGAAGATGCGCAAGGCAGGATTCTGACCCCGCAAGGGCCCTCGCTTGGCATGTGGGAAAACGGTCATTGGCGGATGGTGACGGAACACAATGGGCTTTCTCGATTCGAAATCCAGGACCTGTTTGTCGATCGCGAGGGGTCGGTTTGGATCAGCGTCGTGGGTCACGGGCTGAAGCGCTGGGTTGGCCAGGACCGTTGGGAGGGATACACCGCGGCCGACGGTCTGAGCGACGATCTGGTTTGGGCGGCGATGCGCGACCGGAAAGGCAGATTGTGGATCGGTACCGAATCTGGCCTGGACTGGATTGCGGCTGGACAACCGAATCCCAAAGTGTGGCGGCAGCCGGGAATTATTACGGACCGCGCAGGCGCATTGGGTGAGGCTGCGGATGGAGCGATCTGGATGGGCAGCGCGGCAGGTGCGCTGGTCCGGATCGATCCGAATTCGCTGGTGGGAAGGCAGTGGAAGCTGCCCGAAGTGTACAGCGTGCTCATCGACGGTCAGCAGAACGTTTGGGCGGCTACAAACATCGGGCTGTACAAGCTGGATTCGAATTGGGCGCATAGTGCGCCGAGCTTGATCGAAGACGCTGCATTCGGCAATGCGCATCAGCGATTCTCAAGCCTCTGTGTCGACGCGCAGAAGCGCATCTGGGCCGCTGCGGATCAAGGGCTTTTTCTGCTAGACGGGAAAGGTTGGCACCGCATCGATCTGGGCTCCTCGGGCGCGAATCCTGACACGATTGCGATTGACCAGGATGGGTACATCTGGGCTGCAGGTTCGTCGCAGGAGCTGATGCGACTGAAGGTTGACGGGTACCGTGTAAGGGAAGTGAAGCATATTGGGCGGCCGCCGCTCCTATCGCAGCAGGTTGTTTCGTTGATGGTGGACCGGCGGGGATGGCTCTGGGTTGGGCAGGATGCCGGACTCACGGTGTTCGACGGTCGAGCGTGGCGGAGCTATACCCAGGACGATGGTTTGCTTTGGAACGACACCGACAGCTTCGCTCTTGCGGAGGATCCGGATCACAGCATCTGGATTGGCACGTCGGGTGGTTTGAGTCATTTGATTACACCCCAGGACGCACCGACAGGGATGCCGCAGGCGCCTGCTTTTTCGCAGGTCACCTACGGCACCAAGCTGCTGGGAAACGGATCGGCGGTGCAATGGAGTTCCAGCCCGCTGGAGATTTCGATGGCGCTCTTGTCCTTCCGTGGAACGCAGGATGCGGGGATCCGCTATCGGCTGGTCGGCGGGCAGGGTTCGGAGTGGGAAGAGACGCGCGATATGGACGTCCACTTCCAGCACCTGGCGCCGGGAAATTACCAGTTCCAAGTGGCAGAGGTGGACCAGACTGGACACTTGATTTCGCCGGTCGCGACCTATTCGTTCCGGATCACACCACGCTGGTGGCAATCGCGCGAGTTGCAGGTCGGGCTGGCACTGTTTGCGTTAGTCGTGCTGGTGATGACGTGGAGACAACGAGTGGGCGCCCTGGTGAAGCAGAAGCGTCATCTTGAAGCCGCGGTGAAACTGCGCACGATTGATCTGGAAAAAGAAAAGGGCGAACTGATGCGCACGCGGGAGCAGATGCGCCATTACGCAGAGCACGACGACCTGACAGGACTATGGAATCACCGCATCATTGTTGAGCGCTTACGGATCGAGGTCGACCGGTCGCGGCGCGAAGGTCTGCCTGTGAGCATCATTCTGGCCGATCTGGACTACTTCAAGCGGATCAACGATACGTTCGGCCATCCTGCCGGCGACCAAGTGCTGAAGGAGGCCAGCGCAACGTTCCAGCGCATGGTCCGAACCTACGATTGGGTAGGTCGGTACGGTGGCGAAGAATTTCTGCTGATCCTGCCCGGTTCCGGATTTGTGCATGCGCGGCAGCGCGCCGAGGAACTAAGGATTGCGGTCCAGGAATGCTGTGTGAAGGAAGGCGAGACGATGATTCCTTTGACGGCAAGCTTTGGCGTGGCATCGGGATTTCCGGCCGGTCACGAAGAACTGATTCGCGAAGCGGATGAGGCTCTTTACAAAGCCAAGAACAGCGGGCGCAATCGCGTAGTAGCGACGGAAATCGATGCGCGCAGGGATATGATGCCGCGTGTCGGCTGAAGGTGAGCGTCCGGATCGGGCTGCGCTAGCGAAGGGTCTGGCTTTTTTGGTGATCGGGAGCAGAGCGTACAGAAAGCCGGGTTCCGCCACTGGAGTCTGTCGACCTGCAAACGGACTGTCGTGACGCTCTGAGCAAGGGAGTTCAACATGGCCTTCATACCCAAGGACGCGGAATGGTACGTTGCCGAAATCGTCGAGGAGATTCGAGTCGAGGATGATTCGCGCAACGTCCTGCTGAGAAATCTGACTCTGATCCGAGCCGATTCGCCAACCGAGGCATATGAGAAAGCCCTGCGATTCGGCAGAAAGGGAGAAGTCGAATACGACAATCCCGAAGCCAAACGGGTTAGGGTCATTTTTAGAGGCATATCTCATCTGGATGTAATTCCGGACAAGCTGGAGGATGGCGCCGAGCTTTCGTTTCAATCACAACACGGCGTATCTCAAGAACAGATTGCCGGAATACTGTGCCCCAAGGAAGAACTCGACATATTCCGCAAGATTAGAAAACTCGACGTTCCAGACTTTACCTCCGCGGAGGTGCTTCAGGAGGTCGAGGACCTACTCAAGCGAATCCAACTTTAGGCCAAAGGCAGACGGACAGTGGCGCGGGCTCCCTCGTTGTCCTCGCGATTGACCAGTCGAATTTCACCGCCATGGGCGCGCGCGATTTGTTGTGCCAGCGCCAGACCCACGCCGCTACCGGTCGGCTTGGTCGTATAGAACGGCACAAACAAGTTCTCGCTGTTGGCGATGCCAAGGCCGCTGTCTTCAATAAAAACTTCGAGAACTGACTCTGCAACATGCCAACCGATGCGCACCGGGTTTGCGCCATTGGCCAGCGATGCATCGACAGCATTCGTGAGCAGGTTGATGAACATTTGCTCCAGCTGGTCGGGGTCCGCATGCAGTGTAGCGGCGGGTCCGAGCTCGAGTCGAACCGGGACACGTTGTTCGAGTAACGCGACGCGTTCTACCAGTGCCGCCACCGGAACTGGTTTAAGATGCGGCGGCGGCAACTGAGCAAGGATGCGATAGGACTGCACGAAGCGATGGAGTGAGTCGGCTCGACTCTCTACGACGCCGAGGCCGCGACGGAAATCGCGGACCGTGTCGGTGTCGCCCTGGATCTGATCCGCACGGGCGAGCAGACTGCCAGCAATGGATTTGATGGGCGCAAGCGAATTCGAAAGCTCGTGACCGAGGACTCGAATGAGGCGCTTCCAAGCGGCCTGTTCCTCCTCGCGCAGAGGCTGACTGACATCGGCTAGGAGCAGAAGTAGATGCGGAGCGCCATCCTGCCGGAAGGCAGCCTTACGCAGCAACCAGCGGTTGGGCTTGGAACCGAAGGAATGAATGCTCTGATCGGGCGAGGCAAGCAGGCTCTCAAGGCCCAATTCACGGGCCGTGCGGCCGAAGCAGCGAGCATGCGGCAGGCCTAGCAGCTGGACGCCGGCTTCATTCACAAGCTGGAGCACATTTTCGCGATCGAAAGCGTAGATCGGAGAATGCATCACTTCAAGAATGCGGGCCAGCAGCGCAGTCGCTTCAAGGGAGCGCACACGCTGCCGCTGCAGAAGATCGGCGAGGGCATTGATCTCGGCGGCCAGTTCGCCAAGCGCGTCCTGTGTACCGGCTCCGCGCGCCCGAAACGAATAGTCGCCCTCGCGCAACGACGACACTACGTTGGAAAGAGTTTGTAGAGGGCGAACGAGGCTTTCGATCATCGTGGCGGCGATGAAGAGAAGATAGATCAGAAGGCAGGTTCCAACCAAGATGCCGGGAGCGGCAGAGACTTTTTGTTGATAGAGAAGGATTCCAGCGAAGATCACTGTTGGAAGCGAAAGCAGGAGGCAATAGAACCACGCCCGGCGGACCGCCGAGTGGCGGCGCCTGCGGATGTGCCGTGTCCTCAGTTCGCTCTCATAGGCCATATTTTTCGATGCGGCGGTAAAGTGCGGCGCGGCTGAGCCCAAGGGCTTCGGAGGCCTGAGAAATATTGCCGTCGCAACGGCGCAGAACCTTGCGAATGAGGAGAGACTCGACCTCGTCTATGCTCATGTTATCGAAGGATGGAGAGCTGGGGCGCGCGGAAGTTACGGCCAGATTAGCGGGTTCAATTTCCTCGCCACGGCACAGCAACACGGCTCGTTCGACTGCGTGCTCGAGTTCACGCACATTTCCTGGCCACGCATACTGCATCATCTGCTGCATGGCTGCGGCAGAAAAGGCGGTCACCTGTTTACGGTATCGTGTGCGATTGCGTTGGAGAAAATGCGTGGCGAGCAGCGGAATGTCTTCGCGCCGGTCGCGAAGCGCGGGTAGATGAATCTCGACCGTGTTGATGCGGAACAGCAGGTCTTCACGGAAATTGCCAGCTGCCGCCTCTTCAGTTAACTGCGCGTTGGTTGCGGAGAGCACGCGCACATCGACGCGACGAGTTTGCGATGAACCGACGCGTTCGAGCTCGCCTGTTTCCAGCACGCGCAACAACTTCGCCTGCTGGCGTAGCGGGACGTTGGCTATTTCGTCGAGAAAGAGCGTGCNNACGTGGCCGAAGATCTCGCTCTCAAAAGTGCCTTCAGGCAAGCCCCCAGCATTTACAGCGACAAGCGCCATGCGCGCACGGGGTGAAGCGGCGTGGAGCAACTTGGCCACAATCTCTTTGCCGGTACCGTGCTCGCCGGTGATGAGGACATTGGCGTCGGAGGGACCGACCTGGGCGATGAGTTCGAGAACCGGCTGCATATTGGGCGCGCCCGCAATGAACTCCGGCATCCCTTCCGCGCGGAGCAAGCGGTTTTCGAGTTCGAGTTGACGCGCTCGGCGCAGGGCCTGGTGCAGCTCAGCATGAACGCGGATGATAGAGATGAGGCGCTCGTTCTCCCACGGCTTCTGGATGAAGTCGCGAGCGCCGCGCTTGATGCTCTCGACGGCGAGATCGATGTTGCCCCACGCGGTCATGACGATTACCGGCAGGCGAGGATCGATCTCCTGAAGGCGAGCGAGCAAATCGAGACCCTCTTTGCCGGAGGTAGTGTCGCGCGTGTAGTTGAGATCGATGAGCAGAACGTCGTAGTCGCTTTGCCCGAGCGCCTCGAGCAAAAGCTGCGGTGAGCGCACGGTGTCAACCTGGATGCCTTGCGGCTGGAGCAAGAGCTCCACGGCTTCAAGGATAGACGGCTGATCGTCGGCGACGAGAACGCGGATTCGAGCTTGCTTACGGGGGTCTGTCATGCACTCTTTCGCTGATTTTACGGTGCGCGGGTTACCACGCCCGATTTCGCATCGTCGATGGAAACGCCTGTTCGCTCCAATGTTGCTCCTATGGAGCGGTCGATATCCACCTTGGCCTTCTCGTAGGCTGATTGTGC
>PLKY01000003.1 GCA_003140785.1 Acidobacteriaceae bacterium | reverse complement strand
TGATCGCCAACATGAGCGCCTTTGCACTGGCCCGTCACTGGCGGCACACCCCGATCTACGAAGCGTTGCTGGCCCAGGACGATATCAACCTTCCCCACGTTGGTGGTCCGTTCAACCCGGATGACAACGAACCTCTACCAGGCATCCAGGTACAACCGGCGAAGAGCGAACGATTCGAGGTACCTAAAAGTGGCGCAGCCAAATCAAATGCTGCCGCTCCTCCAGACCCACCAGAATCAGCGTAACGATAGACAAGACGAGTTGCATCCGCTCAATCTGCAGCTTGCTTGGCCCCGGCGTCATTTGGCGCCACCTTGCTGCCGGATGTTGACGCAACCGCCGAATTTGCCAAAGCACCAACAAATTCAAGACCGAGCCTAAGACGGCCAGACTAATCATCGGGACCCGCAGCCAATCGACGTGAAAGCGGTCTATGGCGGAAGCGGTGCCCGCCGCAAGAACGAAAGAACTGATACCAATTCCCACGCGCAGCCCGTTCATCGCTGCGAAGAAGGTGCAGATACTCTGTAGCATTGCGAATGCAAGGCTGGACCAGGCAATCACATTTCGCGTACCGCGCGTATCCTCCGCGAACCGTTGCGACAGAGGTTTAGCAATTTGAGTTCAGGTTCTCAGCATCGATTTGCTCAATCTACACAACTCATAACCCGCTCTGCAATTTCTCAACCTCTTCGTCGGTCGACCGGGAATGACCAATCCCCGGCGAGCAATGCCCGCTAGGCAAGTCGACGATGAACACGCTGGCTATTGACTGATAGCCACGCCGCTGAAGGAGGCGACACCGATTGAGTTGGAGGTCGCCACAGGCGTGAGGTCGCGATGACCATCAATGGCGAAGACTGCAACGTATGCGTCGCTGCCCGCGGTATAAATGACGGCTAGCCACTTGCCGTCAGAAGATAAACTACCGCCCCTTTTCTAAACAATGAGCAGTCAGTGTTCTGGTCACAATTGACCGGACTCCCGGTCGTGTTCTCTCGGATAGTACTCATGGCAGCCCCGCGATAGCCTGCCACGTCTGGGCGTGCTGAGGAGCGGACTATGAACGCAACAGCCGTAGAGAGAATTACACCGCCGAAGACTGAGCCATCCCACCACGTACGCCAGGTTCTTCCACCATCCATCGGGTTTCTCGTAAAGTGGGGCCTCTTTGCGCTGGTTGGGATTGGCATTGTCCTTTCGGTTGTTCTGGGCCTTGTTCAAAAGTGGCTCTGGATGCGGCAACTCGACTACGCAGGCATCTTCTGGACGCTTCTCTCGGTCAAGTGGGGAATCTTCGGCGTCACCTTGATCATTTCAGTTCTGTATCTATGGCTCAATCTTCGCTTTGCGGCAAAGAATATCGACCTGGTGGATGGAGAAAGCTTCTTCAACAAAGCCTTCACACACCCCGCTGACGCAAGTAAGACGATCAATGTCGACATCAGCCCCAGACTGCTTATTTTCTTTATCGATTTTGCCATCGTGGTTCTCTCACTGATTTTTGCGCTGAGCGTTTCCGGCCAATGGGATACCTTTCTCCGTTTTCGCTACGGTGGCTCGTTTGGAATCGCGGATCCACTCTTTGGTGTTGACCTGGGCTTTTATGTTTTCCGTCTTCCATTCTATGAATTGCTGCAGGGAAGCATTACTGTGTTGACGGTGTCGGCGCTTGCGATTCTCACCTTTTGTTCGGTCTTCGGAGTCCGCCAGTCGAAGTCCAGCGGAAAGATCACAGTTCCCGGCGGCGTCCGGCGCCACTTTATGGTGCTTCTGTTCATCCTCGTGGCGAACTTCGGTTGGGGCTTCATTCTGGACCACTACGAGCTCGTCTATTCGACACTCGGCGTGGTCCATGGAGCTGGCTATGCCGCAGCGCATGTCACGAGAGCCGCGCTCTGGGCGATGACCGGCGCCTCGGCGCTGGCGTGTGTACTACTGGCCATTGGGTTCTTCCGAGCACGCACCAAGCTCATTGTCGCCGGCATTGTGGTTTACGCAATGCTTTATGTAGTTGCAGTGATGGCGCTGCCCAGTCTCTTTGAGACCTTTATCGTGAAGCCCAACGAACTCAGCCTCGAAACGCCCTTTCTGAATCATTACATCGAATTCACGCGCGAGGCCTATAAGCTAGACGGCATTCAGGAGACCGCTTACCCAGCTCTCTCCGATTTGACTCCCGATGTGATCGCGAGAAATCAGGATACGATCCAAAACATCCGTCTCTGGGACTCACGACCGCTGCTTCAGACCTATCAACAGACACAGGCGATTCGTCTTTACTACCAGTTCTATAACGTGGATGTGGATCGGTACCGTCTGCCGGATGGCTACCATCAGGTAATGCTTGCGTCCAGGGAACTGGCGTCGCAACTTCCTTCAGAGGCTCAGACCTGGGTCAACGAAACTCTTCAGTTCACCCATGGTGAGGGGCTGGTGATGAACTCCGTCTCGAACACAACAGGGGGAGGCCTCCCGCAATACCTTGTTGACAATGTCCCTGCAGAATCGCAATACGGATTGGATATAACGCAGCCCGCCATTTACTTCGGGGAGGTCGCGCCTGGGTACAAGATCGTCTCAACCGGGATAAAGGAGTTCGACTATCCCAGGGGCAATGAAAACGTCTATGCGAGCTACCAGGGAAAGGGCGGAATCCCGCTCGACGGCATTTGGAAAAGGCTCCTGTTTGCGTGGACGCAGAAGGACATCAATGTTCTGCTGACCTCCTATCTGACGCCGCAAAGCCGAATTCAGATATGGAGAAGCGTTCAAGAGCGCGTTTCGCAAATTGCGCCCTTCTTGCTTCTCGATCATGACCCGTATGCCGTTTTGAGCAAGGGGAAGCTGTATTGGATTCAGGATGCCTATACGGTCTCGGATCGTTTTCCTTATTCGAGCCCGCAGGCAACCGGTTCAGCCCAGGGGATGAACTATATTCGCAACTCCGTAAAGGCCGTTGTGGACATGTATGACGGAACTGTTTCCCTTTACGCGATGGACTCCAAGGACCCTGTTCTTGCAATGTACAAGCGGGCATTTCCTGGGGTCTTCAAAGACCTGACCGATCTCCCAGCGGACCTGAAGGCTCATCTGCGCTATCCCGAAGACCTGTTCGGAATCCAATCGACCCAGTACGAGACCTTCCATATGACCGATCCGCAGGTCTTCTACAACCGCGAGGATCTCTGGGTTCCTCCGCAGGAGAAGTACGATGGGGCGGTCAACCCCATGGATCCTTACTACATGCTGATGAAGCTTCCGGGAAGCGGACAGCTTGAGTACCTGATCATGACTCCTTTCACGCCGCAAAAGAGGGACAACATGATCGCCTGGCTGGCCGCCCGGTGCGACTTCCCCGACTACGGGAAGATGCTGTTCTACGAGCTTCCGAAAGACAAACTGATCTTTGGACCGAACCAGATCAGCGCGATGATCGACCAGAGCACAACCATCTCGCAACAACTCACGCTTTGGGATCAAAAAGGTTCGGGAGTCATTCGCGGCAAGCTCATCGTTATTCCGATCGAGAATTCATTCCTCTATGTCGTTCCACTTTATCTGAAGGCTGAAGGCACGAACTTCCCTCAACTGAAACGGGTGATTGTTGCGACGGGCGATAAGGTCGTGATGGAACCGACACTCGACGAAGCGCTTGGCTCGCTGTTTGGGACAGGACCGGCACAGTCGGGTTCTTTACTCGGAAAACAATCGGGAGCGCAGGCGCCGCTGTCGAAGGTCACGCGGGATCAAGCTGAGGCCCAACTTGCAGAGGCGCAGAAAGCAATCAACGCGCTCAAGCAGTTGCTGGCAAATCCGGCTCAATAGCTTTACAAGCTGAAATGCCCTTGAGCGGACAGACTCAGCTATCCGGAACGGGAACAGGAAGCGAGCAGGTCCAAATGAATTCGCAATTGCTGAGAGACACCGCGAAGTTGCTCTTCGCCGATCACAAGGGTCTGCTTGCAATGGATGAGAGCAACGGGACCTGTAACAAGCGCTTCGAA
>PLKY01000403.1 GCA_003140785.1 Acidobacteriaceae bacterium | reverse complement strand
CGATGCTCACCGGCGAATCCCTTCCCATTGAAGCCGGCAACGGTTTTGACACATTTGCAGGGGCTCTCGTCCGGCGTGGCGAAGCCACAGCTGTGGTCACGGCAACTGGGGCTCGAACTAAGTTCGGTCGAACAGCAGAGCTCGTCCGCACCGCGCACGTCGTGAGCACACAGCAGAGGGCTGTGCTCAAAATCGTGCGCAATCTCGCAACCTTCAATGGCGTCGTAATAGTTGCCCTGGGCGTCTATGCCTATTCCCATGCAATGCCCTGGAGCGAGATCGCTCCCTTGCTGCTCACGGCGGTCCTCGCGGNNCGATGCCGTGGAGTGAGATCATTCCTCTCTTGCTCACGTCGGTTCTCGCGGCGATACCCGTGGCATTGCCTGCAACATTCACCCTGGCCGCCGCTCTCGGAGCCCGCGCTTTGGCCAAGCAAGGTGTGCTTCCGACGCGGCTCTCCGCGGTAGATGAAGCTGCCTCGTTCGACGTCTTATGTTCGGACAAAACCGGAACCCTCACGCGGAACGAGCTCTCTGTCACCAGCGTTCGCCCCATGCGTGGATTCGACGAGGCTCATGTGCTCGGATTGGCTGCCTTGGCGAGTTCTGAAGGCGGCCAGGATCCCGTTGATGCAGCGATTCGTTCTGCGGCAACACAAAAGCCAGCCTCTGACTTGCCGAAGCTGACCACGTTCGTACCCTTCGACCCAGGAAAAAAGACATCGGAGGCCACAGCCATCGATGGCAAGCTTGGCTCGCAGCGGATCATCAAGGGCGCATTCACCGCGGTCATCGCCCTCGCTGCTCCGTCGCCTGCGGCAGTTGCGATCGTCGACGAACTTGAGAAGCAAGGCTACAGGGTTTTGGCAGTGGCCGTGGGCTCGCCGGCTGCAGTCGAAGTCATCGGCCTTATCGCTCTCAGCGATCCGCCGCGCGCAGACTCGAGTGCTCTTATCTCGGAACTACAAACCCTCGGGGTGCGCACCGTCATGGTGACAGGGGATGCTCCGGTTACCGCGGAAATCGTCGCCCATGCAGTCGGGTTGAGCGGCGCAGTCTGTCCGCCGGGAAAACTTCCCGATCAAATCGAGCCGCAGGATTTCGCAGTCTTCGCAGGGATTCTTCCCGAAGGCAAATATGATCTCGTCAAGGCCTTCCAGAAGAGCGGGCACACAGTCGGAATGTGCGGAGATGGCGCCAATGACGCGCCTGCGCTCCGTCAGGCACAGATCGGCATTGCAGTATCGACCGCAACCGATGTGGCAAAATCGGCAGCAGGCGTTGTCCTCACTGAAGCTGGGCTGGGCGGCATTGTTGCAGCTGTAAAAGAGGGCAGGATCACGTTCCAGCGCATCCTTACGTACACGCTGAACTCGGTTATGAAGAAGATTCTCCAGGTTCTCCTATTGGCCGTTGGCCTTGTCATGACCGGTCATGCGGTCCTGACTCCCATGCTGATGGTCATTGTCATGATCACCGGCGATTTCCTCGCTATGTCGCTGACCACGGACAGGGTGCGGCCATCGAAGATGCCCAATTCTTGGCAAATTGGCAAAATTACAACCGCCGGCGTCATTCTGGGGGCCTGTTTCCTTGCCTTTTCCACCGCCATCCTGGCAGTGGGAAAATTCCAGTTGCATCTCGGCATCCAGGCTCTTCAAACCCTCTCCGTGGTCGGCATCGTGTTTGGCAGCCAGGCCACAACTTACGTCATACGAGGGCGCGGCCAGCTTTGGGGATTGCGGCCCAGTATTTGGCTCGTACTATCTTCGGTGGCCGACGTTCTCATCATCTCAACGCTCGCAATCCTGGGAATCGCGATGGCTCCACTGCCGCTCGCGGTTGTCGCCTTTGAATTGGCTGCGGCGATTGCGTTTGGAGTGGTCCTAGATTTAGTGAAGATTCCGGTTTTTGCTCGTCATAGCATCTCGTAACGTCGAAGAAGAATTACACGACGCCCAATCCCCGCGCTTCCTAAGCGAGGCATCAAACGATGTTGATCGTATGACTGCGCTGCTTTTTACTTTGTTGCTTTTCGCAGGATCGTTAGCCGCCGGGCTGTTGGGGGCACTAACCGGTCTGGGAGGCGGGGTCGTTCTCGTTCCGCTGCTGACCCTGGTCTTTCATGTGGATATTCGATATGCCATTGGCGCTTCGCTGGTGTCAGTGATCGCGACTTCATCCGGCGCCGCTGCTGCTTACGTGCGGGAAGGATATTCAAGCGTTCGCATCGGAATGTTGCTCGAGATTGCGACCACCATTGGCGCGGTTTTCGGAGCTTTCCTGGCCACTCGTATTCATACGCAGGTACTGGCCATCATCTTCGGGCTAGTGCTGATCTATTCCGCTTACCTCTCCTGGCAGCAGGCCCGCCATCCAGTCCCTGACCTGAGGAAGGGGAGTCCATGGTCAAGCAAGTTGAAGTTATCAGGTCAGTACCCTGGGCCGGACGGCAAGCCGCAGAAATACGAGGTAGAGAATATCCCAGGCGGAGCCACCATGATGTTTGGTGCGGGCACACTCTCCGGACTGCTCGGGATCGGCTCGGGTGCGGTAAAGGTGCTGGCAATGGATCGCGTGATGAAGGTTCCATTCAAGGTATCGACCACCACCAGCAATTTCATGATCGGCGTCACGGCGGCAGCCAGTGCGGGCATTTACCTGCATCGGGGTTTTATTGACCCTGGGCTCGCCTTCCCAGTCATGCTTGGTGTGCTATGCGGTTCTCTGGTCGGTGCACGCTATCTGGTAAAGGCTAACGTGTCTCTGCTGCGCAACATCTTTACCTGGGTCATTCTTGCTCTCGGCGTCGAGATGATCGCGAATGGAGCGATGAACAAGTTATGAGAAAGGCGCCAGTAGATGGAACACAAGTAAAGAGGTTTGGTGACCCCCAGATGGAAGTCATGATGGGCCGTCTGCTTCAGGTAGGGGTTTTGCTGGCATCTGCCGTGGTGCTGATAGGGGGTGTGCTCTACCTCCACGCACAACATGGAAGCGCCCCTAATTATCGTTCCTTTTCAAGTGAGCCTGCGAAGCTTCGACAGCTAAGAGATATGGGACACGGTCTCGCCTCAGGTGACCCCGCAACGATCATCCAACTCGGAGTACTGCTATTGATCGCGACGCCCGTTGCCCGAGTTGCATTCGCGCTCGTAGCGTTTGCAATTGAGCGCGACAAACTCTACGTCGCCGTGAGTCTGACAGTTCTAGCGGTCCTGCTATTAAGCTTCTTCCGCTCACAATGACCTGCGAGTCCGCAATGGGGAGAGATCCGCGATAATGAATTGAGGTCCGATCACTTTACCCTCAGCGCTTCAACCATGAGGGCGAAGTTGAGGGATGTCAGCTAGACTATGCCCGGGTTTTCAGCACCTCGGCCAGGTGACGACCATCGGGAGCGGATTGCTTCCGACTTACCCACACATATTGAGCCCCTGGAATGGAGGAAGAGAAGCCGGAAAGCAAACGTCGACGCTACAACAGTTCTGGGCCATTATTCTGGTTTCTTCGTTTGCTCTGTACTGTTGCAGGCGAGATTCTAGGCGCTGAAATTCACCCAAATTACTGTGCCCATTTTTGTGCCCACGCTCCGTCAAAATCGGGCATAATCTGGGCTAAATGGATAGCAATTGGCAGAAAGGAGAGAGTAGATAAAGTGAACATAGGATAGGAACTTATAGTAAACTATAGCTGCGGGATCGAGAACGGTGCGCACGGCTCTTAACCGACAGGTTGTAGGTTCGATTCCTACCGCGTCCACCAAATTGCTTCAAAGACTTACACCTATTTCTTGGGAAAGCGGTCGCGAGGCACGCTCGATGTGGCCGAGGTAAAGTAAGCCGAGATGGACGGCTGATCACGCGGACGGAATCAACGATATTCTTTAGGTTGGCGAATCGTTGTTTCTGGAACACGTTCGAACTGAAATGGACAAAGAACCACTCTACCTATGGTACGCATATCCAGAGGATCTTCTAAACGAATCAGCCGCGGAGGCGTGCGCGGAGCTGCTGAGTGAAGATGAGCGTGCACGCTGGCAGACGTTTCGGTTTGAGAAGGATCGCCGCGAGTACCTGACCAGCCGGGCCTTGGTGCGTTTCGCTCTGTCCCAGTATCGTCTGCTTGCGCCTGAAGCTTGGCGCTTTCAAGTCAACGCATATGGCAAGCCAAGTCCCGACCCGGAATGCGGACTGCGGTTCAATCTATCCAATTCTCCTGGTCTGGTGGTCTGCTTAGTCACGCATGAGGCCGAAGTGGGGGTGGACGTGGAGCCGTATGAACGTGCGGGAGAGATCGCGGAGCTTTCGGAGAGGGTGTTCTCGCCGCTTGAACTCGCACAGCTTGAAGAATTACACGGGAGCGAGAAGACGAACCGGGCTCTGTGTCTCTGGACGCTCAAGGAAGCATACCTAAAGGCACAAGGCATGGGATTATCGCTGCCGTTGAACAAGCTTTCATTCCTCTTTGGAAGCCCGGCGGGGATCCGGCTGGAATTGGACTCGTGCCTTGACGATGAGGCTGAACGTTGGCGTTTTTGCCTGTTGGACCGCGCTGGACACCGCATCGCCATTTTCGTCGAACGGGCTGTTGAGTCCGAACTTCAAATCTTCGAGACGAGGCCGCCGCTGGCAGCGGCTCTACGTATTCAGCGCGAGATCGAAGTTTGGTATCCGCTGCAACCGACGGGCCTGAATTCGACGGACCCGACAACGCAAGTACGGAGAACGTGAAGATGGTTCTCATTGCCACTAAGTCTGAATCCGTTTTGGCGCCGGTGATTCTCATTGATTCTCGGCGGATGGAGAACATCGCCGGCGAGTTGGCGCGGTGCGAGTACACCCTCTCCAATTGTGCGAAACGGCTCGGCGTATTTCCGCGCCTCGGCGTGAATTTCTGGCCTGCCCTCCGGCGCAAATGGGTACCGGAAAAAGGCGACCGAGTCGATACGCTGCTGGAGCTCTTTATTGACGGAAATGATGTGCCGGTGGATCGCTTGAAGCGGCACGTGTCTGCCGCTTTTGTTGATGCGATTCTTGAAACTCGACTCGCAGAGAAGGATGGGGCGATTCTGCGCTCGAAGCTCTGTCTCTTCCCTTGCTACGGGAAATATATTGTGACGGATCAGGCGTGCAAGAACACCGCCATCAACCAGGTGATGTGGCTCTGGGGGGAGAGTTTCATACTAGGCGGACTGGTGAAGCGTGTTCCACGAAGGCGGGTCATCGATCTTGGGACCGGCTCCGGCGTGCATGCGATTTTAGCGAGCGATCATTGCGAGAGCGCTGTCTGCCTCGATATCAATCCGCGGGCGCTCGAGTTCGCGCGGTTCAATGCCGCATTGAATGGGAAAAGAAATATCGAGTTTGTGTTGAGTGATCTTTTCAATTCCATTGATGGGACGTGCGACTTGCTGCTTGCGAACCCGCCTTATCTGCCCGATGGGGGAGCGCAAGCGGGAGACAACTTCTGGAGCGGGGGCATCGAAGGCACAAATCTTTTGCGGAGGATTGTCCATGACCTTCCGTTGCGGCTGGAGCGTGGTGGGACGGCCCATATTATCGCCCTTTATCCGCTTCCTGCCGCCACGTCGCTCAAGAGCCATTTCAGAGTATGGTTGGACGGCGCACTCGATCAATATGAGGTGCTAGATCACACATGGCCCGTTCCGCATTACCAGGACCTGCTTTCGGAGAAGCCATTCGAAGGAGACAAATCCGCGTGGCGCTTCGGGGTAGTGAGTCTGCGACGAACGCAGAGCGGAGCAGGCTGGTGGAAGGACGCCGGCGGCGGCGGGATGTTTTTTCGCGAGGATGGGAGTTGCTGGGTGGTTGCCGACCACGACGAGTTTTGATTGGGCGCGCGGCCTGCGCAGGCATGCGAAGAGTGGAATAGCGATCTGACTCAAGATTGAAGGATTGTCTTGAGCTTCTCAGCAAAATTCTGGACATAGGGTTCATAGAGTATGGATATGTGTGCGCTGAGGATGTCATGGATCTCTAGGCCACCCACCGCATATTGTCCCCATCCCAGGGTTGGATGTTCGCGCCTGCCGAGAATCTCTCCGCGGTCCGTTGCCTTGAAGAGTGTGACTTTTCCTGGATAGGACTGGAAGCTATACCGTTGGAGAGCTCGTATGTGAGCTTCTTCCGCCTGAAAGTAATGGAGCCGAAGTGGGACGCGCCGGCCCGCGAGTTGATAACCGGCACATTCCGCGATCCGAATGCGACGAATCAGCATTATTCTCCAGTATGCCGCCTTCCCCGAGAGTACCCGTCCAAAGTACGTCAAACGACCGTTGCGCAGCCTTTTCAAGAATGCATGGATCTTTGTCCTGGTTTTCAAGGGTTCATCGCTTCCCGGAACGCCGGCGTCGATGAGCATGAGCAGTCTTGGCTCTGCACCCTGCGCACTCAGCTGTCGGGCCATCTCAAAGGCGATGTGCCCGCCCAACGATGCGCCGAGGAGAAGATAAGGGCCGTTGGGATAAAAAGCTCGAAGCTCTTTTACGTAGATGGACGCCAGTTCTTCCAGTGTCGTTTCGCGCATCTCCCCTGTGACGAGCGGAGACTGGAAGGCGTAAAAAGGCTGGTTGGGTCCGAGGGCATTGGACAGCGGCTGATAGAAGAGAACATCTCCTCCGATGGCGTGGACGCAGAACAGGGGAATGCGCGAGCCTTTCGTTTGAATGGGCACCAGCGTAGACCAGATTGGCGGTTCCTCACTGGCCGCCTGCTTCTTCCTGGCGATCACCTCGGCGAGGTGGCGCACAGTGCGTGCTTCAAAGAGGACGGCGAGTTCGAGGTCGACCTGATATTTCTTCTTGATCTTGGCAAAGAGGCGGACACCGACCAGCGAATGGCCACCGAGTTCGAAGAAGTCATCATCAAGACTTACGTGTTCCACGCCGAGCAGATCTTGCCACCAGGCGGCTAGAGTTCCGGAGATGCTCTCGTTTCCCGTTGCAGCATCGGGAGCAAAGGCTCGAACTGGCTGCTGTGGCTGAGATGTTGTGACGGAGTCCAACGCTTTGATGGGGTCAGAGACAACTACTACGGCGGGTGGAGTTGCCGTGCAAAGAATGCGGGTCAACGCACGGACGGCTTCGAGCGGGGAAATTCCAGGGCGTGCGGCAATCTCAATTGGCTGCTCGCCGCCACTGAGCCCACCCTCGTGGAGCATTCCATGGGCATCGGCAGCCTCTGCGGCATCCTTGATTCGGCGCATGGCAAAGCCTTCGATCTCCGCCAATACCTGGTCATTCTCATCGAAGAGAGTGATGTCGAAAGTTTCGACTTCTCCGTGAAGCACGTTCTTCTCCCGGGCGCGCATGTGACTGAACATACGGGACGGAAATGGACGGTAGACGCAAATCTTCCTGTAGGAGAGCGGGAGGTGAAGTTCGGCAGAGGACTCATAGCCGTCCGTCAGGTAGAGCGCGCAGCCGGTGGCCAGATCGAGCATCGCAGGGTGCATGAGGAATGTGGAGCAGTCTGCGGCGAACCTGGGATCCAACCGGAGCTCAGCAAATCCCTCGCCCTTGCCGATTTTCAGCCAGTTAAGGCAATGCCAACGAGGGCCGAAATCGAAGTAGAGTTCCTGTTTGGTACGGTGTTGTTCGTCGAACGCAATCTCGCGTTCATTGCAGCGTGCGATGATTGCGGCGCGATCGACGCGCGACGCCGGGCGCGTGGAGCATTGTGCGATGAGGCCAGTGGAATGCTCGACCCATTCGGCTGCCTGCCCGGAGCTGGGCTTTGCGAAAACCGAGAAGCGGAAGGTTTCTTTTTGCGCAGCTGCTTCGTCGTCGAGCCGCAGCTGGACGCGCACCTCCTTGGATTCCGAGGGTCCGAACGTCAGAGGAGCAAGAAAGAAGACATTCTCGAATTGGATAGGGCTGCGGAACCCGCCGCGCGTGAAAGCTGCGGCGGCCATCTCAAGGTACCCCGTTCCAGGAATCAGGGCCTTGCCGATTTTCATCTTGTGTTCGGAGAGCAGCCATTGTCGTTCGATAGAGAACTGGCTTGCATATACTTTTTCCTGCGGCGTTTCGAGCAAGCGCTGTTCGAGCCATGGATGAGGTGAGGCGGAGCGCGCGCCCATGCCGACCTCGCTCCATGCGCCCCAGTTGATGACGGTCACCGGGCCTTTGCGGCTAAGCGCGAAGGCGTCGAGAAAGGCGTTGGCGGCAGCATAGTCCACCTGGCCTGCAGGCGGCATGATCGAACTGATGGACGAAAACAAAACAAAGCAGGTCAGCGGCTCATCGCGAAGAACATCTTCCAGGACCAGCGTCCCACGTACCTTTGGATCAAGTACGCGCGCAGCGCTCTGCGCGGTTTTCAGCAACAACGGGCCGTCGTCGAGGATTCCCGCGGCGTGAAAGACGCCGTCGATCTTTCCAAACTTCTTTCGGGCTAAGGCAACGATATTTCGCATTTGGTCAGGATTAGTAACGTCCCCCTGAGCGACGACCAAGCCTCCAGCCAGGGAACGGATCTCGATAAGCTTTCGAATTCTCTGCTTATCGGGCTCCGTGTGCTGACTGCCGTTGAGCGCCGCTTCCCACTCCGTCTCGGGAGGGAGCTTGGAGCGGCTTACCAGCACCAGGCGGGCGTTGAATTCGCGGGCCAGATGTTCGGCAACAATCAGCCCAATGCCGCCTAACCCGCCAGTGATGAGGTAAACGCCTCCACGCTCCAGCCGGTGGCGCTCGGGTGCGCCCGAGAGATCGAACCGATCCAGTGTTTCGACCATCCTCTGGCCACTGCGATATGCAACCGTGGTGTTCTCACTCGGAGAAGCCATCTCGGCCACAAGCTGAGCCGCACACTCTTTTGCGTGGCCGCGATCGAAATCGACATCGATGGCACGGCAGGCGATTTCTGGAAGCTCCTTGGGGATAGCGCGCGCCGGACCGAGCAACACAGCCCGCGCCGGATTGTGGACCGCCTCATCTGCGACCTGTTGCATTCCGTTCGAGACAAGGGCGACGTCGATCTTCGCGAGGTCCTGGGCGGTCATCGCTTGCGCGAGATAGAGGGTGCTATAGAAACTCCGCGCCAGTGTCTGCTCGAGCGGCACTTCCGCGCCTTCAGGAACGACCGACCAGAGATGGACAACTTTTCGGATGGTTTGCCCACCTGTGGTTACGTCGGCAATCAGTGCGTCATAATCGCCGCGAACGTCGGCCCGGACCGTATAAGTTCCCTTTCCAGATCGTTTATAACTCGAACCCGGATCGACCAGAACCACATGCTGTTTTTCTGTTCTCAGTTTGGCGGCGATTTGATTGCCCAGGCCCGACGAGTCGCGGAAAATGATCCAGCAACCGGGCTCGGCGCTGGACACTGCGGGAAGAGGAGCAGGCCTAAAGACGCGACGATAGAACCACTCCGTCGCACCGTCGTGATCGCGCGGGGCAGGACTGGGGGCAGACGATGCGGCGGGCTGAACGTGGTCCGGCTCGATCCAAAACTTCTGGCGTTCGAAGGGATAAGTCGGCAGTGAAACACGCTGAACGGAATCGGGCGCATGGAGTTTCGCCCAATCGACATCGACTCCGGAAACCCAGAGTTGGCCAAGTGTCTGGAGCGCGCAACGCAGATCGGGAGTGGCCTCGCGGGGATGGGGCAACGATTGAAATGCTTTTGCGGCTTTGCCGCCCTGCTGGCGCGCCAGAGACGTGAGCGCATTGCCCGGCCCCACTTCGAGAAGAATCTGGTCCGGCTTGCTCAACAGCTCCGCAAGATTGTCAGAGAACCGAACCGTTTGACGAATGTGGCGCGCCCAGTAAGCCGGATCGGTGGCCTGCTCCGATTTGATCCGCGTGCCTGTGACATTGGACATGTAAGGAATGCGCGGAGGGCGGAGGGTGACCTTTGAAAGCCGCTTCTCGAATGATTCAAGGACGGGGTCCATCATCGCGGAGTGGAAGGCATGCGAAGTGAACAAGCGCCGGCAGGCGACAGACTCCCTGGCCAGGTCTTCTTCGAGTGCCACGATATTAGGCGTCGGCCCGGAAACTACGCAAAGTTTGGGATTATTGACAGCGGCCAGCGACAGGACACCGTTGAGATGAAGGTCGTCGACGGCGAGCGGAACAGCGAGCATCGATCCCGGCGGAAGCTCATAGATCAGCCGTCCGCGGAATGCGACGATGGCGAGCGCATCTTCGAGAGAGAGGACATCGGCTAGACAAGCAGCCACATATTCGCCGATGCTGTGGCCGACCATTGCCGCCGGTTCGATGCCAAGCGACATCCACCAGCGGGCCATTGCGTATTCGATCGAAAACAGGGCAGGCTGCGTGAGCCAGGTCTGGTTCAGCCGTTCCGCCGCAGCGTCTTTTTCCTGCTCCGCTGGGTAGAGCGCAGGTCGAAGGTCAAGCCCGAGAGGCTCGAGAAGGTGTTGCGCGCAGAGATCCAGGCAATCGCGAAAGACAGGCTCGTTCTCGTAAAGTTGGCGACCCATGTTGACGTATTGCGAACCCTGTCCGGGGAACATGAAGACCACTTGCGGCGCGGTTTTCGCGGCTGTTCCCGAGGTAAAGGATTGCGGCTTGTTGTTTGCAATGGCATCAATCGCTTCGCGAGAATCCTCGATCACAAGAGCACGCCGATGAGCGAAGGCGGTGCGGCCAAGCTGATACGTGAAGGCAACATCGGCAAGACTCAGCTCGGGGTTCGCGTGCAGATGGGCGACGAGATTGGAGCAAGCCTGATTAGCTGCGGTCTCGGTCTTCGCGGAGACCGTCAAAAGATGATACGGCCTTGTTTGGCGCGACACCACGGAGGCCGGAGCTTCTTCAATCACCACGTGTGCATTCGTGCCTCCGATGCCTAATGCGGTAACGCCCGCGCGCCGGGGCGATCCGTTGGATTGCCAATCGCGGAGTTGGCTGTTGACGAAGAACGGACTGCCCTTCAATTCGATATGAGGATTCAGATTTTCAAAATGAAGGCTGGGGGGGAGCTGCGCATGTTCGAGCGCAAGGACTGTCTTCATCAGGCCGCCCACGCCGGCGGCTGCGTCCAGATGCCCCACATTCGATTTCAAGGAGCCAATGCCGCAATACGCGCTGCCAGTGGCTGTTTTACGGAAGGCCTGCGCCAGCGCCCTAATCTCGATGGGATCGCCGACTCTGGTACCGGTTCCATGCGCTTCAATGTAGGAGATGTCGTCTGCCGTGACGCCAGCTATCTCGAGCGCCTCGGCGATCACCTCGGCCTGGCCTTCCACGCTGGGCGCGAGATACCCCACCTTGCGCGCGCCATCGTTATTGATCGCCGATCCGAGAATAACGGCGCGAATATGGTCGTGTTCGGCGAGCGCATCCTCAAGCCGCCGCAACACGACAATCCCGAGGCCGCTTCCAAAGACCGTGCCGCTGGATGCCTCATCGAATGGGCGGCAACGGCCGTCGCGCGAAAGGATCTCCCCGTCGCGATAGATATAGCCCTGTCCGTGCGGGAATTCGATGGTGACACCGCCGGCCAGAGCCATGTCGCACTCGTAATTGAGCAGACTTTGACAAGCAAGATGTACCGCAACGAGGGAAGTGGAGCACGCGGTTTGCACGTTGATGCTCGGCCCACGCAGATCGAGCTGATAGGAAACGCGCGTGGCCAGCACATCTTTGTCGTTGCCGGTTTGCTTCAGCTGGAACAAGCCCGCGGTTTCAAGCAGACGCCGGTTGGCGAGCAGGTTGTGGATCAGGTAAGTGTTCATGCCCGACCCGGCGAAGATTCCGATCGATCCATCGAAAAGCCGGGGTGAATGGCCCGCATCTTCGAGGGCCTCCCATGCACACTCGAGAAAATGCCGATGCTGCGGGTCCATGATGGATGCATCGCGTGGACTGAAGCCGAAGAAGGATGCATCGAACATCGGGACGTCGTCGAGCAGCGCGGCGCGCTTGACGTAATCGGGATTGGCCAGGTCCGCGGCAGTTGCTCCGGCCGCTATCAACTCGGTTCCAGAGCGGTCACGGATGGACTCGACGCCATCGCGCAGGTTCTGCCAAAACTCGACGGCGTTCCGAGCGCCCGGAAAACGGCCCGCCATGCCAACGATCGCAATTGACGAGGGCTTCATGGCGTTCCATTTCTGGTCTGCCGGGCCATTCTGCGGCGCTGCGCGCGGTCTGACGCCTGGCTGTGTGCGTCAGATCCTGCGAGATGGCGGGCGAGCGCACTCACCGTCGAGAACTGAAACAGATCGACGAGGGAAATCTCGCGCCGCAAGACTTCCTGCAGCTTGGCCTGCACCTCGGCGACGGTGAGGGAGTGTGCTCCGAGATCGAAGAAGTTATCGCTCAGGCCGACAGAGGGAAGCCCGAGGGCCTCTTGCCAGGCATTGGCGACGATCCGTTCGATTTCGCTTGCGGGCTCGCGGCTGGGGTGGACTCCAGGTTCAGCATCGACAGCGCGGACAGAGAGGCTCGGAGCCGGAAGATTGAGCAGGGTTTTGCGATCAATTTTTCCGTTCGCGGTAAGTGGCAATTCGGGAAGAAAAACGAAGCTCGAAGGGAGCATATAATCCGGGAGCTTCGACTCAAGCGCCTTGCGCAGAGTGCCAACGTCATCGGGCCCCGCGGATTCGGCAACCAGATAAGCAACCAGGCGGTTGTCGCCCTCGCGGTCCTCTCGGACGACGATGACTGCCTGCCTGATTCCGGAGCAGCCTTCAAGGAGGGATTCGATCTCGCCTGGCTCGATGCGGTGGCCGCGAAGTTTGATCTGGAAGTCGGCGCGCCCCAGGAACTCGATGTTTCCGTCGGGCTGATACCGGGCCAGGTCGCCGGTGCGGTAGATCCGTTGCTCTGAAAATGATGGGATGGAGAGAAATCGCTCCGCGGTAAGGTCCGGGCGGTTCAAGTAGCCGCGCGCCACGCCGTCGCCGCCAATGAAAAGCTCTCCTACTTCGCCTGCCGCGACAGGATTCCGTTCCGCATCGAGCAGAAAGATTTGTGTGTTCGCGATTGGCTTGCCGATCGAAACCGCATTTCCCACTTCTTCAACCCGGAAGGTTGTCGACCAAATGGTGGTCTCTGTCGGTCCGTACATGTTGTGAATCTCGCCATTGAATTTCTGGCGAAGATGGTGGATGAGAGAAGCCGGCACCGCTTCGCCCCCGAGAAGCATCTGTCGCAGCGAACCCAGCGCGGCAAACGCGCGCGCATCGAGCGTCAGCATACGAGCCAGCGATGGGGTCATTTGCAAATGCGTGACGCCGTGACGGACGATCTCATCGGCGATCGTACCTGTGCCCTCGTCGCCATGGACGACGACCTTGAAGCCGCGGGTCAAGGTCCACAGAAGTTCCAGCACCGAGATGTCGAAGGAAACGCTGGTAACGGCGAGCCAAACCCCGGGTTCGCGACCGATAGCTCGGTCCATACCCCAAAAGAAATTGACGACGTTCCGGTTTTCGACCATCACGCCTTTAGGCTTGCCCGTGGAGCCGGAGGTGTAGATGACATAGGCAAGATTGCTGCTGGCGGCATCGGAATGGACCGGTTGCGTCCTTTGGAGGGCAATCGCTGGATCGGCCGCATCGACGATTGTGAGGCGATCTCCACCTGATGGAATCCGCTCGCGCGTTGCCGCGGTAGTCAGGAGCACAGACATGCCAGAGTCTTCGATGATCCACGACAAACGATCCTTCGGATAGCCGGGGTCCAGGGGAACATAGGCTCCGCCAGCCTTGAGTATGGCCAACAGGCTCACAACGAGAGTTGCCGAACGTTCCATGGCGACGCCCACCAAAGTCTCCGGCTTTACGCCGAGGCTCTTCAGATAGTGGGCGAGGCGATTGGAGTTTTCGTCGAGCGCGCGATAACTGAGCGTACAGTCTCCCGCAGCCAAGGCGATGGCGTCCGGAGTCCGAGCAGCCTGTTGCGCAAACAGCTCCGCAATCGTGCTGTGACCCGGGTAATCGACTGCAGTGCGATTCCGCTCAAGCAATGGAACGAGTGACATAAAAGTTCTCCAGGAACAAAAACTCTATGCCCGTTCCGAGAAACGTCTCGATAGCTTCTTCGGGCGTGTTCACGATTGGCTGCCCTTTGACGTTAAAGCTGGTATTCAGCACCATCTGGCGGCCCGTCGTTTCACCTACTGCCCGCAGTAGAGTGTGAAAGTCCGGATTGTCGTGTGCCGAAACAGTCTGAAGTCGAGCGGACCCGTTCACGTGCGTGATCGCGGGAAGGAGGGCCCTTAAATCGGGACGAACATCGACGATGCTGATCATGTAAGGGAGCTGAGTCCCCGGTGCCACTTCAAACCAGCGATGGGCTTCTTCGACCGAACAGGCGGGCGCGAATGGACGAAATGCCTCGCGCTTCTTGACCATGGCATTGATGCGGTCGCGCATGTCGGGCCGCCTCGGATCTGCCAGGATGCTTCTGTTGCCGAGCGCCCGCGGTCCATACTCCATCCGGCCCCGGTGCCAGGCAATCACCCGGCCATCGGCGATGAGCCGCGCCGCGCAGGCGCAGGTGGCTTCAAGGGAATCGAGACGCTTCCATTGGATCTTGCCATTGAAGCGCTGAAGCGCAGCCTCGATTGCGCTTTCGTCGTATCGGGGTCCAAAGAGCGGGGCCGGGAAGCGGTGGTTCGGGATTTCCATGGCAAGAGAGGTCCGATAGAGCGCCGCCCCCAGCGCAACGCCATCGTCGCCGGCCACCGGCTGAACGTAGACTTCGTCGAAAAGACGGGAACGGAACAGCTTGCCGTTCGCTGTGCAGTTAAGAGCAACGCCCCCGGCCAGGGCAATCCTGCGCAATCCAGTCAGCTTTCCAAAGTGCTCGCAAACGTGCATGACCACGCGCTCGAGGCACTCCTGGAGCGCCGCAGCCACGTCTTCATGGATGGAATTGACGGAATGGTTTTGCGGCCTGCGCGGGATGAGATGTTCGTCCAGCCATGCGCGGGTTGCCAGATAATTCTCACGTTCTTCGCGAGAATGGTTCAATTTCAAAATCGGAATTCGGATCGATCCATCGTCGCAAAGCTCCACGGCCTGCTCGAAGAAGCGACGGAAGCGGGCAGGGTCGCCGTAAGGCGCGAGGCCCATGATTTTGTACTCGTCCGAATTAAAATCGAAACCCAAATGCAGCGTGATTAGCGAATACAGGATCCCGATCGAGTCGTTGGCGCCGACGGTGCGAAGCTTTTCCAGCTCTCCGTCGTGGAACTCGTAGACGGTGAGACTCTCGATCTCCCCCATCGCGTCGTTCACTACCACCAGGCACTCGTCCCAGCCTGACGTATAAGCTGCGCTGGCAGCGTGAGCCAAATGGTGGCCAACCGAGAATACCTTGTCCTCGGGAAAGCCGGGGAGGTCGCGGCGTACCTGGGTTAGGAGGGCATCACGGGAGAAGACGTGTTGGTAGAGCTTGGTTGAGACTTCGTCCCTGAGATAAAGCTCGCGGTAAGGGGAATAGTCGAATCCATGCGCGATCTCGTCGATTTCTGAAATCGAGATGCCGGCCTCGGCTAGGCAAAACTTGATTGCATCGATGGGGAAATCGCCGGTGTGCTT
Source organism: Acidobacteriaceae bacterium (assembly GCA_003140785.1). GTDB lineage: Bacteria > Acidobacteriota > Terriglobia > Terriglobales > Acidobacteriaceae > Telmatobacter. The sequence continues at coordinate 1,697 of PLKY01000403.1, read as the reverse complement.
CTTCCTGGAGAAGCGCTCCTGCTCCGCGGCTGCCACAAGTTTGCCGTCGACCACGAGAGCGGCCGCTGCGTCCATTCCCTGTGCAATTCGGTATTCGCGTTCATCCAAGCCAGGCCACGTAGCCTGCTTAAACGCCATAGAGTTCTCTAACCCGCTAATTCCAATAACGTTCATAATTGGCCACTTCGAAGTAGAAATAATGTTTTTTTTGAGTCTGAGTGCGCCCTGGTTGACGGCAGTCCCCTGCAGGTTCCTGACGGACCTTCTTAGTTTCTTCGCTCTCAAAGCAATTGCCTGTCCTATGCGAATCGTTTCTGGGGTCCGGGGTCTGTGATGCCGGTCACAAAACAAGTTCCCTTAGTACTCTCCGGCGCTTGCGGCGATCTCTGGGGCACGAAAAGCGGCCAGTCCTGATACGTCCTTATCCCGCCTGAAATCTGCGAACCAGGCAGGGTGAGAGATGTCAGGCGCAATCGGCGTATACCAGTAAGTGTTCTGAACGGTCTTTCGCGATCTGTCGTAGCGCCGCACTGTTTTTCGGCGCAGCCGTGCTTTCGCTCGGAAATGGTTCGAAACATCGCCTGCGTGTCTTCAGGCTGTTCGATAACGCTCCCGTTGTCGGGGAGAGCAGTACGGTGTTTGGATGCGATTGTGGCGCGCACATCAAGCTGCGGTTTGACCGGTGCACCTTATCGTATCCGCGACGCCTGTGGGTCATTTGAGACTCACTGTTCAGTTATCCAACCCAAGTCGTCTCTTGTTCTCGGCAATGCATTCATGAGCGCAAGAACTCCGGAGTAACAATCGGATGTCATTTGTTCGGCCGGTGACCGGGACTCTAGTGAACTGTTGGAAGACGGACGGCGCGACTCAGTGCGTCATTCCGTTGAGCTGGCGCGATTAACAGTCTGTCAGCCTCGACGGCGGTTATGGGTTTGCTGAAGTAATATCCCTGGATCTCGTCGCAGTGGTGTTCGCGCAGAAATGACATTTGCGCTTCAGTTTCAACTCCCTCGGCGATCACTTTGAGATTCAGACTCTTTGCCAGACTGATGATTGCCGTCGTGATGGCTGCGTCGTCGGAATGCATCGCGATATCCCGGATAAATGAGCGGTCAATCTTGAGTTTGTTCACTCGAAATTGCTTAAGGTAACTGAGGCTTGAATAGCCCGTGCCGAAGTCATCAATCGCTAGCCTTAAGCCCATTTCCTTCAATTCCTGTAGAACCGTGAACATCACGTCCGCGTTGGACAGAAGCAGGCTTTCTGTCAGCTCCAATTCGAGGAATTGCGGTGGCAAGCCGGTTTCAAGAAGAACTCTCCGGATCAGTTGGCAGAAACCTTCTTGGCGAAACTGGACGGCTGAGACATTGACTGCAACAGGAACTGCCAGGAGCCCATCCCTATGCCATTTGCGGGCCTGTGCACATGCGGTTCTGAGAACCCATTCGCCGATCGGAAGTATCAGGCCGGTTTCCTCTGCGACTGGAATGAATTCCGTCGGCGGCACCGCACCGAGCTCATCGCTCGTCCAGCGCAATAATGCTTCCATACCGGATATCCCGCCTGTGCGGACGTCGAATTGCGGTTGGTAATCCAGCGAGAATTCATTGCGCTCGAGCGCTCCGCGCAGCCGTCCCTCTATCGTAAAGCGGTGCAACGCCGAAGCGTTCATGACGACATCGAAAAATGCGAAC
>PLKY01000101.1 GCA_003140785.1 Acidobacteriaceae bacterium | reverse complement strand
GTGGCCAGTTATTACCGGTGATTCGACCGGAACCGCAAAAAGACTGGCGAGTCCCTTCACTTCCAGTGCTCAATGAGCACCTCGGCGATGATGCGCTCCCATTAGTCAGGTTTGGTGAGGCCCAATGCGAACTGACCCACCAATGCGCCTTCGCGCGGCTTGGAAGAGACATGAACTGGAGTGGTCGCCTTCTTCCTTCTTCAACAGATGAGAACGCCGCTCGGGGTCGGCAGTCTGGTACTCCTGCATGACCAAGCCAGCCCAAAGTCGTCCGAGCCGTACAAGTTGCCAGCTCTATCAGCAACTGCAATGGACGAACCGTTTGCAGCGATGCAACCGGTGTCAACGATACCCTCGGTCCACGCCGGCATCCCACCTTCGACGGCTAGCAGGGATCCATCCAGCTTGACCGGCCGTCGATAAATTTTTCCCTGGGCCGCAAAGTGATCTGTCGACGCGGAGACAAGAATGTCATCGCCCGAGAGCGCTACCGCAGAACAGTACGATGCATGGAGGCCGTCGCGACTTATGGTCCACGTTGCTCCTGCGTCGCGGCTAATGCAAAGACCAACAGCGGCCGCCGCGACGACAATGTCCGGATTTGCCTGGTGCGCGCGCACCTCATGAACATCGCTGTTGATATCCAGGGTGGGCTGCCAGCTTCTTCCGCCATCCATGGAACGCGGAATGCCTCCCACGTGAACGTTGGCGAACAGTATGCTCCCGTTCGAGTTGGCCGCGACCGACCGAATACCTAGCGGTGGCCCAACACGCTGTCCATTTACGATTGCGGAACCAGCAAACCAAGCATCCCGCCCCGGGACGCTGTCGAAAGCGTCGATAGAATTGAGCACGCCGCCGCAATCGCTCAGCCGCAGCATGCGTGCATCGTCCGTTCCAACGTAGATGGCGTCTCGAACAGCCATACAGCCTGAAAGATCGAACTCGCTCTTAGCGACGGTTGTCCATTCGCCGCTTGGTGCACGCCGGCGCAACGAATGTCGGCCGACAATGGCGAGCGCACCGCCGCGTCCATCCGGTGCGAGCCCTCTGACGGGCTGGTTCTCCATCTCTTGCGTGCGCTCATCGCCGGTGACTGCGAACAGCCCATCGCGCCACGTTGCCACAAGTATCGTTGGTTTCGTCACGGATTACCTTCCTCCCCTAGTTGTCGCGGGGTTGAACAAGGCCATGCGTTCTCTCTAGGAGCGAGCCATTTACTACCTTCGGAGGCTGGGGTTATCTTAACGACGCGCCGCAAAAGTCACTAAACTAGCAAAATGTCCAACCGAGAAAGTTTCGCACAGGCGCTCACGTGTTTTGCTGATCCCCAAAAACGAAACGACTATTTTCACCTTTATTCAGACGACATAATCGTGCATGGATATCAGGGGATCAAACCAGGACTGGAAAGTGTGAGGCAGTTTTATTACGCCTTCTGGAAAGTATTCCCGGACGCACAAGTTATTGTTGAAGACCTTATCGGTGAAGGCGACACCCTAGTGGCACGCTACGTGATTACCGGAACGATGCACGAGAATTTTATGGGCGTTGCCGGGACCGGACAACGGATCGAACTTCCAGGGATTAGCATTTTGCATTTCAGAAATGGCCAATGCTTTGAACGATGGACCTGCTCAGACTCACTGATTCTCTTGAGTCAAATCGGAGGGTCCGTCGCTGACGCATCGCGATAGCATCGTACTTCCGACGCATGACATCTGAGAGATCTCTATTGTTTGCGTTTCAGTATCGCGGGCATCCGGAATTGATTCCGGATTTGACGCGTAGAGGCCTCCGCAGGTTTCCAACCCTGGGCAGTCCACACCCAATTAATGCGAAACGGCTGTGCTTTGGTTACGGCGAGCGGTTGAAAGTGCCAGCAAAATCAACCCAATGGCAGCGAAGATGACAACATCCGTAAAGTCTCGATGAACTCCGCGATTCCAAGCCTGCACAGTTTCGATGGTCATTACGGCAGCATGCGCCAGATTCCACCAAGCCGTGAAGGTGATCAGCGAGCGATGCGCTGACGGGTCCCTGGCAGCGAGTAGCAGAAAGGGGCCGAGTGCGACGAAGAAACTCAAAAACATCGGCTCGGTTTCATTGTGCATTTCCAGAAGCCACTTCGCATGCCATAGATCCGTGTAGAGCGGATAAATCTGATGGTTTCGCCATCGACTTCACCCTCGACCCGGGATCTGCTAGCCGTTGATGCGGCCTCAGGGAAGGCGCAAATCCTCAGGCACTTTGATGTCGCGTTGCCCGACCTGGAATTCGGCTGCTCGGTCTCTCCGGATGGGGGCACACTGCTGGTTCCGATGGTTCAGAGAGCCCAAAGCGACATCTACGAAGCTCCTCTGAAATAGTCCTCATTCGAAACAGAGAGTGCGCCAGATCGATCACGCAGCGTTTTTCCGGAGATGTTCACGGCAATTAAGTCTGTAGCAGAGATGGGCAGGAAATCCCAGTAGGTATATAGGGCGCGTCTGGCAACACTCATTGCCGAGAAGAAGGAATTCTTCATCCCTCTGCCAGAACACATGATGGTTGGCCCGAAGGACCGCGAAAAGCCTGGGCTATTCCTGCAACTGTTCCCGCACCCTTTGAGTCGGCTCTTCCTGGCGCTGGTTTGGAAGATCAACGCGGTACAGGATGGCGATGCCGTCGTGCTCTCGAATGTGTGGCTGAAGAAATTCGCCAATCTGGATACGAAATCTCTGAACGAATATCACCGCTACCTCCATGACAATCATGTGATCCGGCACAAATCGTTTGGAAGTGGACGCGAATATCCGTCCAACTTTTCGAATATTGATACGTCTTGAACTTCATTGCGAACTAACCTCGACAGAGAACGTTCAGCAAGAACACAGCCGCCAATACTAACCTTGCCAATGGCGCATCTCGCGTGATCCAGTCCGCATTCGCCCTTTGCCGTCTCAAAGGATTGCTCGATCAGCCAGCATTGTCTAGCCACTCGAACGAGCGTTTCAAGCGTCTCTTTCCCGCGGAAAGCAGGACAAGCCTACTCCTGCGACATTTTGCAAATAATTTACCGGGCTGTCGGTGAGGACTCAGCGAGCGAGCACCTTCGCAGGCAGCGGAGGCGCACGCTCATCGTCTGTGCGGGCCAGGACTTCGAATAACCCGTAAACTGAAGAAATGCCGCCGATTCTCAATGCGCAGAACATTTCTAAACGATTCGGCGCCACCCCTTTGTTTCAGGGCATATTCTTCGCTGTGCACGAGGGGGACCGAATTGGCCTCATTGGACCCAATGGGGCCGGGAAGTCCACCCTGCTGGCCATGCTTGCCGGCGAGCAGGAACCCGACACGGGCGAGGTCGCATTCCGCAAGCGTGCTCGCGTTGGCTATGTGCATCAGATCTCGGAGTATCCCTCGGGGATCACGGTCCGCAGCACAATCGAAGAGGCAATGGCCAATGCGGCTGTGCCTGATAATGAACGCGAGCAGCGTTTACGCGAAACACTGGGTCGAGCCGGATTTGCAGACCACGCAGACTCGACCGGCGAGAGTATGGATGCCGAGGCGGGCAGCCTCAGCGGGGGATGGCGCAAGCGCCTGGCAATCGCCGAGGCCCTGGTCCTCAAGCCGGACGTCTTGTTGCTCGACGAACCAACAAATCATCTCGACCTCGAAGGCATTGAGTGGCTGGAAGGCTTGCTCGAAGCGGCGAGTTTCGCATTCATCGTGGTCGCACACGATCGCTACTTCCTTGAGAACGTCGCTACTGAAGTTGTCGAGCTGAACCGCATCTACAGCGATGGATTGATGCGCTTGAAGGGCAGCTATTCAAAGTTTCTCGAAGGCCGTGAGGCGTGGCTTGAGTCCGAGCAGCGCGCGCAGGAAGGACTGCGCAATCGCGTGCGGACTGAGATCGAGTGGCTGCGCCGCGGCGCCAAGGCTCGCACCGGCAAATCGCGCGCCCGCACCGACGAGGCCGGCCGCCTGATCCGCGAACTGTCGGAGATGGAGCAGCGCGCCGTGAAAGGCGTGGCGCAGATCGACTTCACCGCCACCGACCGGCGCACCAAGCGCCTGCTCTCCGCGGAAGCCATTTCCAAAGAGCTGGGCGGCCGAACCCTGTTCCGCGATCTCAGCTTCACGCTGACGCCCGGCACCCGGCTGGGGCTGCTGGGCCTGAACGGTACTGGAAAGACCACGCTGCTGCGAATCCTCGCTGGCGAGTTGCAGCCGGATGCTGGGAGCGTGGAGTTCGCCGCCAATCTGCGGGTGGTCTACTTCGACCAGGCCCGCGAGCATCTCGATCCGACTCAGACGCTCCGCGAGGGACTGGGCGCGCACGGCGATTTCGTGATCTTCCGCGACCGGCCGATCCACGTGGCCGGATGGGCGAAGCGCTTCCTGTTCGATTCCGGCAACCTCGACCGGCCCATTGCGAGCCTTTCGGGCGGCGAGCAGGCGCGGGTGCTGATCGCGCGCCTGATGCTCCAGCCCGCCGATCTGCTGCTGCTCGACGAGCCCACCAACGATCTTGACATCCCCACGCTCGAAGTGCTGGAGGAGAGTCTGACCGAGTTCGCCGGCGCGCTGGTGCTGGTGACGCACGACCGCTACCTGCTGGACCGCGTCTCGACCGCCGTGCTCGGCTTGGACGGTCAGGGCGGCGCCCAACTGTATGCCGACTACTGGCAATGGGAGGCGGCGCAGTCGGCACGGCCGGTGCCGGCTCAGAAGGCGGCGCCGCCGCCCACCCGGTCCGCGCCGCTCAAGAAGAAGCTCTCATACCTGGAAGCCCGCGAGTGGGAGCAGATGGAAGCGCGGATCCTGGAGGCCGAGCAGGCGGTCGAGGAGATTCGAGCGGAGATGCAGTCGCCCGAGGTAGTGTCGGACGGTCCGCGTTTGCACTCGTGCTATCAGAGGCTGCAGGCCGCGGAGAAGGGCGTGGAACTGCTCTACGCGCGTTGGGCGGAGTTGGAAGCCAAGCAGGTGTAGCACGGGGCATTCTTGCCGACAGCGTGCGGATCGTATTGATGCACAGTTGATCCAACTGCGTGTCGGTCAGTTCGTGCGGGAGCCTTCAGTACCTTCACCTTCTCATCGCGAACACTCTCGCTGTCGGTACGAACCGGGGGTTCAATGGCGAGATTGCAAAGGATCTGGAAGAGATGGTTTTTGGATCACATCGCGGATGGTGCCGGTTTGATCGTAGAAAGCGCCGCGGCCTAGATCAACTATGGCAGAGAATTTCGGTGTAGAAGCGCTGTGGTCTTTTCACCCGAATCGGTGCTGCGTCTCCCGCTGACGGACCTGAAACAGATGACGAAGCAGCCATCGGCGGCCACATCGCGCACCCTTGCCGATGCCGAGCGGGAACATATCCTGGACGTTTTAATTTAAGGCAAACCGATTGGCTGATCGGCGGGAGGGATGGCGCGGCCACGCGGCTTGGCTTGCCGCGCACAACTTTGGTTTACAAAATGCGAAAGCTTGGAATTGAAACGCGCCGTCCGCACCGTCCGCGGTCTGCCCAGCAGAAACAGGATGGCGAGCCGCCCCTGGTCGCCAGCACCGAACCCGTCGCCCTTAGGTTTGGGCGCTTTGAGGCTGTCGCGAACGTGTGACAAGACGAGCTCCTAAGGCGAGATGCAGAGTCGGATTCCCGGCATCTGTCGTTTCCGGGTGCCGAACGAAGAGGATGCGCCGCGACGTGTTGATACCAGCGCCCGGTCCGTTTGCCGACTGCTCGTTCAAGGGATTACCTCCGGATAACCGAAGTTCCATGAACCGGGAAATCGCTCGTCCCCCCCGTTCTTGCAGCCTGCTAGGATCAGTGAGGATATGGCACATGCGGAGTTCCCTTTGTTTTCTGCGTTTAGCCGCCGGGTATTTCTGTATTCGGCCGCATCGACCCTGCTGGCGGCTCCTGCTGAGCCGGGTCACGAGTTGCAGAACGATGCGATGCGCTTGGAACTGCACGCCGGACCGGAGGGAGTGTACCTTGCGAGCCTCGCACTGAACCGTGAAGCCGGCTGGCCGGGCCAGGGCTTTAGCGGCAACCTCTTGCCGGGCAAGGCGGATCACACTCTGTTACGCAGCGGCACGGCCATTCTGGTGTAAGGGTCGGGCTGGCATGGCAGCCGCATGCCGGATCCATCCAAGGTCACTGCCGGACCCGGCTGGCTGCGACTGGAAGGCATCGAACTCGGGCCCGGTGAGCGTCCCATCGCGCGGGAAGAGTGGTCCTTAGAACTCGGAGCCGCCGGTCTACGATGGCGGATTACGCGCACGTTCCTCGAAGCCTGCCGACTGACGGCCGACCGCTTTCCGGCACTGGTGTTCACCACGCAGGCCGGACGTGGCCGGTATTCGGAAATCCCAGGATTCCTGGATGCGGACATGCGCCTGGATGGAATTAAAGGCTTTCCCGTGGAACCGGGCGCCCAATGGTATGAGGTGGTCTCACCCCGCCGCGAACAGAGCATTCACTTTGCGCCTTCGAACCTGAACGCGAAGGTGCGGTTTACCACGGGCTTCTTCAGCTATGCCAAGGCGGTGGCCGATGGGACCGCTTCCGCCGTCACGCTGGGCGCGGAGAGCGTGGACCGCACGGGGCCGGGTAAGGCGTGCGAACCGGGCGCGGTGGAGAAACAGGAGTGGTCCTTCGCGCCCGACCCCAACGATGGCAGTCCGCTCGACGTGCATCTGCCGGATCAGGTCCTCAACAAGCAGCTCATCAGTTTCGCCGGCGTCTACAACCAGTGGATGGGGTGGATCTTCGGGAATAATCCCGCCAGCACTCCGTGCCTTCACGAGATGGGCTGGTTTCCCATGATCCACGGCATACAGCGGGCCAACCCCGAGTTACAGCGGGCCGCCGAACGCGAACTCGCTTTCTTCGCCCGGACGGGCGTGGACGAGAACGGCTATGTAATGCCGCGGTGGTGGATCCAAGGCTACTACAAAGTGCCGTGGGGCAACCTGCACGACCAGATTCCGCACTTCATCCTGGCGGTGTACTATCACGCAGTCCATACCGGCAACCGGGAGTTTGTTCGCTCGCTCATGCCGGTAGTGCGACGCGTGGCGCATTACATGAACGCACTGGACACGGATGGAGACGGCGTGGTCGAGGTGCCGGAGACGTCCGGCCTTCCCAACGGGAAGCGCGAATGTTCCAACTGGTACGACATCATCAAGTTCGGCCACAAGGACGCCTACAT
>PLKY01000045.1 GCA_003140785.1 Acidobacteriaceae bacterium | reverse complement strand
TTCGCGTTTGCCCGGAGCGCTCCATCCATTTCGTAATACTTCGGTCTCGCTTTGGTTGCTTCGTCTGCTTGAACGGTGCTGGTATTCATGAGTCCTCCTAATCTTGATTCTTGGCCACGCCTGCCAGGCTGCGAGCAGCAATCCGGGCGGCATGATACGCACTCCATGTGCCCAGGTTGTAGCGATGCACGCTCGGTCCTCTCCTTGCGGACGATCTGGAAGCTGCATTGGGTTTGGCGGCTGCAACCGCAGACTGGCCTTGCGCAGTATCTGAGCCTTCGGCTGGAACGGCGAGCGCCCCGCCGCTCTCCTCACTGGAATTGTCGGCGCCCATCACGTCACTGATCGAGCTGCGAATCTGATCCGCATGGCCCTCGATGGTCGGAGAGCCATCCTGGAGCCCAGAGCCGCTTCTTCCTGAATTGGCTGCGATCGCCGACTGTTGCGGCGGCGCCGGTTGGTTTCCGCCCGCCGGCGCGTTGAGCGCTCGCGCAGAACCCGCAGTCGCTGCGCCGGAGGAGGTTCCCGCTGCCGTTCCGCCAGATGAACCAGCTCCTGCCGCCGCCACGCCTGCCATGGCGCCCTCAATGCCGGCTGCGCCCGCGGTCAGAGCGGTAACTGCAGTACCGACCATCGCCACTGCGGTGCTTCCAACGTCTCCGCTGACGATTCGCTTGGCAACGAANNACGAAAGGAATGACAGCGATCGCCAGTGAGTAGACGATGCTGACAATCCCGATCAGAATTGAGCCTTCGACGCTCCCCAGCCCGCCGAGAAAATCATTCTGGCCGAGCACCTGGCCGACCTGGCCCATTTGAACTGCGCTCAGCAGTGCGCCAAAGCCGCCATACAGGATCGGCCACGCATTCCAGACGAAGATGTTTTCGATGTAGGACTTGGCAAGGCGGTTCGCGCCGCCAAGCGGCATAAGGGCAATCACAATCGGCCCGAAGATATACAGGACGCTTCCGTAGAAAATGTAAAAGAACCCAAAGATGACAATGACGATGGGGTAAAGGAGATAGGCCACAAGGATCAGAATGCCGTCAATCAGACCTGCAATCGAACCAGTGATCAGCCCCCACATCTGTTGGAATCCGGCTTGGCTAAATTGAGTCTGAAGGTCGCTTTTCCAGTTCTCGAAAAGGCTCCCGGCACCCGAGGCATTGCTAACCCAATTCCCCGCATTCACGAATCCCTGGTTGATCGTCGAAAACACCGTCCCGTAGTTCATAATCACAACAGCAGTGACCACGTACTTGATGAGACCGGTGCCTAATCCGCGCACGTCTCCGCCATGCATCGCCGATTGATAGACCTGCCACAGGAAGCCTACGAGCAGGACGACATACGCCACGTTCTGCATCCCGGAAGTAATGCCGGTCGAGTCAATGCCCGACAAGGCTTGTGTCAGGAAGCGCTCGAACAGGTTCAGCTGCGTCCCTTGAAAGAACGCGAGCATCACCTCGGGNNTTGTGTTGTCTGTCGTCGCGAGTTTTGAGACCTTGCTCTGGTTGGCAAGATCGATTCCGCGAGTCCGCATGAGTTCCGCCAACGCCGCCTGTGTGTAGGCATTTGCCCGTACAACCCACACGTCGGCTTCTGCTTCGAGAATCGGAGCGCTGCCGGGAGCNNGCGTCGATCTCAATCGCCCGCTTCATTGCGTCCTGAGCCTGCGCGTCCGTCATGTCGGTCATTGTTCTCATCTGCGGAGATGCAGCATTCTGCGGCATGACGACGCCGTACACGTTCTGAAACTGGCCGGAGACAGTCGGCACGTTGGCCGCGTTGCGTGAGAGCAGAAGGGATTCGAGATTCTGCGACTGCGGCAGAGTGGCACTCGATACGTTGACGTGGAATAGGCTGCTGATCTGATTGAATTGCCCTTCGAACTGCATTACCGACGTCTTCGCCTGGTTGATCGCGGCGAGAGGGTACATCACTTCCTGCTCATACTTCGCCACACTCTGCTCGTACTGATTGATGGTCTTGAGCGGCGCGGCGATGTAGGTGCTCATCAGCGACTGCATCTTGGACAGTGCAGCCAGGATCGCTGCAATGTCGACGCCGAATTGCCCGTTGGCTCGTGTCGGTAGAATCGCCAGCACACCAAGGCCAACCACNNGCCTCTTCAAACCCGTTCACGGGATTTGCAGGCTCGTTCATTTGGAGAGGCTTGCGCCGCCAAAAGAATGACCGGCGCTGTTTGTTGGGGTTCTTCGTCGGATCCGTCATGGAAATCTCCTTATCGCGCCGTCAGCGCTCCGGTGATCAGGCTGTTGATCCCGCCTGTAGCCGCCGTCCGGCGCTTGACGAGAACGTTGTCGTGAGCAATACGGCCGGCCTCCTGACGCAACTCCGCCGCAAGCATCTTTTGCATGAATGCCTGGCAGCGTAGGTTTGCGACCTGAGCCTGGGCCGTAAGGAAGGGGTTGGAGCCGGGCGTGCTGACCGCTACCTGGTTCTCCATCTGTTCGGCGGTCTGGAGAATAGCGTCGCCCCCCTGGTCGGCGATGAGGGTTGTCTTGAGGTTCTCCTGGCCCAGAGCGTCATCGACATCCATCATCACGCGGTCCTGCGGCGAAGCTGCATTGACCTGCGGGATCGCCCCATAGTTTGTCGTGAAGCTAGCCTGCAAGGCAGGGATTTGCGCTGACAGCCGGCTGTGCAGAATGCTTTCGAATTGTTGCGGACCGGGCGTGACCGCGCTCGTAAAGGACGTATTGAATATCTGGTTCATCTGGCCGCGAAAGCTGTTGATCGAGTTCGCGACAAAGCCGCGGGCCTGATTGATAGCTGCAAGTGGCGCGACCGTGGTCTGATAGAGCTTCTGCATCTGCTGGGCAACCTGGTTGATTGCGCTGAGTGAGCCGCCGATGTCGCTCTGAATGGAGCTAAAGATTGAGTCAAAGATGCTGAGGAACTGTCCGTCAGCCAACTTCGGCAGAGCAAAGCATGTTTCGATCAAGAGAACGCCGATGAGCAGTCTCCGCTTCCAGCGAGCGTCCGCTTTGGGTTTACGGCTGCATTCTCCGTCGGCGTCAAAGGCGACTCCGTTCAAGAGGAATTCTGTCTCAGCTTGAGTTTTGTTGCTCATTTGCTCATTGCCTCCTGCATCTCACCTGAGAGTTCAACCGGAAGCGGCGCCAGTTCCGCCAGACCGCGCGGATATTGCGCGGCAAGCTCCTCGTAGGCCTGGATCAGCGGCAACTGCCGGTGCTGGCGCAGCCACCACTTGCGAAACCATCGCTCCCTTGCATACGTGGTCGTGATCCAGTAGTCCACGGCGCTCGGAACGATCCGGATCGCGTGCGTCGATTCCGCCTTCTCCCCAATCGCAATCAGGAACTCGGCGCTGTGACCCTTCTTCGGGTGGGCGAAGGTCTTGATCTGATTGAGAGCCGTTTCGTTCAGGTGAACGTGCTCCCGGAGCGCTGTCATATCGCCGGGCTGTTTGCCGATGATCTTCGTGGTCGCGTTCTTGACGATGCCGGCGCCATGCTCATTGGGCCTGTCCGGCGTACCCACGAAATCCTCCGGCGTCTGACTGATTCCCCAGACGCTGGCGTTGCGTTTGCGCGCGGTGCGAAACAGCTGCACGACAACGCTTGCAAGAATCGGGGATTCAAGAAGCGCCCAGCACTCGTCGAGCAGAACGATGCTCGGCTGGCCGGTCATGCCAGAGGCACGATAGGTGGCCGTATGGGCGATGAGCAGGCTCATGGCCCGCTCCAGGCGGGGATCGTCCTTCAGCTTCTCGACGTTGAAGTAGAGCCAGGGATTATTTAATTCGACGGTTGTCGGTCTATCAAAGAGTCGGGCATACGGCCCCTCATCCACCCAGGCCCGCAACTTGGTAGAGGCCATCTGGGCCATTGCGTTGATCTTCTGGTTGCGGTCCCGGTCCTGCCAGTGAGCCAGTTCCGCCGCCAAGTCGCCAAACAACGGAATCGGATTCGATGTCTTTGCGCTGCAGCGCTTGTAGGTTGATCCAATGGCTTCAAGCAGAACGCTATCGAGCAGGTCAATGTCGAGATCCGGCGGCGTGTTTTCTCCCAGCATGTGCCGGGTCAGATTTTTCAGGAACGAGATCTGATCGTTCGAAGGCTTGGTCTCTCCTCGGGGCAGATCCCAGGGGTTGATCGTTTGATTGCTGTCGAGTGACATCTGGATCATCTCGCCGCCCATCAACTCGACCAGGGGCTGATAGGA
>PLKY01000183.1 GCA_003140785.1 Acidobacteriaceae bacterium | reverse complement strand
GGTCGGGATAGATCTCCTGCGTGCGCCAGTCGGCGAAGGGATGTGTAGCGCCGGCAACCAGGACGAGATTGTGTTCTTTGGCAAGCTTGATCATCTCGCGGCGCAGCTCGTAGATGTCTTCGCGGGCTTCATCAATGTTGCGGCAGACACGCGTGCCTACCTCGACGACTGAGGTGTGCATTTCAGCCTTGACCCGCTCCTGCAGGCGCATTTTGCCCGCTGCGAGCATCTCCGTCTCAATGTGCGAGCGGAGATCGCGCGTGACCGGATCAATGGTCTGGTACTCCTCTTCAATGCCGAGCGAAAAGGATGGGCGCATGGTGGCTCCTTGAGACAGCTTTGCGCAATTGTAGCGGGTGCGGGTAACAGCCAAGTAGTCAGGCTTGAAGTTACGCCTTCTTCTTGACGGCGAGTTTCTTTTTGGCCGGCTTTTTCGCTTTCACAGGCTTCGTCTCTGCGCCGAAAAACGCGGACCAGCGCAGTTCCGGGAGATGCGGGGCCTTCTTCGCTTTGGCGATGGCCAGGTCGGCGACTTCGCGGACGATCCAGTCGAAGTTTGCCTGTCCGACTGACTCGAGGCCGGCGTCGGGCGCGGGATTCATGAAGTCGATGGCGTAGGGAATGCCATCCTCGATCGCAAACTCAACGGTGTTGAGGTCGTAGCCGAGGGCGCGGCAAAGCGTGAGGGCATCTTCGTGAACGCGCTTGAGCAGCTTCTTGTCATAGGCTGGCGGGTCTTGCCCGTAGCGCTCGGCGTGCGGCTTGCGTGGGTCGTAGGTCATGATGTGAACCTTCTTCTGGCCCACAACGTAGCAGCGAAAGTACTCCTTGAATTCGACCGCCTTCTGATAGATCATGCAGAGGTCGCGGGACTGGTCGTAGGCTTTGAAGAACTCGGCACGATTGTGGACGTGGTAGACGTCTCGCCAGCCTCCGCCATCAATTGGCTTGAGAAACCCATGTTCGCCGACGTAGGCAAACACGCTGTCCCAATCGAGCGGATACTCGAGGTTACGCATCGATCGGTCCGTAGTGCCCTCGGGGAGCTGCTTGTGGGGCAGGATCACGGTAGCGGGGACGGCCACGCCGAGCTTGGCCGCAAGACTGTAGTTGAAGAATTTATCGTCCGCCGACCACCAGAAGGGATTGTTGATGATGACCGTTCCATTCAGAGCAGCGTGCTTGAGATAGGCGCGATAGAAGGGGATGTCGTGGGAGATGCGGTCGACGATGACGGCGTAACGAGGGGTTTGATCGAGTGGCAGCGCGCCGGTGTGGACGAATTCGGCTTGAATGCCGGCGATGCGGCGCGCATTGATGTGCTCGACGAGAGCGCCGGGAAAGCTGTTTTCCATGCCGAACAGAACGCCGATTTTTTTCAATTTGGGCCTCCCAAAACAATCGCGCGGTGAAATGAGCGGTGACTCTACCGGAGCGGGATCGGAATCATCCCTCCAATTCTGTGAACAGTGTAAGGGAAGGTCGCCCGGGGATGGGCCGCGTTGTGGAGTTCTTGTGGAAAGCGATCGTTGCCTACGAGCCAAAGACCCGCGTTTGAATTTTGCCCCTGTAAACACCTGCAAACAAGTGAGTTGATTATTGGGTCCGCGACATTGCCGGCGGAAAAAACGATGTGTCGCACAGCACTGTAGGCCGTCTCCGGAAGGTATAAATTGTTGACCGTCGGCAGGACGGAGGAGACTGTGGACTACAGGGTTTTGACGGTTTCAAGGGAATTTGGAAGCGGCGGCGGAAGGATCGCGAACATTGTTGCGGAACGGCTTGGGTGGAAACTGATCGACCGCGAATTGATTGAGGCGATTGCTTGCTCCGCGCATGTGGATCCGCAGGTTGTGACGCGATTCGACGAGCGCGCGGAATCATGGATGGGCCGGATGAACCGACGGGCCATGCGCGGAGCAGCGCTGGCGGCTGGTGTTGCACCGGAGGAAGAGAGCTGCTTCGATCCCGATGTGATGAAGGAGATGACGCGCAAAATTGTGGAGCAGGCACACGATGACGGGGATTGCGTGATTGTTGGCCGCGGCGCGCAGTGCATTCTGCAACAGAAGAAGGATACGTTTCACGTCTTCGTGTATGCGCCGTTCTGCGATCGCGTCTGCCGGCTGCGCAGCAGGCTTGGGTCGGGTGTAAATATCGAGGAGCGCATTCACGCTGTGGATGGGGAGCGGGCGCGCTATTTGCAGCAGACTTTTGGGAAGGCGTGGAACAATCCTCATTTGTACGACATGATGATTTCTTCGCTGGAAGATGAAGAGGCGACGGCGCAGGTGATTTTGACGGCGATGTTGGGCGGCCGGAATGTACACGCACAAGGCGAGAGTGAGAGCTGCGAGGAATTATCGAAGGGCGTCTGAGGCTGGCACCCGCGTGGCCGGTCGCTGGCCCAGTAGGCCAATGGATTAATCGCCTGCTGCAGTGCTGGCCAATGTTGGGCGCACGCCAAAGGGCACGCTATCCTTGATAGCAGATTCTCTCAGCAGGAGCTGTCGCCCAAACTCGACACCAGGCTTTTCGATGACACGATGAGCGAAGGTTGCGAGGATCACGAGCATGATCGCGCCCGCAGTAGAAACCGCGAAATGACCCAGCGGCGACCCTAACTCGATTCCGCGAATACGATGGTTGGCAAATGCGACTGCAAAAACTGGGCCCTGGAGAAGATAGATTCCGTAGCTGATGTTTCCGAGTCGCCGAGCGGGCCCGCTTGAGAAGAGACCAAATGGGTCCGCTCCCAGGACGAGGAGCAGAAACGCGGTTCCAAGAGAAGCTTGCCACCTCGTCAGCCTGAGGTTTGGAACAAGCGTGCGAAACCCTGCAATCGACATTCCGGCGAGAAGCATGGCCGCACAAAGCCATAGCCTCGTGGGTCGCGGGGCCAGCGCCTCGTGGAGGATGACCAAACCAAGCAATCCCGGAGGGACCAGGAGCCCGCTCCACCGCCAGCGAGCCGGAATGGCCAGGACGAGGAGACTCAGACAGAAAACCCATTCGATTTGAAGCGCTAGGTGACGCTCATCGTCATGCGTGACGTGGCCCAAAGCCCATTAATTGGAACTTCGAGGAACAGCCCACCTGCAGCCCATCGCGCGATCTGCTTCGCAAGTACGAACCGACCAACATTCCTATGCCAGCCTGTTTGGAGTCCCACGCCAAACAACACGATCACGACCAGCAGCCAATACACGGGGACAAGGCGAAAAATCCGACCCCAGTAGATCTTGCTCCAACTGGGGCGACCCTTTTTCTTCAGGATATAGGCATAGAAGAGATAGCCAGTCATCATGAAGAACATAGCCAGACTGAACTGGCCGATGTAAAAGTAAAAGTGCGAAGGCGGAAACTCCCACATTCCATAACGCAGATACTGCTGATACACGCGGTGTGGTGGAAGAAGATACTGAGCGCAAGGAACCCGCGCAGGCCGTCGAATTCTTCAATGCGACTTTTTTCGGCAATCGGGGGTGAATCGGCAGTGCGAAACAGAGGCGTCGACACAAGGGCGAAGAGCAATCCGGCTTCGAGAAAGAAGGGCCAAGCCGAATAATAGTTGAGCAAGGGGTCTCCTATATCTCTGTGCACTCGATCCGATGGAAATAGCGCGCCGGGAAACAGCTGGATATCAGGATCGCCGATCCATTGTGCCGCAGATGAAAGGGATCGCCTCTGATAACGTGTTGCCACTCGCAACACTATTTTAGAATGCCGCGTATTTCCTTCGCCAGCGAAGGTCTACCACTTTCGTAGCAGATAGAAATGCACCAAGGTCCAATTGGAAAATGAAAAAAACGGAAACAGTCGTCTAAGCGGGCGTCATTGATTCTCGATGGTGCTTCATATTCCGTGTGGAAAGAAGCCGGCGCCCAAGGTCGATTCCTGGTCTTTCGATCCACCTATGGGTGAGGGTTGACAGTGCCACCAGCGCGATGGCTTCCAAGAGCGACACAAGAAAATGGCCTAACGGCGACTGAAGATCGAGCGCGCGAATGGATCGGTTTGCGACGAAGACGGCGAGGACTGGCCCCTGGAGAAGATAGATTCCGTAGCTGATGTTCCCGAGGCGCCTGGCGGGAAAGCTTGTGAGGAGACCGAAGAGATCTGCGCCGAAGCCGATGAGAAAAAAGGCAGCTCCGAGGACCAAAACTGGGGGGGGCTTGTAGAGGTCTGTAAAGACCAAAAAGGCGAGGACCAGCAGCAGGATGACACCTGAGGATGCCAAATTCCGCCGAAGCCGAAGCTGCGGTTTCGCAGCTTTAAGGGCAGCTGTGGTCATTCCAACAAGAAACAAGGCGACGCAGATCCAGGGTCTCTCGGTCTGGGTGGCAAGTAACTGGTACCCGATCACGGAAATGAGGAGGGCGGGGGGCATAAGGAGTCCGGGCCAACGCCAGCGCGCCGGAATTGCAAGCGCGAGAAGGCTCAAATAAAAGGACCATTCATAGCGAAGCGTCCATGTAACAAATAAAGTGATCCTAGACGTATTGACATAGTTATTGATCCAACTTTCTTCGAACACGCCGCCAGCCCCCCACCGGGCGATCTGCAACAACAACATACGCCGCGGAACATTAAGGTGCCAGTAAGTATGAATCCCCACACCCATTAGAACGAGCCCGACGGCGAACCAGTAAAGCGGGAGGATGCGAAAGATCCGTCCGACGTAGATTTTCCTCCAGTCTGGCCTGCCGTTTGCTTTCAGTACCTGGGAGTAAAAGAGGTAGCCGGTGATCATGAAGAACATGGCAACACCCGCTGGTCCCAAAAGCGCGTAGAACCGGGAGGGCGGAAATTCCCATATTCGATAGCGCAGATATTGATGGTAAACCGCAGTGTGGTGGAAAAATACGCTTAGTGCAAGAAACCCGCGCAATCCATCGAAATTCTCAATGCGGCCACTGGCAGGAATTGGCGGAGAATCGGCAGCGCGAAACAGCGGTGTCGCAGCAATTGCGAGTACCACTCCAAGTTCAATAAAGAAAGGCCAGATGGAGTAATAATCGAGCAAATGCACTCCTCGGAACGTAGATATCTCTGCTGTATTCGCTAAAGGTCGTGGGGATCTTGACTCGCGGCTCCCGAATGATGGAGGAGTTCCCGAGCTTTATTTATAGATGAATCTTTTCAACTGTGTCTATTGTGAAACAAATTGCGATCATCGTCTTTGAATATGCGGTTCGGAATCGTGACTACAGTTTAGAAGCGCCGAGAGTTTTTTCGCCAACTGCGGCATAACACTTTCGTAGCAGTGCAAACATGCATGAGGTTTGCTTGGGAACCATCGACTGGGTCGGAGGAAAGGTGTTTTACGATTGAGGGCTGGACATGCGAGCGCGATTTGGAAGCCTTCGTCCGAGATCGATGCCCGGGCGTTCGACAAATCGGTGGGTGATGTTGGCGAAGGTCACGAGCGCGACAGCTTCGAGTAGCGACAGGGTCCAGTCGCCGGAGGGTGAGCTTAGATCGAATGCTCGAATGAAACCGAAAGAAGATGCTCCAGCAAAAACTGCGAGTTGCAGAAGGGGCGAAGGGTCGGCGCTGCACAATCACCGATTGCGGGACCAACTCATTTTGACACAATCTGACTTTGCGCAAGAAAGAAGCAATGGGGTGATGTTGGTGTTGGAACCGACCTACTTACGGGGGCAATCGGATCTGTTCTCGCCTGCTTAATGGGCAATGCGCTGCAACTGACTCAGGTGGTTCAAGTCGTGGCCGGCCATGGTTTCTACGATGGTCTTGAAGGTCATGGCGCCGCGCTCGGGGTGTGTGACCTTGCGGTCAGCTGCTGTGGGCAATGTTTTGGCGATCAGCTTCAGATTCCAGTCGCGCACGGCGGAGAAGACGGCGAGGGCTTGCGCGGCTGCGATGCCCGGATAGGTTGCGGCCCATTTTTCCTGATCGAAGGGTTGGATGACGTGGTTGTCCTCGGCCAGCGTTTGGCGGAGGCGGAAGCCGAAGGTGAGTTCGCAATCGGCGAGGTGGCAGACGATTTCGGCGGCGCTCCATTTGCCGGGGGCGGGTGGGGTGGTGGATTTTTGGGGGCCTATGGTTTCGATCAGGGTTGCGATTGCGGACGGGGTCGAGGCGAGGATCGTGTCGAGAGAGCGTCCGTCGAGGAATTTGGCGTATGGGTTGAGTTCGGACATGCGAGGCCTCCTGATTTGATTTGAGTGATAGCGAGTTAGCCGGTCAGCGAGTTAGCAAGTAAGCGGGTTTGCGGTGCTCGGAAGATTTCAATGGCTTCCAATGCCTTGTTTCTTGTTTCCTGTTTCTCTGTCTTCTGTTTCTCTCTTCTCTACAAATATTCCTGGATCATGCGTTGCCAGGTGGGCCAGTCGTGGGAGTTCCATGTGTCCCATGTGTAGAGTTTGTGCGGAATGCCTTTGGAGCTCATGATGCGGTCGAGGTTCTCATTCTGGCCGAGGCATTGGTCGTCCCAGCCGGTGGCGAGGATGTAGGTGTTGCGGCGGTAGTGCTCGAAGAACCAGGGGTCGCTCAGATTCGGCAGGTAGTGTGTGGGCAGATTGAAATAGCAATCCTGATCGTAGTAGCCGTTGAGAAAATTGGATAGGTCGAATGCGCCCGACATGGTGAGCAGGCCCGTGAAGATATCGGGATGTTGGAGGGCGATGTTGGCGGCGTGATAGCCGCCGAAACTGCAGCCGAGCGAGACGCAATGCGTGTGGTGGTTTTTCTGGCGAATAAGCGGGACGACTTCGTGGATGAGGTAGTCCTCGAATTGAACGTGGCGCGCGATGCGCCAGCGCGGAGGGACATTGCGGTTGTACCAGCTCTCCATGTCGACTGAGTCGACGCAGAAGAATTGAAGATGGCCGCCGTCGATGCGGCTGGAGACTGCGGCGATCATGTTGCGGTCTTCGAACTCGTAGAAGCGGCCGCCGGAGGTGGGAAAGACGAGAACGGGCAAGCCGGCGTGGCCGAAGACGAGCAGTTCCATGTCGCGGCCGAGGCGGCTCGAATACCACTTGTGATACTCGCGGTTCATGTTTCTCCCAGTTAGTGCAATTGGAGAACGGCGGTTTTCTTGATACTGTAACAGCCGCGGGTTTGTGGTTGAGGGGTTGAAAGAGGCTGGGGTTTCTGACCGCGTTAGTTACGCGCTTTGGGGTTCGTGCTTTCCCAGGTCTCAAAAGCGAGACCTGGGGCACCCATTTTCGTACCAATTGAAAGATCGCAAACATTGAAATTGGAAGAACAGCCAAACGGGGATCTGCCCGAAGAGGTGACGGCGGCGGACGACGCGACGACGCATCCGCGGCTGCGGGTGCATCGCGAATTCGGCAGTATCTATCTGCCCGATAAGCGGGATGTGCTTGTGTATGTGCCGCCGGGGTATGACGAGGAGGCGGAGCGGACTTATCCCGTGCTTTACATGCATGACGGGCAGAATCTGTTTGATGGGCGGACTTCGTTTGTGCCGGGGCGGACGTGGCAGGTGCGGGAGCACGCCGATGCGGCAATTGAGGCGGACGAGATTGAGCCGCTGGTGATTGTGGGTATCTACAACACTGGCGACAAGCGCCTGGCCGAGTATACGCAGGATAAAAACCGGCAGATGGGCGGCGGCGAGGCGGATTGCTACGGGCTGATGATTACGCGCGAGCTGATGCCGTGGATTGCTTCGCAGTATCGGGTGAGGCAGGAGCGCACGTCGACGGGGTTGGGTGGATCGTCGCTCGGGGGGTTGGTGACGCTCTTTCTTGGGCTACGGCATCCGGATTGCTTTGGAAAGCTGGCGGTACTGTCGCCTAGCGTTTGGTGGAATCACAAGAGCATTGTGGGCTATGTGAACGAGCATGCGCCGCAGCTTTGGGAGCGGCCTCGGATCTGGCTGGATGTGGGCGACCGAGAGGGACACAAGACCTGCCGCGACGTGGAGCTTTTGGCGCGGCGGCTGAAGGCGAATGGTTGGCGGCCGGGCGAGACGTTGCATTTTGAGAAGGTGCATGGGGGCACGCATGACGAGGCTAGCTGGGCTACGCGGGTGCGGCCTATGATGAGGTTTTTGTTTCCGGCGGGATAAATAGCGGCGATGCCTGGCTCGACTGACGGTGCTAAATTAGTTCGGTGGATCTTGAGCCGAAGGAATTCGAAGACGTCACCATATACACGCCTAGCAACGTCGTCTGGCCCAACATCGTCCGCATTGACGCTAAGAAGGCGAAGATATGGGTGGGACCATATGCTCAATACAAACGATGTGTGCATGTCGAATTCATACGAAGGGGAAAGCGAAAGGCCGAAGCCCTGGTAAGTAGTGGTCAGCCATACGTGGTCGTTGTACCGACTCGACGCGCGATCCAACCTGATGATCTCTACCTTCCGGCGCTTGGAGGTACCTCTGCGACTCGGTACGGCGTTGCGGACCCCCGGTGGAGATCGGATTTTGACGAGCAACTTCTTTCTGCCAATGTTCCTATTCTGGCGGACTACAGAAACCTCCCTCCTGATGCAGAAACGGAGGGCCCCTTCATATCGGCGTCAGGGGCTACGGCTCGTCAATTGCCAGTTTCGTTGATGGAGCCCACCACAGAAAGCAAAAGCGAATGGGTGGAATTTGAGTTTGAAGAGGGTCTTCGTCATCAGGCGGAGCGGAGTTTCTTTCAGAGGAATCCCCGGCTAGCCCAGCAGGCCAAGGATGTCTACGGATGTAGCTGCCAGCTATGCGGATTCGATTTCGCTAAAATATACGGGGCTCTCGGTCAGGATTTCGCCGAGGTGCACCATCTCAACCCCCTTTCTGAAAGACCACCAGAAGAGTGGACAGAGGCGGTTCGGACGAGCATAGCCGAGGTCGCCGTGCTGTGTGCCAATTGCCACCGGATGATACACCGCAGGCGACCGGCTTTTTCCATCGACGAACTCAGGGTTATGCTCTTGACGAACGGCGAACACAAGGCGGCGGACTGATTTTCACCTTTTCAGGTAGCGAAGCATGCGCGAAAGGCCCTCGCTTGCTTGAAATGCCCATTTTCAGCGATACTTAGGTGTTGAGTCTTGCGCGGGCCGGACTATGTGTCTGGCCTTTCGTTTGGCTGGGGCCGCTTTGGTTGCGGCTGGGCAATTTGAATAAGTTTGAACAAGCCAGGCTGAACACGCTGAGACATCGCACAGCATTGGAAATTGAAAGGAACTGAATCGCCGTGGTCATGATTCGTTTGGCGCGCTTTGGCGCCCGCAAGCAGCCCTACTACCGTATTGTGGCAATCGAGAAGGACCGTGCCCGCAATGGCCGTTCGATCGAGGTCGTCGGCACTTACAATCCCCGCACCAATCCGGCAACCGTGGATTTGAAGCACGAGCGGATCAGCTACTGGCGCAGTGTAGGCGCGCAGTTTTCGCCGACGGTGGCCAAGATTGTAGAGAAGCATCCGGCTGCGGCGGCTCCGGAACCGGCAGCCGCTTAGTCCCGCCTTCCCTTCTTCCCTCGCACACGCAAGGGACTCGAAAAACCGCTCATCGAGTTGCTGACGGCGGCGCACAGGTGTGCTACTATTCGCGCACACATCCAAATGGGTGATTTTTGGGCTGCAAACGGTCAGAGGCAAGTAGATGACCCAACACGATATGGTTGCTGTAGAAGAGCTGGTACGCGAGATAGCGCGGGCCCTGGTGGATGAACCGGGAGCCGTCGAGGTAGAGGCCGTTGGCCGGGACGAAAACACTGTCCTGAAGCTGAGGGTAGCGCCGCAGGATGTGGGCAAGGTGATCGGCAAGCAGGGGCGCACTGCGCGGTCGGTGCGCACCATTCTGGGCGCGGTGAGCATGAAGCTGCATCATCGCTACACGCTCGACATCCTGGAAGAGGACGACGAGGCTTAGTCTTCGCTGTGTTTGCCTCGGATTTGTTGGGGGCCGCATCATCGGGTGACATTTTGCTGGGGGAGTGAATGACCGCGGCGGAGCAATGGGTTTGGCTCGCGCGGATTCGCCGGACTCAGGGGCGTAAGGGCGAGGTCTTCGCCGATATTCTCACTGATTTTCCTGAAAAATTTGTGGAGCGGAAGCGGCTTTGGCTGCTGCCCGAAGGTGGCGCTGCGCGTTCGGCTGGCGGAGCGGTTGCGCCTGGGGCCTCGGTTGCGGCTCCGCGCGAGGTTGAGTTGGCTGCGCACTGGCTGCATAAGGGCGGCATCGTGCTGCACTTTGCTGGAGTCGATTCGATTTCGGATGCGGAGAAACTGGCGGGGTTGGTGGTGGCGATTCCGCGGGCGGAGCGGGCGGGACTGGGTGAGGATGAGGTTTATATCGGCGATTTGATTGGGTGTGTGCTGGTGGATGTGGCAAATGCGGAGCCGGTAATTGTGGGCGAGATCGAGGATGTGGATAAGACTGCCGGGCCGGCGCCGTTGCTGTTGGTGCGCGGGAAGCGTGGAGAGGTGCTGGTTCCGTTTGCTCAAAGCTATCTGCGGAAGCTGGATGTTGAGGGGAAGCGGGTAGAGATGGTGCTGCCTGAGGGGCTGGTTGAGTTGAATGAGGCGGAATAGAGAGATGCGCGATCTTGAGTGTTGATATTCGTGCTTTCCCACCCTAGCGAAGCTAGGATGGGGCACCATCTCGTTGAGGATTGACGCTTCCTGAACCGCAGATCCTTTGACTCCCCTTCCCCTTCACTACGCTCAAGTCAGGGTCGCTCAGGATACCAAAAGTTGATTTCGGTTCGTTGCTTTCCCAGGTCTCAAAGGCGAGACCTGTGGCACCCACTTTCGTGCTGGATGAAGCGATCAGAGACTTGAATCTCTACTGAAAGGCCAGCGGCTTCCAGGCGCCGTTGTCTTTTAGGGCTAGCTGGATGGGGCGGGGTGGGCCTTTGGGTGGGACGGTGACTTCGACCCAGAGTTCCTGGCCTGGTCTGACGGGCAATGGGCTGGTTGCGTGTTCGGCGAGATAGAAGTTGACGGGATCGCTGAGGCGCATCCGATCGCAGGACGCGCGGGAGACGGCAATCACATTCTGTCCTGAGGAATCATCGTCGTTGTCCGAGATGCGGATGGCGACGAGCTTGTTGCCGTTGACTGCCAGCTTCGCAGGGAAAACGACCGGCTGCTGTGCGGCGATGGAGAAGTTGGTTCCGTTGGGGACGCCGTCTAGGTTGCGTGGAAACCCAGCTTCTTTTGCGGAAGGGAGCGTGCTTTGGCAGCCGTCGACTGTTAGCTGCATGCTGAGGTAGCGACCACGCATGATGAGGCTGGGATCGTACATCACGGTGCGGGTCCAGACGCGCGGGCAGGTGGAGCGCTGGTAGAGATATTTGGCGGCGATGGAGGAGACCAGCACCAGTTGAATGACGAGGAGCGCGAGAGAGGTTTTGGCGAGTTTCATTGCACGGCCTCTGTGGCAGCGGTGGACGGCGACATTTGGGCGATGAGTCGGCGGCGCATGCGTTCGAGCGCCCATCCTCCGGCGAGAAATAGAATGCCCAGGCCGATGAGGCCGAGGGAGCGGCCGAACTTGTCGAGGATATTGCTGAAGTAGAACCAGACGACCGTGATGGCGAAGCCGACGATGCCGAGGTTGACCAGTGCCTTGCTAGCCTGACGGACGCCCCACCAGATGAGGAAGATTGCGATGGCCGCGACGAGCGCGTGCGCGAAGATAGTTGGTTCGCTTTGCGTATAGGAATTTGGATACGCCTGCGGATAGTTGGAGCGCACCACCCATGTGTGGCTGCACCACGGCAAAACAGCAGCAACCAGGACGGCGGCGGCAACAGGGACAAAGCTTTTGCCGAAGCGGAAGAGCGCGGCAAACAGGGGCAGAACGGCAATCGCGACCCAGCCCCAGAATTTTACATGGAGCGGGAGGGACGTCTGTTCTCCCCACGTGGTCCAGCTCTCCAGCGTGGAGACGACGCCGACTATGACCGCGACGGCCCCGGCAGCAAAGAGAATGCCCTGCACAGCTTTGCGCTTCGTGTCGAGAAAGAACGTGAGATAGAGAACGGACCACGCGAAGAGGAAGCGGCCGAGATAGACGCTCTGGCCAATGTGGCTCTGGGAATAGTATTCAAGCTCGGAAAACAGCCATGCCGGAATGAGAAGCAGGGTGAGGATCTGTTGGGCCTCGTCATGAAGCAGAGCCCAGCCGGCGAGTGCGGCCAGAGCCCAAAGAAGAATGGCGGCGGGCCAGTGTTCCTGAATGTTGAAGATCTGGCCGACGAGCGCGATGGCCGCGCCTGTGGAAGCCGTGCCTACGGCATGGAGCGCGGTGGAGAGGCTGCGGAAGCTCGCGCGTGTGTACGCTCCGGCGAGATGGAAGAGCGCGACCATGGCGAGGACGATGGTGAGGCGGGCTCCGGGGCCGAATTCATCCCAATGCGCGGAGACGAAGAGCGCCACGCCGCTGGCGAGGAGGATGGCGCCGAGGATTAGGGCAACGATGCCCTGCCAGCGAATGCCGGTGGGATGTTTCTGCTGGGACTCCCAGGCGCGGATGCGGGTGGCGATGGTTGCGTCGAGAATTCCGGCCGATTGCCAACGGGTTAGGAGAGCTTCAATGTCGGGCATATTTCGATGGGCGTATTAAACCACAATCGCAGGCGGGGCGCTGTGAAGTGGGATTCGCGCTTCCCTGCCCGTGCGAGAGATTCGAGCGGAGTCGGTATCGCGCTGCTCACGCGTGGCAGAGTGGGCTTATATGATCGTCGNNGGCCTGGTGTCGGTGGGGGTCCAGGATTTGCGCGAGTTTACGCATGACCGGCACCGCACGGTGGATGATCGGCCGTTTGGTGGTGGCGAGGGTATGGTGCTTAAACCGGAGCCACTCGCGGAGGCGCTTGAATCGCTTGGGATCGCGGCGAAGGCGGAGCGAGGATTGTCGCCTCCCACCCTTGCGCCAGAAAAAACGCGCCAGGATGGGGCACCCCATTCCGTGGCGGGAACACAGGCTGTTGAGGAAGGGGCTGTGGCCGGAACGCGGGTGATTCTGCTTTCGGCGCAGGGACTCAGGTTTACACAGGCGACGGCGCGGGCGCTTCTTCCACTTGAACGTGTAGTTTTGCTTTGCGGACGGTATGAAGGCGTGGACGAACGCATCAATTCACTCTATTGCGATATGGAGCTTTCGATCGGCGATTACGTTTTGAGCGGCGGAGAGCTGGCGGCGGCGGTGGTGATGGACGCTGTGACGCGGCTGGTGCCGGGGGTGTTGGGCAACGAGGCGTCGAGCGAATTTGAAAGCTTCGGCATCACGGACTCAGAGATTTCCGCCGATGAAATCGGAGTGCCCCGGTCGCAGCACGGGTCGGGCGGGCTGCTCGATTATCCGCACTACACGCGGCCGGCTGAGTTTGGGGGATTGGCCGCACCGGAGGTGCTGCTGAGCGGCGACCACCAGCAGATTCGGTGCTGGCGGCGGGAGCAGCAGTTGCGCAAGACGCTGGAGAACCGGCCCGATCTTCTGGACCGGGCGCAGCTGAGCGATGAGGACAGGAGAATGCTTGTGTCCCTTGGCTGGCAACCGGTAGGCTGGCCATCGCGCGGCAGGCGACAGGGCTGATGTCAGGGCAGAAGATGATTCATCCGATTCTTCAACTCGTCGCTTATGGAGAGCTGACGGTCTGCTGGATCGCGTGGGCTGCGTCGTTTGTGCAGCGGTACCGCAGGTCCGCCGGGCAAGAGGAGATTGCCAAGGCTCCGTCGGCGCAGTGGGGGATTCTGCTGGACGTGGTGGGATTTGTCTGTATCTGGGTCCATGTGCGGCCGGCGGGATTTGAGAAATCGTTGCCGGAGCTGTTGGCGTCAATGCTGCTGGGACCCCCTGCCGTGGCGCTTTCGTGGTGGGCGACGCGACACCTAGGCAAACATTGGCGGTACCAGGCGGTGCTGAATGCGAATCATGAACTGGTCACGACCGGTCCGTATGCATGGATCCGGCATCCGATGTACGTGTCGATGTTCGGCATGCTGTTGGCGTCGGGCGCCGCATACACGTGGTGGCCGATGCTGGTTGGCGGAGTCTCCTTCTTTATGATCGGCACAGACGTTCGCGTGGAAGCGGAAGACCGGCTGCTCGAGACTTATTTCCAGGACGAGTTCCTCGAGTATCGCTCCCGCGTCCGTGCCTACATCCCTTTCATCCGCTGAGCGCCGGTTCAGGTAGACTCCGTGCATGCTAAAACTGCTCGGGTTTCTGCTGCTCGCTTCCTTGCCCTCGTGTGCGTCAGAGCTGGTCCTGGGCGATTTCAAAACAGATTTGATCCCGCATCCTGTTCCTTATGCGGTGGTGCTGCCGGACGGATATAAGGACGGACCCGCGCTGCCCATGCTGATGATGCTGCATGGCGGATACGGCAGTCGCGACCAACTGGTGCAGATGCGCGGGGTTTTCGACGATGAGTGGAAGTCGGGCCGGCTGCCGAAAATGGTTGTCGCCATGATTACAGCCGGTCCTGCCTGCCTGTACATGGACTTCAAGGACGGAAGTGAAAAGTGGGAGTCGCTGATTATCGGCCCGTTTCGCACGTCCGTTCAGAAGACCTATAACGCCACCTCCGATCCGAAAAAGAACCTGTTGATGGGAGCCTCGATGGGCGGTGAGGGAACGCTGCGGATCGGGCTGAAGCATCCGGAATGTATGGCGGAATCGCAGTGATCTCACCGGGATTGCAGCCGGTTCTCTACTGGAAAGATGTGACGCCTGCGATGCACTGGTGGATCACGGATGAGCAAATGGAAGCGGCTTACGGCAAACCGGTCGATCCGGCGTATTGGGAGGCAAACAATTCCAATCTGATTGTGACGCAGCACAGCCGGCGCATTCTCGACTCGGGCATCCAGATTTATCTCTCAGTGGGAGACGAGGACAGCATGCTTTTTACGGGACCGGTGGAGCACTTCCATCAGATCCTGCTGGAACATGGAATCAAGCACGAGTACCACGTTGTGCATGGCGGCGACCACTTCGGACGAATAATGTACCTGACGATACCTGAGCAACTCGAGTTTCTAGGGCGGGTTGTGAATCCCCCGGGACCCGATCCGCAGATGCAGGAGTTCAGAGAGGTAATCGCGCCGGCCAAGAAGAAGTTCGGACTCGAGTAAGAATCAGGAACGGAAGGAGTCGCCTCCTGGGCTGGAAGCCGAGCCGGCATGCCAATTAGGCGCACGGGCTGATTCTCTGTTAAAATTAGAGTCTCTGAGTTCAACGTAGGAAAGAAACCATGTCAATTCATCCAGTTATGCAGCGCCTGGCCGACAAGCTGAAGCGCACCGATTTGCCGGCGTTTGCGCCTGGCGACCAAATTCGCGTTCAAGTAAAGATCAAGGAAGGCGATAAGGAGCGGTTGCAGGCCTTTGAGGGCCTGGTGATCGCGATCAACAACGGCCCGCAGGGCACTTTTACCGTGCGCAAGATGAGCTTTGGGCAGGGTGTGGAGCGCATCTTTCCGTTCAACTCGAAGGTAGTAGACAAGATCGAGAAGATTCGCAGCTACAAGGTGCGGCGCGCGAAGCTGTTCTACATTCGTGGACTGCGCGGCAAGGCTGCCCGTCTGAAAGAAGTGGATCGGGTGACCGCGAAGGCCTAGCTTACCCATTTAAGTCCGGTTTTGCAGAACCCCTGGCCCGTGCGGCTGGGGGTTTTGCTTTTTATACTGGGTGCATGGTCCCGGTCGCAGTTCGCGTTCAGAAAAATCCTTGTACGAAAAGTCCGAACTCCCACCCCGCAAACAAACGCCCGTTTGCGGGGACCCCGGTTTGCGGCTGGAAGTTGGAGAAGGCTGCGCGCCAATGCGGCGCGTTGCGCATTGCGGGGCTGGATGAAGTGGGGCGCGGGCCGATGTTTGGGCCTGTTGTTGCCGCTGCAGTGATGCTGGAATGCGGCACCCGGTTTCGCGGCCTGACGGACTCGAAGAAGCTGCCGGAGAAAATGCGCGTCGAGCTCGATGTGGAGATTCGTGCGAAAGCGGTGGCGTGGGCCATTGCGGCGGTGGACGCTGAGACGATCGATCGGATCAATATTCGCAGGGCGTCGCTGCTGGCGATGCGGTTGGCTGTGGAACAGCTCTCGGTTGCTCCCGACTACTTGCTCATCGATGGCGTGGATACGATCGAGTGGCCTTGTCGGCAGCAATCGGTGATTCAGGGTGACGGGACGAGCTATTCGATTGCAGCTGCGAGCGTGTTGGCCAAGGTGTACCGGGATGGGCTATTGGTGGAGTTCGATCGGCAGTATCCGGGGTATGGGCTGGCGAGTCACAAGGGCTACTGCTCGCGGGAACATATGGAGGCGCTGGCGCGGCTGGGGCCTACGCCACTGCATCGGAAGAACTGGAGCCCGGTGGCGCAGCGGATGCTTGATTTTGGCGAGGAAGAGGTCATTCTGGAACCGCTCACGCTGTAACGGGATTCTTGCGGCGCTGGATGTACGCGAGGACTGGTCGCGCGAACAGTAGAACGGCGAGAACGATGGTGAGGCGCAGCGGGCTCAGCACGCCGGGCTTGACCTGCCACCAATAGTGAATGACGCCGCAGATGGCGGCTAGATAGACGAGCTTGTGCAAGCGATTCCAACGTTTGCCGCCGAGTTTGCGGATGGACCAGTTGGTGGATGTGGCGGCGAGCGGCACCAGCAGTAACCACGCGATGACACCCATGGTTATGAAGCGGCGCTTTTCGATGTCAGCGAGCATCGCGTGGATGTCGAAGCCTGCGTAGAGCGCGACGTAGGTGAGCAGATGCAGTGTGCCGTAGAAGAATGCAAAGAGACCAAGCAGCCGGCGGAAGCGAACGAGCCAGCTTAGGCGTGGAGACAGGCTGCGCACCGGTGTGACTCCAAGAGAGAGGATGAGCAGCAGGAGCGTGGTGTAGCCGGTGGTGAAGGTGATCTTCGCCGTGGGGTCGGCGCCCAGGGTATTGGTGACGGCTCCATAAACGAGTAAGGCGAGGGGCCAGAGGCACGCGGCCCAGGTGAGCGATTTGAGGAGGATGATGGTCGATCGGTTCATAGTTCTTAGCGGAGTCAGCGGGGCTAGCGGAGTTAGCCCAGTTAGGGGAACCTGCAAACTCTTGCGGAGATCCGACCCAATGCTAACTCCGCTAGACGTCAACGATAGCTGTCACTAGCACAGCAAGCACCGCTGACTCCGCTAGCGACGCTAACTCCGCTTCAGTAGTTCCTCTTCAGGTCCATGCCGGTATAGAGCGAGGCTACCTGCTCGCCATAGCCGTTGAACATGAGGGTTTGCCGTCGCTGTGCGTAGAAGGGCAGGCCGATGCGGCGCTCTGTCTTCTGGCTCCAGCGGGGATGGTCGACGTTGGGGTTGACGTTGGAATAGAAGCCGTACTCATTGGCGGCCATGTCATTCCAAGTTGTTGGCGGTTGTTTGTCGAGGAAGCGCACTTCGACGATGGACTTGGCGGACTTGAATCCGTACTTCCAGGGGAGAACGATGCGGATGGGCGCGCCGTCCTGATTGGGCAGCACCTCGCCGTAGAGTCCGAATGTGAGGAGCGCCAATGGATTCATTGCTTCGTCCATGCGCAGTCCTTCAGAGTAGGGCCAATAGATGGTGGATTCGGACGCCCACTTCTCGACCTTGTGGTTGTAGTAGGAGAGGAACTGAACATATTTGGCTTTACTGAGCGGATCGCAGGCCTTGATGAATTCGGAGAGCGAGTAGCCGACCCAGGGTACGACCATGCTCCATGCTTCGACACAACGATGGCGATAGATGCGCTCTTCGAGGGGGCGGAGCTTGAGCAGGGCTTCGATGTCAAAGGTCTTGGGCTGCTTGACGAGGCCGTCCACCTTGACGGTCCAGGGGCGCGTAGGCAGGACACCTGCGTTCTGCGCGGGATCGCCCTTGTCGACGCCGAACTCGTAGAAGTTGTTGTAGTGCGTGATGTCTTCGAGGCTGGTTAGTTGCTCGCCGGTGGTGGACAGAGGGCTCTTGATGGTGTCGAGCTTGGTGTCGGCATGTACGGCGGTGCGGGGCGAGAGAACTTCGGCTGCTCGCTCGATGGCGGCTCCGGATGCACCAGCAACTACTGCGGTCGAGAGGGCTCCGCGGAGAAATCGGCGGCGGTTCAGATACTTGTGTTTGGATGTAATCGCCGATGAGGGAATATCGGGCGGCTTGCCGATGAGCATGGTGCGACCTCGCGGGGACTTACCTTTAGCTATTAGACACGAAAGGTACGTTCCAAGTTACAAGATGGATTGAGAGTATCCGTCAGGGCTGAATCCAAGGCAATCGTTCCAAGCGGAGTGTATTGGATTAGCTCCCGGATCGCTTGGGTTGGGTGCCTGAAACGAGAGCGGGCAAGCTGCCGCGCGGAAATGTCGACGATTGGCGGACCACGAGGCGCGTGGGAATGTGCCACTCGCGTCTTCCGTGCCGGGGGTGGTCCTGTTCGATTCCTGCACGGAGGCCTTCGACTGCTGCAGCTGCCAGATCCCTGCACGACATTTGAACTGTGGTCAGTGGGGGGAGCATGAACTGCGCGAGGTGAATGTCATCGAAACCGACGACTGAGATGTCTTCGGGCACCTTGTGCGTTGTGCGATAGAGAGCGTGGAGCGCACCGATGGCGGTCATGTCGTTGGAGCACATGACGGCGGTCGGCAATTCGGGCAGGGCTATGAGGCGCTCCATGGCCGTGATGCCGCCCTCCATGTTGTGGCTCCCCTCGACCAGGTGCTCGGGCGGAACTTTGAGACCGAGTTCGGCCATCGACTTGAGGAATGCCTCGCGTCTGGCTCTCGGTGAGCGCTGCGTCAGGGGACCGCTGATGAATGCAATGCGGCGATGACCGAGCGCGGCAAGGTGCTGGACTCCCTGGCGAATCCCTTCGGCATAATCCACCTTGAGAACGTGAATGTTGGAAAGGTCCGGTGCAGCATCCACGAAAACCAGCGGAAATTCGCGCTCGACGAGTTTCTTGACCAAGTCCTCTTCGACGCCGAAGGTCATGACGGCGACACCATCGACGTTGCGCTGCAGCAGACGGCGCATGAGGCTTTCAGTGCGCGCAGGGTCGTAATTAGTAGAACCGATCAGGACTTCATAGCCCTGCGCGACGGCGAGGTTTTCGAATTCCTGCACGAGCTCGGGGAAGAAGGGGTTGGTGATTTCGGAGACGATGAGCCCCAACATTTTGCTACGGCCGGAGACGAGCGCACGGGCCTGCGTATTGGGCAGGTACCCGACTTCTTCGATGGCCTTCCAGACGCGCTGCGCGAGCTCGGCGTTCACGGTCGAAATATGATTCACGGCGCGCGAGACGGTGGCGATGGAGACGCCGGCGCGCTGCGCGACATCGCGAATGCTGACCGTGGCGGGGCGGCGGCGCTCCGTTGGGTTGTCTTTCGAGGGGCTCACGTTGGAGCGATTCTACACCTTTTTTCTCGTGTTTCTCAGTGAACGAATCGGGGAAATTGCCGGATTCAGAGACCCCAAGTCGCAATGCTGCCTAGGCTTCGGGACGAATGACCCTCGAATGGCTGAGGCCGGTGCGAGTAACTCAGAGACCTTTGCGGAAAGCGTTTGCCGTCTTTGAGATGAAATTCGGAGGACTAGCGGGACTGGAGCGCCGATGCGTCTGGGTCTGACTGAGCAGTGACCCATTATGGGTGGGTCTCGGCTCCTGCGATGGTCTCCAAGCCGTGTCGGATGA
Source organism: Acidobacteriaceae bacterium (assembly GCA_003140785.1). Classification (GTDB taxonomy): domain Bacteria; phylum Acidobacteriota; class Terriglobia; order Terriglobales; family Acidobacteriaceae; genus Telmatobacter. Next base: position 28,678 of record PLKY01000183.1, on the reverse strand, counting down.
GAGGCAGGATGACGGCGAAGCTTTCTTCGGCACCGCGGGGACTGCCCGGCAAATTGATGATGAGGGTTTTGCCGATCAGTCCGGCAACGCCGCGCGAGAGCCATGCCATGGGATTGCTCTCGGCGCCTTGTGCGCGCATGGCTTCCGCGATTCCGGGGGCTTCGCGATCGATGACACGGCGTGTGGCCTCGGGGGTCCAGTCGCGGGGACCGAGTCCGGTGCCGCCGGTGGTAAGGACCAAGTCCAGGCCCTGACCGGACCACTTCATCAAGTGATCGCTGATCTCGACAATCTCATCGGAGACCAATGCGGCCTGGATTTCGGCATCGGGCCAGGTCCGACGCAGGAACGCGACGATCGCGGGGCCCGAGGCATCGGCCGCCAGACCTTGCGAGCAGCGATCGGAGACGGTGAGAACGGCGAGACGCATGGAACGATTGTAGGGGCTAGAGCTGTTCTCCAATTCATGTGTGGCAAATTGAATGTCGAGCAAGGCGGCTTTTTCTTCCACCCCACGGACAAGGACCCGTCCGTGGGGACCCCGGTTGATGAAAAAGCCACTTAGCTAACGTGCCCTCGCTCGATAGAAATTGGAGAACAGCTACTACTGGCTCGGCAGCACATGGATGGTGTGCAACCAGACTTCGACGGATTGCGGCCAGGTGGTGACAGGAAGTGCTGTGCGACGCAGGCCGTAGCCGTGGCCACCCTGGGCGTAAATGTGCAGCTCGGCGGGAACCTTGGCATTCTTGAGAGCCGTGAAGTAGACGATGGCGTTTTCGACGTGCACGGTGTCGTCCTCGGCCTGCACGATGAACGAGGGCGGCGTGTCGGCGGTGGGATGGATCTCGGGATTGGGCGCCATGCCTTGATCGGCGATGGCAAGATAGCCGGGATAAACAATGACTGCGAAATCGGGGCGGCAACTGAGTTTGTCGGCGGCATCGACTGGGTCGTAGAGACGCTGGTCGTAATGCGTACTGAGCGCAGCCGCGAGGTGAGCTCCGGCGGAGAAACCGAGCACACCGATGCGATGGGGATCGATCTGCCACTCGGCCGCATGCTCGCGCACGATGCCGAGAGCGCGCTGTGCGTCTTGAAGAGCGGCCGAGGACTTGGGGTAAGGGCCAGTGTTGGGGACGCGATATTTCACGAGGAGGCAGGTGACGCCGATGGAGTTGAGCCAGTCGCAGACTTCGGTGCCTTCGAGGTCGATGGCGAGGATTTGGTAGCCGCCCCCCGGAAGGACCACGACTGCTGCGCCGGTGTTGTTGGCTTTGGGCGCGTACACGGTGAGGGTGGGTGTGGTGACGTTGCCTAGACGGATGATGGGACGACCTGCGATCAAAGGCAGCTGGGGCGTCGTGGTGTCGACCTCGGGCGGCAGATTGGTGGGCGCACCTGGAGCTGCGCCGGGCCAGAGAGGCAAGGTGAGATGGCCCGGTGCAGGTTGCCACGCGGGCTGCTGGGCAACGAGGTTTGTCGAGAAGATCGCCAATACCATCCAGAAAGAAATCCTCTTGTTCATTTGAAGGGCCTCAATGAGGAACGGAGCGATGATCGCAGACGGGGGGATGGAGGATCAAATCGGTGAGCGAGATCGGAGATGCGTGTGGTTCGCAAGGTTTGCGCAAGCGCGGCAGACACTACGGCCGCACATTGGGCGGAATCAGCAAGGTAAGCATCTGCGGCGCGATTTCCATGCGGGCAGGTAAGGCACCGAGTACTTCTCCATCGGCTTCGACGAAGATCGCTGTCTTGGAACCATTGCAGGTTCGGCAGTCGACGGCGGTTGCTTCGATCAACTCGACGTAATCTGAAAAGGTGTGACGTCCCGCAACAACAGCCAAAAGAAACCGAAGATAACGAAAGCGGCTGCGAGTTTTGAACGTGATGAGGCTCAATGAGCGATTGCGCAAGGCGGCGCCAGGCGCCAGAGTGCCAAGCGCTCCGCCGAAGGAGCGGACGCGCACCGCGAGCAATTGCGACACGTCTGAGGCGCGCGTTTCCCCGCTGCCATTGAGGGAAAAAACGGCAGAGAAAAGAGGAAATGAATTGGTGGCCCATATGCGCGTGGCTTCGATCATGTAGAGAGCGTAGCCAAAGCGGCGTTTGAGCCCGGCATCGAGGCTGGCCATGAGCAATGCATCGGCGCCGATGCCGGCCGCAACGGTGAAATAGCAGGAGTGCTCCGCGCCGTCTTTGGCGGTGTAGAAGATGCGACCTACGGGAACTTGCGTCGGTGTGGCAGTGAGCAGTTTGCGCACGGCATTGACCGGCGATGTTCCGAGGCCAAGATCCTGCGCCAGCGCGTTGGCGGTGCCCAACGGCACCACGCCGAGCGCCACGTCGGTTCCGACGAGGCATTGCAGAATTTCGTGCGCGGTGCCGTCGCCGCCGCAAGCGAGAATCGTATCGTAGCCGTTGCGCATGGCGAGTTTGGCGAGTGTCTTGGCGCTTCCGGGTGCATCGGTTTCGAGTGCTTCGGCATCGATGCCTTCATCGCGGAGCAGCGCAAGGGCGCGATGAATTGCTTTATCGCGCTGCGCCGAATGCTGGCCGGATTGCGGATTATAGATCAGCGCGACTCGACGCAACGCAGCCTTTCCTACTGTGGCGATCACCCGAACGGGGCTCTGTCTTGATTTTCTCAGGCTGGACCGGGCAGTGGCGCACAGGAGGCAGGAATTCTGGGGTTTGGGTAACTCCGCAAGTATTCAATCGGAACCGGGGTGAGGATTCTCGCCTGCATCGTCGGCGCTGGTTCGGTTCGTGCGCACGATAGCAACCGTGTCGGAAGGCAGGATCGCTGCGGCTTCGTTCATTTGAACTTCACTTTTGGATGCGAGGAAGAGTCGACTGGGCGCAGGTAGCGGAATTGTGCGGTCGGATTGACTCAGATTGCAGATCACGGTGATGGAGCCGCGATCCATGCGGAGCCATTGTTCTTGTTGGTTGTAGGTAACGCGTGTGTGACCTGGCTCTCCATTGTTCAAGCAGGGGGTGGTTCGGCGCAATCGAATCAGGTCGCGATGCCACGCCAGCATGTCGGCGTGTTCGCGCTGCGAGACCTCATTCCAATTTAGTGTTGAGCGAACGAAGGTATCGCGGCTTTCGGGGTCCGGGATCGATTCGGGCTTCCAACCAAAGGCTTCGAATTCGTGCTTTCGTCCTTCAGAGACGGCGCGAGCCATCGCCGGGTCTTCATGATTCGCAAAATATAGGAAGGGTGAGGTTGCCGCCCACTCCTCGCCCTGAAAGAGCATGGGGACAAAAGGGCTGGTCAGGACAAGCGCGGCAGCGATCTTGGCGCGATCGAGACCAACGACTTGGCTGATGCGCTCTCCTGTGGCGCGATTGCCGATCTGGTCATGATTCTGGATGAAGCCGAGGAAGCGGTGCTGTGACACATGCGTAGCGGGGCGGCCATGCACGCGGCGGCGATAGTTGGAGTAGATTCCGTCGTAGACGAAGGTTTGCTCAAGCGCCTTGGCCAGGTGGCAAAGCTTGCCGAAGTCGGAATAGTATCCGGCTTCCGGTTCGCGATTGAGAACAGTGAAGAGCGCGTGGTGAAAGTCGTCGCTCCACTGCGCGTCCATTCCCAATCCGCCGGTTTCGCGGGGGATCACGATGCGCGGGTCGTTCAAATCGCTTTCGGCAATGAGCACCAGACGACGGCTGAGCGCAGCGCCCAGCGCTTCTACTTCCGTTGAGAGCTGTTCGAGGAAATGGATTGCTGAGCGATCGACGAAGGCGTGGACTGCGTCCAGACGCAACCCATCGATGTGATAATCGCGCATCCACATCAATGCGTTGTCACAGAAGAATCGCCTGACTTCGAACGAGCCTGCGCCTTCGAGATTCACGGCGCCACCCCAGGGTGTTTTGTGTGCGTCATTCAGATAAGGCCCGAATTTTCCGGTGTAGTTTCCTACTGGACCGAAGTGGTTGTACACGACATCAAGAAGGACGGCGAGTCCTCTCTCATGCGCAGCATTTACAAATCGCTTGAGCGCATCCGGACCGCCGTAGGGTTGATGGACAGAAAAAAGAGCGACGCCGTCGTAGCCCCAGCCGAAATCGCCGGAAAACGACGCGACTGGCATCAGCTCAAGGTGTGTGATGCCGAGATCGACGAGGTGATCCAGTCTTTCAATTGCAGAATCGAGGGTGCCATTCGTGGTAAACGTGCCGATGTGGAGTTCGTAGACGATGGCGCTCGGCAGCGGCTTCGCCTGAAACTTTGCGTCCGTCCATTGGAACGCGTGCTGGTCGTAGACTCGAGAAAGGCCGTGTACACCCAATGGCTGCTGTTGCGACCGGGGATCGGGATAAGACGTTGGGTCTTCGTCGATGAGGTATCCGTATTCGGTTCCGGGCCCTGCATCCGCGACTTCGACCTGCCACCAACCACGTTCACCGACATGCGCCATTGGAAACTTTTTGCCGTTTGCGCTCACCGAGACAGACTTGGCGAATGGCGCCCAGAGATCGAACCTATGCATCTTTTACTCCGCTTGCTTTGGTAAGAAGGGCGACAGGAAAACGCTGGAGTAGCGTCTGAATCCGCGTCGAACCTCCGTTCCATTCTTCGTTGGTGAGTCTATTTATCCAGCGTCCTTTGGGAAGGTCAACCGATGTCGAGCCCCAACGCCCTGCCAGCGTTGCGCTCCAACGGGGAGCGACGGTGACCACATTTTGGCCGCGCAGATAGGCAATGAGATGATCCGATTTTGAACCGGAGACTTTGAGGGGAGCGTAGTTCGCGCACTTGCCGAAACACTCCGGTTTCTCCGTGCGCAATTTCAGAGCGCAATGAACGAGCCATAATTTCGGAAGTCCACTGTCGATTCTCGTCATGATTTCTTCGACGGCGAGGCCGGCCTTCAATTCCGCCAGCATCGATGCTCGAGTCTCGTAATCAACCGGACCGCGGTTGTCGGGATCGACGAGCCGCAAATCCCATAACTCGCTGCCTTGATAGGTATCCGGCACGCCGGGCGCGGTGAATTTGATCAGTGTTTGCGCGAGGCTATTGGTCCTGCCGGGCGCTAAGAGGAGTGAGACAAAGGTTTCGATTTCGGCGATGAATTCTTCCGAGCTTAATGCGCGCTCGATGAAATTCTTCAGCGCGTCTTCAAAGTCCTTGTTCTGCTGCGTCCAACTTGTCTGTTGCTTGGCCTCGCGCGCGGCTTTCTCCATATATGCGGTCAAGCGATCGACGGAGATGGGCCACGTTCCGACTAGAGTTTGATAGAAGAAGTATTCGGTATTGCGATCCGGGTAGCTGCCGGTTTTGAATTGCGCATTTCTGCGGAACCAACGACTGACGACGGCTTTCCAGCGCGCAGGCATTTCAGAAATCACGGCGAGCCGCGCCCTGACATCGTCAGAGCGCTTGGTATCGTGCGTCGAGAGCGTCGTCATTGTGAGCGGGTGTTTGGCCTGCATCCGTGCGCAATACTCGTGAAATTCTGCGATGGTGAGGCCATTGCGCTCTGGTGAGCCGCCCACTTCATTTAATCCGATCATGCGGTTGAAGCAATAGAACGTTGTATCTTCGAGGCCCTTCGCCATCACGGGCGAAGTGAATTGCTGGAAGCGCAGGAGGAACTCGGATTCGAGTTTTCCGCGGGCGCGCAACGCGAGAACATCTCCGATGAAATCCATCAGGCCGGGGTCCAGGTCGGGCCTAGAGGCTTTGGCTTGAGCGACTGCTTTGTCGATTTCGTTACGGTCCTCGTCGGTAAGGAGATCGCGCGATGGGACAACGTACGTTCTGTAGATGGTGAAGCAAGAAGCGATCTCGCGCAATGCGCGGCGAATCTCGGCGCGCGTGTAGTCGCGGCGGTCGCGGTTGTTCTCGCAGACCTCAACGAAGATGCTTGTCAAGCGGTTGACATCGCTGCCTAATGTCTCTCTCTCGACATTCAATTTCATGTTGCGGGCAAGGGGCTCAAAGTCGACTGCTTCGTTGATAAAGCCGTGATAGATCCCGGTCAGTTCCTTAAGACCTTCGGCCCGTACCATGAGTTGATTGCAGACATTCATGAAGTCATAACCGCTGGTTCCTTCAATGGGCCAGTCATCGCGGAGGAATTCTCCTGGCTGCAGAATTTTTTCACCGATGATCCATGTGTCTGTCCCACGGCGGCGCAAGCGCTCGAAGTATTGCTGAGGATCGCGCAGGCCGTCCGGGTGATCGACGCGCACGCCATCGAGTACGCCATCATTCAACCAATGGAGCACGCGCTGATGTGTAGCATCGAAAACATCGGGGCGCTCGACGCGCAGTCCGATCAGTGTATTGATGTCGAAGAATCTGCGGTAGCCGAGTTCTTGATCGGCGGTGCGCCAATAGGCTAGTCGATAGTGCTGGAGATTCAGGACCTCGTCGAGCGCGTTGTGATCCTGATTGAGATCGTCGACTGCTTTGGCGATGGCATTGGAAATCTCTGGCTGCTCTGCGAGAAGCCTCCGCAGCAATTCGTAGATGACGGTTTTGTCGCGATGCCGCGAGAGAATTAGTTCACGATCCGTAGGCTCCGGGACTGGAAGTCTTGCGAGGCTGTCGGCTATGAAACTCAATTTCGCATTGTCGGCATATTGTGCTGCCTTCGATAAAAGGATCGCGAGGGAGCGAGGTGCAAGCGGGAATTGGTTCTCCATGTAATGGACACGGAAGAGGCCGGACTGCTGCTCGATTTTGAGTTGATTGGCGCTTAAGACACGACCGTACTGATCGCCGAGGACCGGAATGAGAATCTTGTTTTGCAACTTGACTTCGGCTGAATGCCAATCGATGTCGAACCAATTGGCATATCGGCTCGATGGGCCATTCTCCAGAACATCCCACCAATATGGGTTCTCAGGGCCGGTGGCCATATGATTCGGCACGATGTCGAGCACCTGGCCAAGTTCGAGTTCGTTCAGGCGCTCGCAAAAGCGGCGGTGTCCTTCTTCGCCGCCCAGTTCTTCATTGACCTTTTCGTGGTCGACAACGTTGTAGCCGTGCATGCTGCCCGGTGCCGCTTGAAGATAGGGTGAGCTGTAGATATGGGAGACGCCGAGTTCTTTCAAGTAGGCAGCCACACGAATGGCATCGTCAAATGTGAATCCTGCGTGCAACTGCAGACGGTAAGTGGACTGCGGTACGCGTCGCATTTCGTGTCTTTCCACCGTTCCTTGGGAGTGCACGATTCATGTGCCTGGGAGTGTAGCTGTTGTATCCCTTGCGAAATCCTGCAAGTTGTTCAAGCTGGTACAGCGGATCATGAGGTTAGATGACTTCAAACACATCGAGGATGCTCCAACGGGCCAATGTCCGTATTGCGACGAGTAACTTAGATCTCTGCCGTACACTGATGGGACGCGGAATGGGATTGGCATGAGTACTGCGATCGAGTTTCGGGCAATCACGGTTGCGACGCCGCAGGGACGGCGGCTGCTCGAAGATATTTCGCTATGCGTTGAAGCGGGAACATTGACTGTATTGCTGGGGCGCAGCGGGTCGGGGAAAACCACACTCCTGCGGACCGTGAATCGCATGGTTTTGCCTACGGGCGGGGAAGTGCTCGTGAATGGAAAGCCAAACCGCGACGTGGATATGATTGCGCTGCGCCGCAGCATCGGCTATGTGATCCAGGAGACGGGGCTGTTTCCGCATTTCACGGTAGAACGAAATGTTGGGGTTGTGCTGGAGGCCGAAGGGTGCGCACGGGCCGAGCGGGTCCGGCGGAGCCATGAGCTGCTGCTTGCTGTGGGCCTCGATCCTGCGATCTATGCTGATCGTTTTCCGAACCAGCTCTCTGGAGGGCAGCGACAACGCGTTGGACTGGCACGGGCTTTGGCGGCCGATCCAGATATTCTCCTCATGGACGAACCCTTTGGCGCGCTCGATCCGCTGACGCGCGGCGAGATGCAGGATATGCTGCGCGGTCTGCTGGCAGGCCTGAAAAAGACGGTCTTGTTGGTTACGCATGACCTGGACGAAGCGCTTTATCTTGGAGACCAGATTGCTCTGCTGAGTGAAGGCGAGCTGATCGCCTGTCTTGAGCCGGAGGAGTTTTTGAAATCCGATCTGCCGGAGATTCAGGGTTACGTGCGTGCCTTTCATCGCGGCGAGCGGAGCGCAGGGCCGGTGGCGAAACGATGAGCACGCGGTTCTTCACACAATACGGCGAGGAGATCGCCACGCTCACCATGGAGCATGTGTGGCTGACTGCGGCGGCGATGGCATTTGCCACGATGATTGCGGTACCGACGGGGATATGGCTGACGCGCGCACCGCGGTGGGCCAGGCCAATCATTGGCGTTACGAATATTCTGCAGACGATTCCGTCGCTTGCGATGTTTGGATTCTTGTTGCCGCTGCCGTGGCTTGGGGAACGCGCGGCGCGGATCGCGATTTTCGCTCTGACGGCTTATGCGCTGCTGCCGATTTTGCGGAATACGTACGCAGGTATTCGTGGCATCGATCCGGCGGTGATTGAAGTGGCGCAGGCGCTTGGACTCACTGGAACGCAGCGGCTTTTCAAGGTTGAACTGCCGCTGGCTGCGTCTTTCATTCTGGCGGGACTGCGGACTGCGACCGTGACCTGTATTGGGATTGCGACGATTGCTGCGGCGGTGGGTGCGGGCGGATTGGGCGAATTGATTTTTCGAGGTGTTGCGTCTGTCGATAATCGGCTGGTGCTGGCAGGAGCGGTGCCTGCGGCGCTGCTGGCGCTGGCAGCGGATGGAGCGTTGGGGCTGCTGGAACGAAGGTTCAAGGTTGCCGCGCGATGAAGCGGTGCCCGCTTGTCGCGATTGCCGGATTGTTTTGCGTTCTGCTGGTGTCTTGTTCTCCGCCGCGGCCAGATCATCCTGTGATTGGCGCGAAGAACTTTACTGAGCAGGTGGTGCTGGGTGAGCTGCTGGCGCAGGAGATTGAAGCGAAGTCCAGCTTGAAGGTTGAGCGGCGCTTCTATCTTGCCGGCAGCTACATTTGCCACCAGGCCTTGGTTGCGGGGCGCATCGATGGCTACGTAGAATATACCGGCACTGCGCTCACGGCGATTTTGAAGCAGCCGGTGGATCGCGACTCGCAGTCGGTTCTTGCCACTGTGCGCCGACTCTATGATGCGCAATACGGCATCACTGTCGGCGCGCCTTTGGGATTTGAGAATACCTTTGCGATGGTGATTCGTGGCGAGGATGCGCGGCGCTATCAGCTGTCCACATTGAGTCAGGCGGCGCAATACGCTCCGCGATGGCGGCTTGGCGTGGGTTACGAATTTGAGCAACGGCCTGACGGGCTTCCGGGACTAAGCGCGGCCTATGGCCTGAAATTTGCTGAGCCGCCGCGCACCATGGAGTTGGGCTTGCTTTATCGCGCGCTCAACGCACACCAGGTGGACATGATCGCGGGCAACTCGACAGACGGTCCAATCCAGGCATTCGGGCTCACAGTGCTCAAAGACGATCGGCATTATTTTCCGCCGTACCAGGCAGTGCCGTTGATCCGAAAAGAGGCGCTGTTACGCTGGCCGCAGATTCAGGATGCGCTCGATGCTCTCGCAGGGCGCATAAGCGCCGATGATATGCGTTCGATGAATGAAGCGATTGACGGCGAGCATCGCGATCCGGCGGAGGTTGTGCGCGCGTTTCGAACGAGCAAAGGGCTTTAACAGGCGAGCGCTGTCTCTTGCGCTACTCCGTTTTGACAAGCTTCGCAATTAAGGTGTCCCGGCGCGCATTGGCCATTGCATCGACATTCCGAAGCACGGTGAGCCACGCAATAACCGCGACGACCGCAAACGCGAGAAGGATGGGCGCGGCCAGCCAGAGCCGATCGAAGATGGAGCAGAGACTAATGACGCCGACGCCGATGCCCAGAATCGTAGTCTGAATCAGCATGCTGAGGAGCGCGTTGGCCTGTGAACCGGATTGACGCCCGATTCGGCCGAGATTGACGCGGTAGGCCATTGTCAAGGAAATGACGTTGCCGGCCGCGAGGTTGGCGGGCAATGCGAAGATGAGCCAACCAACGGTTGCCGCAATCACATCAGGATCGGGGCGGCCGATGCGCAGGCTGGCAAGGACGCCGGAGACGAGCGCGATGAAGATGTAGAGTGCCCCGTGAAACAGATTTTTTGCAAGGATCACAGTGCGCACAGGAACGGGGAATAGGAAGACCAACTGAATTCCCTTCCCTTCGGCGCCGAGATTGTTGTAGATCAGCTGCGTGAATCCGAGGAGGCCGTAGGCCACGCAGATGGGTATGGCCAGACGAAATGGATGGGCGATCGCTGTCGCTCCGGTGCGAAAGAGGCTTCCGATGATGACCACCATGACCATGGGAACGAAGACTGCGTAAAGTTGGGGCATGGAGCGGAAGAGAGTGCGCAGCTCTTTCTCGATTTCCGCGGAGATAGGGCCGGAGCCCGAAATGAGCCACGCCGCTTCGCGTTTTTCGTTTTTGCTTCTGCTCGGAGCTTCTCCAAGGTTTTCTCCACGGTATTCGGCGCGCAAACGGATCCCGAGCAAACCACCGGCGCCCAAAACGAAAATGCCGAGGATGCCCAGTGATGCTGCAATGGCGGTTGATTCGTGCTGGTCAGCTTCCCACACAACTGCCGATGCGAGCCCTGGAGGCAGCCACGCCTGCGTTGTCCGGATCGCGTTGACCCAGGGCCGGAGTTCGCCTGTTTTAGGCCCACCCACATGGTGGTGGTGCGCGAAGGGCCGATCCTCACGAAGGACCGGATTCAAAAGTTGCACACTCACCGTCGCGAGCAGAAACACCGCGCTGATAATTTCACGGGATCGTCTTTTGGCAAGCCAGCGATCGAGCCAGGCGAGGATGGCTCTGACCAGAAGAATGTTGAAGGCAGCGAATTCCAACAATGCAAGCACGGTAGGCCCGAACAGATCGGGGCGTGCCAAAGTGATTCCGGTCAAGAGCCCCAGGCAGGACAGACCACCAGCCAACGTAGAGGCATCGACCAGGCCAAAGATCAAATGGAGCAGGTAGAACGAGCCGAAGTTCACCGGGAAGCGCAGCAGGCTGCCCAGATCGAAATGCTCCTGGAGCGACGCAAGGGCAATGGAGATTGCCTGCCAGAGAATGCAGATGACCCAGAACTCAATGAACAATGGTTGCAAATGATCGTGGGAGACGAGTGAGAATGCGACCGAGCCTGCGCCTACTCCGAGACCGAGTCCCATTAAGCTGTAGATGAAGTACGAGATTGCGCGAGCGCCGAACTCAAATGCGCCGGAGCTGGTGCGAAAGTTGTTCGCAAAGATGCGTGCGCGCATGGCTATCAGCGCGGCGTACTGTACGCGGGCCAGGCGACTGAACGGACCGGGCCCAGTTGGCGCTAGTCCGGCATCGAAGGGGCCGCTCAAGTCAGCCATGAAAGTTCCTGCACCGGTTCCCCGCCGCCCGCTCCCACAATCGACAGGAAAATCTCTTCGAGGGTGAGCCGTTGACCGCTCTCTGCGCCAGGGAGGGTGGAGGCGACACCGGCGCGAAGGGTCTCAATCGAACCGTTGGCCACGAGCCTTCCCTGATGAATGATCGCCACGTGACTGCAAAGCCGCTCGACGATTTCAAGCACGTGCGTGGTGAGGAAGATGGTGGTGCCGCGCTGGATCATGCCCTGGAGCATCGACTTCAGCATTCCTGCGGCAATGGCGTCCACGCCTTCGAAGGGCTCATCGAGGAAGAGCACTTTCGGTCCGTGAATGACCGCGGCGGCGAGCGCTAGCTTCTTCTGCATTCCATGCGAGAAATCGGTGACCATTTTGCGGCGCTCATTGGCGAGCTGCATGAATTCGAGCAATTCTTCGGTGCGGCGCTCAACGGTTGCGCGATCCAGGCCGTACATTCGGCCGACGAAGCGCAGGTATTCAGTAGCGGTGAGGCGACCGAGCAGAGCCATCCCTTCAGGGACGACACCGATTTGCCGCTTCAGGTGCAACGCCGTTGAACTGAAGGGCTGACCGAGAATTTCGATCGTGCCGGCGCTGGGTTCGAGCAGGCCTGTCAGCATTTTGATGGTGGTGGATTTGCCAGCGCCATTGGGCCCGAGAAAGCCGAAGAACTGGCCTTGCGTCACGGTCAGCGTGACGTTCTCTACAGCGATCAGATCGCCGAAGCGACGAGCCAGTCCGTGGGTTTCAATCGCCGCAGGATCCATTTGGGCAAGGATAACAAGGTTGGTTGCGGGGGACAAAGCGCGAGGATGAAAGCCAGGCTTTGAGGTAACGAGTTCGGCTGTTTGGTGAACGTCAACGATGGCCCGTGCCAGTCGAAACGGGGACGCCGCTCCGATCAGCCGTGTCGATCCGGGACAATGCGTCGCGGACCTGTTTGTCTTCAGGAAACGCCCTGAAATATCGATCGACCAGAGAGCGTGCGAGCCACGCTCGCCCGTTGGCCGCGTAGTGCGCCGCGAGCGTTGCCACTATTGCGCCGTTGTAGGGGTAGGCAGTATTCCCGCGTTCCAGAACCACCTCTGATTCTTTTGTGCGTCCCAGGCCGTCGAGTGCTGCGGCGAGGTTCAGGAAGATTTGAGGCGCCTCTGCACCCAACTGAAGCGCACGCGCGAAATCGGCAGCAGCGGCTGCGTTGTCCTTCTTTTCGGCGAGAGCGTTGGCGCCCAGGTAGCTCAGCACCAGAGGATCATTGGGCGAGGATTTGCTCATCTCGGTAAGTTTTTGGAACCATATGGGCCAGAGATTCGGATTTTTGCGAGCTGCTGTCCAGTAGGCTTCGAGCTGAGAGTGTTCGGGAAACTCTGAATTGCCGGCTGGGCGATTGAGCCAGAGCAAGCCGGGCAAATCGGGCTTGGGCTGTTCGAACGCAATTTCAGGCAGGGGTTGGCCCGGATAGCGAACAATGCGATGCTTGGTGTCGTTGGAGTGGGCGATTCCGGCGACGGGCCGTTTTTCCATGTGGCACTCGATACAGTAATCGTGCGCTGCGACGCGCTTGCTGTCTTCGGGTTTGAGGGTGCAGCTTGTGACCGTGTGGCAAGTTAGACATGCGGCGCGATAAGCGGTTCTTTCTTCTCCCGGCTGAGGCGCATGATGCGTGGAGTGGCAGGTGCTGCAGGTGAGGCGGCCATGACTCGCCGTATAGCATCGGCTCAACTCCAAGGTTGAGTTCTTCCACCAGAGCGGCTGTTCCAGGCTGCCGCGCACGGGTGGCTGGGTCTCGAGGCGATTTGCCTCGGCGCGTTCCTTCTCTGTCAATGGACGTCTGACGATGTTCATCGTGTCGCTGAGCGGAGTCCCGGGACGAAAATCGATATCGGTCTTGCCGGGGTTGAGAACGACGGCGTCACCCGCCTGGTGGCACTCGCGACAGATATCGTCGGCCAGGCGCGGCGACAGCTTGGCTGGATTCACGATGGAAATATCGGCTTCATCGGCTGCGAGCACGCGATTGTTCCTTGTCTGCATCTCGCGTACATGCGGAGCGCCCGGACCATGACATGCTTCGCAGCCGATGCCAAGTTCGCCGAACCTGAACGGAGGGTTGTTATACATGCCATCGCGCTTGGGCTTCGGATCGGGCTGGCCGTTGTGGCATACAAGGCAGCCTGTCGTCATGACGCGTGTGAACCCTACGTCGTCGGCGATGTAGCCGGGGGAAAGTTCCCAGGTTTTGGAGGGTGCGTAGTAGGAGAGTGGAGCCTGGAAGATCCAATTGTCGATGCGGAAGAGGTAAGAATAGCCGGTTCGTTCGCCGCCTACGGCGTAGCCGATTTTGTGGGTTGCCGAGTAGAGTCTTCGCCCGTTTTTGTCGAGTTCGTAGACCTGCTGATAGAGTTCGCCGTTTTGCTGGTAGACGATGTACGTGTGATTGTTCTTGGAATTGAAAACCGTGACGGGCTTGGGCACGCGGGCGAGATCGGTTGGAGTGTTGGCCGGCACCATCGACAGGCCGTGGGGTGAGGTGGCGTAAGCGCGGCCGATTTCTTCGTGACATCCTGCGACGGTGCATGCGTTCGATCCCACATAAGCTACCGAGGGATCCGTGTTGCGGAAGATGGAAGGCGAACCCGGGCCTTGCGCCTGAAGGCAGTGGGCGGCGCCGAGCGCTGCCACGATAAGAAGTGGAAAGAAATGCGTAGGTCCAAGTGAAGCTTTGCTCGGGGCTCGATACGGCATCACAGAGGAACGCTAGTGTTGCGAACTCCAGGTGTGCAGTGATGCGAGACACGAAGTTGAGGTATGGTCTCGGCGGTCGCCTCAGTCGCTTTTTTCGGGATCACCCAGCGGGTCGTTATCGCGGTCGGTTACGTCGACGATTTCGGCCAATGATTCGGCTAATTGCGGCGTCCAGCTGCCTTCGGGAGCGCGCCAGCTCCAGTTGCCGGCGGCGACGGCGGGCGTATTCATGCGGGCTTCCGAGCCGAGCTCGAGGAGATCCTGTGCCGGAAAGATCGACATCTCGGCAACGCTGGATGCCGCGGCACGCATGAGGGGCCAGGTGGGCTTCTCTCCGACGTTGCCGACATAGGCCTCGACGGCAGCGCGTTCTACTTTGCCTGTCGATTTCCACCAGCCGAGAGTGGTGTCGTTGTCGTGCGTGCCGGTATAGGCGACCGTACCCGGCGTGTAGCGGTGCGGTAGATGAATATGCGCACCCTTGTCGCCGAAGCCAAACTGGATGACCTTCATGCCGGGCATGCCGAGTTGCAGGCGGAGCGCGTCGACTTCAGGCGTGATGAGGCCCAAGTCTTCTGCGACCAGCGGCAGAGGACCAAGAGCGCCTTCAAGGGACTGAAACAGCGCGAGGCCGGGAGCTTTGATCCATTCGCCATTGACTGCCGTGTCATCGCTTGCGGGGATGGACCAGTAGGCCTCGAAGCCGCGGAAGTGATCGAGGCGCACGATGTCGTAGAGCTGGCGCGCGCGGCGAATTCGCTGCACCCACCAGTCGAATCCGCTGTGTTGGAGCACGTCCCAGCGATAGAGGGGATTGCCCCAGCGCTGGCCGGTCGAGGAAAAGTAGTCGGGAGGAACGCCGGCGACGCGGATCGGATTGAGTTCTTCGTCCAGTTCAAAAATGTCGGGATGTACCCAGACGTCGGACGAATCCATATTGACGAAGATCGCGATGTCTCCGAGGATGCGAATCGCGCTGCGCACGGCGACCTCGCGGAGATGATTCCACTGCAGAGAGAAGGCAAATTGCAGGGCCTGCTCCTGTGCAATTGCGCGGGCATGCGCGGCGGATGCCTCGGCGAGGGCCTCGGGATCGCGGCGGCGCAGCGGCTCGGGCCACTGGGTCCAAGCGCCGGTGTTTTGGTGGCGACGCAGTTCTGCATAGAGGGCATAGTCGACGAGCCAGCCCTGCTCGGCACGGCAAAACTCGGCAAACTGCTGCCACTGCGCTGAGAAATTGGCGTCGCGTGGGCCGCGATCGAGGAAATTTGCGGCGGCTTCGTGGAGGAGCGGAAGCTTCCGCTGCTCGACATCGTTGAAATCGACGTTGCCGCTGCGGCCTGCGAGGTCTGCAATCCGGCTGCTGTCGATCCATCCCCAGTCTGCGAGGAATTCGAGGCTGATGAAATAGGGATTGCCTGCGAAAGCAGATGAGCCCGCGTAGGGGGAGTTGCCATAGCCCGTGGGGCAAAGCGGCAATACCTGCCAGATA
This sequence comes from Acidobacteriaceae bacterium, assembly GCA_003140785.1. Classification (GTDB taxonomy): domain Bacteria; phylum Acidobacteriota; class Terriglobia; order Terriglobales; family Acidobacteriaceae; genus Telmatobacter. The sequence continues at coordinate 13,023 of PLKY01000183.1, read as the reverse complement.
TGCTGTTTGGCGCTGGCGAGGAAAGAAACGAATTCGTGAGCGGCAGGGCCAAGGTCACCGATGCCGCCGTAGGAAGGCAAGGAACTGATATGAAGCAGGACTCCGGACGAGCGCTGGAATTGCATATCTGAATTATCTCCACTAGGGGGTCAGTTGACCCGGTGATGTGTGAGCTCAGATGTTACGCAGGTAAAACGAAAGGGCCCACATCCGGTGTTGGATGCGGGCCCGATGGAAAGTCGATTGGTGGAGAATTATTCGCCTGGGACTTCCGGGCTCTTGGACTTCGCGTTGAAGAGAACGCGTTTGTGCGTTTTGTAGTCGTTGATGATGTTGCTGGCGAAGACCTGGAATGCTTCGCCGCGACGCTGATCGAGGACCTGGTCGCGAGTCTGGTCAAAATTCTTGGTAATTTCATCGGCGCTCGGCGCCTGCTTGTCGATGATCTTGGCCACGACGCCTGTGCGGCCTGCGCTGATGGGGCCGCTGATATTGCCGGGAGCCAAATCAAAGAGCTGCGGAGCGACTTGTCCGAGTTCGCCTAGCTGCGGGACCTGTCCAGTCTGGCCGACGAGGTCGCTGGTCTTGACGGTCGCGCCAACGGCTTTTGCGGCTTTGGCGAGATCGTTGGTGGTGTGCGCCTGATTGGCGAGGTCCGTCGTCTTCTGACGCAACAGGGCAGGCAGCTGCTCCGCACGGTAGTCGTCGAGGACATGGCTCTTCCAGTCGGCGAAGGTTGGCGCGTGGGCTGCTGTGATGCCGGTGACTTGGAAAATCGCGTAGCCCTCGCCGGTGGGCGCCGATTGCGCCGGGTCACCCTGTTTGGATTGGAAAGCTTTGGAGAGGAGCGTTGCGCTGTCGGGCAATCCGGCGATCACGCCCTGCTGGGCGATCGGAGGTGTGGTGACCAATTGAAGGTGATGGGCTGCCGCGGTTTCGTCGAGACCGTTCTTCATGGCCTCGGACGTCAGCGCTTGCGCGTAGCTTTGTTGCGCGGCGGAGGACTTCTGGCGGATGAGCGTTGCCTGGATGGTGGGCAGCACCTCGGCTAGCGATTGGGCGTGGGCCTGCTGGCGTTCTTCCACCTGGACGATGTGATAGCCGTACTGGGTCTTGATAATTTTGGTGTCGCCGATTTTCTGCGTAAAGATGGCGTTGTCGAACTCGGGCACCATGCGTCCGCGTTGGGCGAATCCGAGCTCGCCGCCTGTGTCTTTGCTGCCGGGATCGTCGGAGTTCTTTTTGGCCAGATCAGCGAAGTTGGCGCCGCCCTGAATCTGCTTTAGGAGCGCTTCGGCTTTAGCCTTGGCGGCCGCATCGGTCTTGGCGTCGGCGCCCTGGTCGACCTTGATGAGGATGTGGCGGGCGCGGGCCTGTTCCGGCACTGAATATTCAGACTGGTGCGCCGTGTAGTACTGCTGGATTTCTTGCGGCGTGGGTTGCGGAGCGCCGCCGGGTACATTGTCCGGCGTGAAGGCGAAGTAGGTAATGGTGCGCTGCTCGGGAACGGCCGTGGCGTAGCGCGCGGCATTCTTCTTGAAGAAGGCTTCGAGGTCGGCGTCGGAGGGATTGATCTGCTTACTCAGATCGTCGGAGGAGATGACCGCGTAGTCGAATTTGATTTTGACGTTGTTCTTCAGATAGAGGTCGCGCACTTCCTTTTCGCTGACCGTGACGCCCGCGGTGATGAGAGATTGCAGGCGGCGCATGGCGATGTCGTGCTTGACGCTGTCTTCGAAGTCCGCGACGGTGATGTCGAAGCGGCTCTGAATGAGCGCGGCGTACCTATCCTGGCCGATGAATTTGCCGTTGGGAAAGAGCACCTGTCCCGGAGGCCCGGTTTGCAGGTATTGGCGAACGTCGGCATCGGTGACGCGGATGCCCAGCTTTTCGGCTTCGTCGAGCAGGATTTGCTGCTGGACGAGTTGCTGGCCAACCTGCGGCTCAATCATGTTCATGATCATCGGATTGCCGGCGTACTGCGGGTACTGCTGCTGCACGCGCTGGGTGGCGAGCTGCGCAACCTTCTGCTGGCTGATGACCTCGCCCGAGGCGAGATAGCGGCTGTACCAGTGCGGATAGACGACGGCAAATGTGTCGGCGCTGGAACCTCCCTGGCCGGATAGACCAGGAATGAGGTAGACCACCATGGAAACGGAAGCGGCTCCAATGATGACGACGAAGAGGGCCTTGGTGAGGCGGTTTTCTTTTTGAAGGAAGCGAATCATGGATAGACTTGAGCCTACTCTCTATGCGCGCGCTTTGAAGTTTTCCCATCCGCGGCAATCGGTGCCGGGTCCTGGGAACTTGAATCATGCAAAGGCGCACAAATCTCGCTCGACGCGATTCATAGTCATTATAGACGAGTGTGGGTGCGGTTTGAGGGGGCGCGTGCGTGGTCGAGAAGCGAGATTCGCCGCAAATGGAGAGCGGGCATCCTGGATGAGGATGCCCGCTTTTGTTGTGCCGACTTGCTGGTGTTTACCGCCAGTAGTAATAGCCGCCGGAGTAGTAGTAGGGGCGGTAGTAGACGGGCGCGTAGTAGTACGGATACGGGTAGCCGTACGAACGGCCGTAGTAGCCGCGGCGATAGAGATTCGGTCCGCCGGGGTAGAGGCCTTGCGCCAGACGCGCTGCTTCCTGCGGGTCGACTGGGCTCACAGTGACCGGAGCCGCGAGATGGAAGGTGACGAGCGCTTCGGCGGGAATCCAGGCGCGTGGTCCGGACTCGGCTGCCGATGCAGCTGTTCCAACGGTGCCGCCTGCTGCCGCGCCGATGGCTGCGCCACCGCCGCCGCCCGCTGCACCACCGATGAGGGCGCCGATGAGCGCGCCGCCCACGATGTTGCCCGCAGTACGACCACCTTTACCAGGAGCCTTCACCTTGAACAGGTCCGACTGCAGAGGGTAGGACTGGCCACCGAGATCGAGCGACGTGAGTTGGAGCCCGAGTTCCGAGCTGCCGGTCAGCGTGCCTGACCCGACGTTTTTGGCGTCTGCGATTACGCCGTGCACGGTGGCGCCGCGCGGGATGGCGAGCACGCCGCCAAAGGTCACGTCCTGGATCACTGTGAACTGGATCGGCTCGCCGTTCTTGGCTCTCTTGCTGTCGACCGTTTCGCTGGTGCGCAACTGGATCAATGTTCCTTGCGGGATTGTTACAGGGCCCTTGGCGAATTTATATGCGGGCAGCTGCGGCGCGGGCGCATAGCCTGGGCGATACCCCGGAGGGGGAGCCTGACCGTAGCCTGGCTGGCCATTTCCCGGTTGTCCATATCCAGGAGGCGGAGGCGCTTGTCCATATCCTGGTTGGCCATATCCAGGTTGGCCATATCCGGGTGGCGGAGGCGCTTGGCCGTAGCCGGGAGGAGGCGGGGCCTGTTGATTATCCTGTGGAGCATTCTGGGGCGGCGCGTTCTGGCCGTAGTTTGGGGGAGGCGCCTGCTGTTGAGGCATACCGGCTTGCTGATTGTCCTGCGAGGCGGAGTCGTCGTTCTCCGCAGTCTGCGCACCTTGCGCGTTCGGGTCATTGGCAGGGTTGCCGACATTCAGATTGTTTTTGACGCCTGTGACACCGGGGACACCGCGCACGATCGACTCTGCCAGCTTCTTCGAGGCGTCGCTCGAAACCGTGCCCGACAAAGTGACCTGGGTCTGAATGGTGGCGGCGGTGATGAGGTCGTTCTTGAGCGCCTGCGAGGCGTCCAGAGCGTGCACCACATCCATTTCGATCTGCCCATCCGTGCGTTGCCCGGCTGCGGGCGCCGCATCCTGAGCCAGCGCAATGACGCCGCACAAGGCAGCCATGGCGGCCCACGCCACGGAACGTGTAACCACTCGCTTGAATAATGGCCGATTCATCGTAGATCTCCTGCTAACGGTTTGATTACGGCTTTGGCACTTTGGCTACTTTCATTAGACGAGAAAGCGCAAAGCCTGTCATTGTGTTTGAACCCGACATGCCGCAAAAAGTTCCGCCCTAAGTAATGCGGCGGCTGCCGTGTGTTTTGAGCTATGCCGGGCTCGGATCGGACTTATTCAGCGAAGTTTGGATGTCAGCGCCTGGGCGATCTGCCGCCCGTGGAAGCGACCGTTCTCAATAAAGATCTCGTTGGTGCGCGAGCCGGCGACGATGACGCCCGCGAGGTAGATGCCGGGCACATTACTTTCCAGGGTTCTTGGATCGCAGACGGGCAACTTGTCGGGACCGGAAAACTCGACGCCAAAATTTTCGAGTAAGGCGAAGTCGGGATGGTAGCCGGTCATCGCGAAGACGAAATCGTTCTTCAGCGTCACTTGACCATCGGGCGTCTCGAGTATTACGGCGTCCGGGGTAATCTCGACGACATTGGAATGAAAGTACGCCTTGATTTCGCCATTTTTGATGCGGTTTTCAATGTCGGGTTTGATCCAGTACTTGACGTGCGGCTGCACACCGTCGCCGCGATAGACGAGGGTGACGCGCGCGCCGTGCCGCCACAGCTCGAGAGCGGAGATGGCTGCTGAGTTCTTGCCACCAATGACGACAATATCGAGGCCGAAGTAGGGGTGCGGATCGTCGTAGTAGTGATTGACTTTGCTCAATTCCTCGCCGGGAATGTGCATCAGGTTAGCCAGATCGTAGTAGCCGGTGGAGATGGCCAGTTTGCGCGCATGCAGGACGCCGGACCGGTCGAAGCGGTCGATGGTGTGGACGTCGAAAGCGCCGTCCGCGCCGGTCACGCACTCTACGCGCTGATACTGGCGGACGTCGAGTTTGTAGAAGGCCGCGACCTGGCGGTAGTACTCGAGGGCCTCGTTGCGGGAAGGCTTGGCGTTGGGGCTCGGAAAAGGGATGTCGCCGATCTCGAGCAGCTCGGAGGTGGTGAAGAAGGTCATGTGCGACGGGTAGTGATAGAGGGAATTGCAGACGCAGCCTTTATCTACCAAAGCCGCGCTGAAGCCGGATTTTTGGGCCTCGATGGCGCAGGCGAGGCCGGTTGGGCCTGCGCCCACTACGAGGAGATCGAAGACGGAATCTGGGGCCGATTTGCCATCAAGCTCGGGAATGGTGTGTGGGTCTTCGGGCGGGAGGGCGTCGGCGGGATAGTCGTTCATACCCTTTAGATTAGGGCACGAGCGAGTGGAACTGAATCTTTCGGCCTGGAGTACGGCGTGGGTCGGTCCGACTTCGTGGTAGAATGGTAGAAAATTATGGTGGAAAGGTAGAATCCTGTGGCTTTGAGTCTCAAGAATCCGGAGACCGAGCGGTTGGCGAGAGAGCTGGCCGAGCTGCGAGGTGTCAGTCTTGTCGCGGCCGTGACCGACGCAGTGAAGGAGAATCTGGTCCGTGAAAAGCGGAACCAGCAAAGAAATAAACTGATGGCCGAATGGCTGATGGAAATCAGCCGCGAGACTGGGCCCATGATGAATGACGGCAAGACGTCAACTGAACTGATCGAGGAGCTCTACGACCCAGAGACGGGGCTGCCCCGGTGATTGTCGATTCGTCGGCCCTAATTGCCATTCTCAAGAACGAGCCGGAGGCGGAAGCCTTCGCTAAGGCAATGGAAGCTGCGAAGGCAGTTCGTGTTTCTGCGGCCACCTATCTGGAATCACACATTGTGGTGGACGGATACAAAAATCCAATTCTCAAGGCCAGGCTGGAAGAGATATTCGCGAACCCCGGACTGGAAATCGAACCGGTTACGGTTGAGCAGGCGCAGATTGCGCGGCAGGCTTACCGCGATTACGGACGGGGCAGCGGCCACGCCGCAAATCTGAATTTCGGCGACTGCTTCAGCTATGCGCTGGCGCGTGCGAAGCGCGAACCGATTCTTTTCAAGGGCGACGATTTTGGGCACACGGATCTGCGATCCGCGGTGGAACTGGGGCGATAGATTTGAGGCTGTTCTTATTCCGCGTTGAGGCTGAGAGCGAGAACGGGGTCTTGAAATGCGCAGTCGCCTACATGAAATGTGCGAACACCAATTTGAACAAAACCGACCTTGCGGTAAAAGGCCAGGGCGCGCTGGTTGTCTGGATGGACGCCTAAAAGAAGACGCTTTGCGTTTTGTTGCCGGGCACTGGCGACTGCCAAATCCATCATGCGACGGCTGGCTCCGCTGCCGTGAAATTTCGAGAAGAGATAGATGCGCCTCAGCTCAAGATCTCCCTCGTGCGACAGTCCGGCGGGAAAATCGGGCGCCGTGAGCATTGCATACCCGACGGGTGCGGCTCCGGGCTCAACCTCGGCGAGCCAGGCGCGCGTCTGCGGCTGCTGAAGAGCGGACTCATAGGCGGCGGGAAAATGGTACTTCCGGCAATGGGCGAGCAAGGCATCGCCGGGGACGAATCCGGCAAACGCCTCAAGCAAGGTGGCTGCGCCGATGAGCGCCAATGTGGCTGCATCCGCTTCAGTGCATTCACGGACTGTCGCGATCATTTTTCCAGCATAAACCGATCATGCTTTGGCGTGCTTCCTCAGACGCGCATCCGAAGCGTGACGATTGCCAACTATTGCCAACTTCGCTAGCATTTATGAAGAGGGCTCCATGCCGACTCGCAACATTAACCTGACTCCGCAGATGGATCGCTTTGTCGCTGCCAAAATCAAGAGCGGCCAGTATGCCAACGCAAGCGAAGTGCTTCGTGCCGGATTGCGGGCGCTCGATCAGGGCGAGCGGGAAGACCAAGCCCGGTTGGAGGCCATTCGTGCTGCCGTGCAGGCGGGCGACGAGAGCGGGATGGCTGCAGGAGATGTGATCGGCGAGGTGCGAGAGCGCATCCGCAGGCGCGCTTTGGTGCTAGGCAACGGTGCCTGAGTATCGGCTTTCTATGGATGCTCTGCTAAATTCCTGGGGACCAATTGGCGCCATTCTGCAGGCGTATGCAAGAACTCCTTGTGATTCCATCGCGTAGCTATTCCGATGTCGTATCCGTAGAAAAGCCCGATGCTCAACTGATCGTAGTCAACGGCATTTCGATCTTCTTGAAGGATGATTCTCGCAACTTCGCCTGCGAAGGCATCTTCGCTTTCGGGCCTTGATGCACGGATGATCCTTGCGTAGAGAATCTTCTTCGGCGGTCCTCCAGTTGAACCGTGTTTCAATGACTCCGCCAGCCTTGCTCGCTGAACTCCGTCCATCGCCTCAATCGGAATTGCATCGCGGCGAAATTCGCTATTCGATGGCAACTTGTCAGACCAGTCCTTCAATCCAGCAGCCGAGGCCGTGATGATTGCGAGCATTGCGATGAGGATATGGACATGTAATCGAGGGATCGGTTTAGCGTTGACAGGACCCGAATGGTCGTAATAGACAACAAAACTCCCCACAGCCAAGTCATGGACGCCTTGTCGGCTCTGGTCGTTGAAGCAAATGAGATATAAGGTGGACCCTCCGAGCCATACGATAACGAGGAAGATGAACGAGGAAACGATCCAAGGGGTACGAGTGTCAGGAATTCGAAGTCCATACAAGAGTGACGGAATTGCAAAGATCGTGAAGCGGGAGAGGGATCTCGCAAAAGAAATGCAGTTACCCTGTACATCCACCACCCGCAGTTTCATCCATCGCTTCCCGAGCGACTGCCCTTTGCCGATCCTGCATTCCAGCGAGGCGAAGTAAATTGAGCCCGCGAAAAAGCCGACCAGTCGACCCCATAGGCCAAGTTCCCACAACTTGTCGAAGAAGACAATACCTATTCCAATTCCAACGATACTGAGAACAATGCTGTCTACGATGTAAGCGGCGAAGCGACGAGAAACGGAACCAAAAGGCGGAATCAACTGCGAATCCTCATTGACCGGCGTGGGAGCGAGCGGCGAGACGTTCGTGCTCAAGGAGTTCCTCCTCGGTCGTACGTTATGGAGGGATTGAAGAAGCCAGTATAAAGCTATTACGCAAAGGCGGGTATACAGTCAGGATGCGCCTTCGCACAATCGAGCGCGCGAGCCGGCCTTGCGTTTCATCCTTTACCCTAGAAGCATCAAGATTTTTGGGAGTCTCTCCATGACTGTCATTCGGCAGGAAGATTTCATCGCCAGTGTTGCGGGTGCGCTGCAGTACATCAGCTACTACCACCCGGTGGACTACATCACCAGTTTGGCAAAGGCCTACGACCGCGAAGAATCGCCGGCGGCGCGCGATGCGATGGCGCAGATTCTGATCAACAGCCGCATGTGCGCTGAGGGGCATCGGCCGATCTGTCAGGACACGGGGATTGTGAATGCGTTTGTGAAGGTGGGCATGGATGTGCGCTTCGAAGCTGCTGCGGGTGAGAAGCTGCTTGACCTGCAGGAGATGGTCGATGCGGGCGTGCGGCGGGCGTATCTCGATCCTGACAACAAGCTGAGAGCTTCGCTGCAGGCCGATCCGGCGGGCAAGCGGACCAATACCAAAGACAACACGCCGGCTGCGGTGTTTGTGGAGCTAGTGCGCGGATCGACGGTGGAAGTGACGGTTGCGGCCAAGGGGGGCGGATCGGAAGCGAAATCGAAATTCGCGATGCTGAACCCGTCGGACTCGGTGGTGGAGTGGGTGCTGAAGACGGTTCCCACCATGGGAGCGGGGTGGTGCCCGCCGGGAATGCTTGGCATTGGCATTGGCGGCACGGCGGAAAAGGCCATGCTGCTTGCGAAACAAGCATTGATGGACCCGATCGATATTCAGGACCTGATCGCGCGGGGGCCGACGACGACTGCGGAGAAGCTGCGCGTGGAACTCTACGACAAGGTGAACCGGCTGGGCATCGGGGCACAGGGATTGGGCGGGCTGACGACGGTGCTGGACGTGAAGGTGCTGGACACGCCGGCGCACGCGGCTAATTTGCCGGTGGCGATGATTCCCAACTGCGCGGCCACGCGGCATGCGCACATTGTGCTGGACGGATCGGGGCCGATGTATCTCGACCCGCCAAACCTGGAAGACTGGCCGAAGCTGACGTATGACGTCAGCGGCGCGAGGCGCGTGAATCTCGATACGGTGACGCGCGCGGAGGCTGCCACTTGGAAGCCGGGCGAGGTGCTGCTGCTGACCGGCAAGCTGCTCACGGGGCGCGATGCGGCGCACAAGCGNNTTTCGCGATCGGTTTATTTATTACGTCGGGCCCGTCGATCCGGTGCGCGAGGAAGTGGTGGGGCCGGCCGGACCGACTACGGCGACGCGCATGGATAAGTTCACGCGGCAGATGCTGGCGGAGACTGGCCTGCTTGGGATGGTGGGCAAGGCGGAGCGCGGGCCTGCGGCGATTGATGCGATTCGCGAATTCGGAGCTGTTTATCTGATGGCTGTGGGCGGAGCGGCGTACCTGGTGGCGAAGGCGATTCACGGATCGCGGCTGATTGCCTTTGAGGACCTAGGCATGGAGGCGATCTACGAATTCGATGTGCGCGACATGCCGGTGACGGTGGCTGTGGATTCCAAAGGAACCAGCGTGCACCAGACCGGACCGGCGGAGTGGCAACGGAGGATTGCGGGGATTCCGATACTGCAGCGAAGACAGTGAAGCAGAGAAGCAGAAGCCGGTCGAGCCGACCGGCCTTTTGTGCCTTTTTCTCTCTGAATCGGACGGCTAGACGCCGGTCGCCTGCATACTATTTATCTGCTTCTCTGTTTCGCTGTCGTCACTGCTTCCCGAAGCGGTACACAAACCCATAGGTGAAGCCTGGGCTGCTTTGAAAGCTCGAGCCGAAGCCGGTGCCGTAGTAGTCCCCTGCCAGGCGCAACGACAGGTTCGGGGTTACATTGACCTCACCGATGATGCCGCCGTCAATTGCGTAAGTGGTGGAGTCGGGATAGAGGCCGAGCGATGCCGGACTGAAGCCGCTCGTGTCCCCAGAAAAATTGCTGATGGCGACACCGCCGAGTGCATGCGCAGCAATGGAATAGCGTGGCCGCATGTAGAAGCGATAGGTTGGCCCCGCAAGGACACCATATTGGCTAATGGCGGGACGAGTAATTGCGGATGGGTTGAGGCCAACATACGCCGTACCGTAGTAGCCACGGCCGTCCACGGTGACGCCGAGTCGCTCGCTGTAATAGCGGGTGAGGGCGGCGTCCCATGAATAGAGCGTGGTGCGCTGCAGGTTTGGTCCTGGAGTAAAACGCAGATAGCCGCCGCCGACGAATGCTTCGTAGAGGTGCGAATAAGTGTCATGGATGGCCTGGGCGCGGCGTTGCTCGCGGCGCGCACGGATGCGGGCCTGGACGCTCAACTGCCCCTGGGTCTCGCCCGCTGTGGGCTGCTGGGACTGGTCCTGATTTGCAGATTGAGCGGCTGCGGGCTGCTCGGCAGCGGGGGTACTGCTCGAAGTTGAGTCCGGACTCGAGTTTTGGGCCTGAAGAACGTGCAGAGCCGGCAAACCTAGCGCCAGCAAAAGAGCAAGACGGCGGAAAGAAAACATCGCTTTCGGGATACCTCCACGACTGTACGGAAGCACCCGTTCAGAAAGCGCTCCCCTTAGGTATTAAACCATCCGGAGGTGGCGTTGTGGGTGGACCCGCTGGGGTTTGGACGCGCGGCAAGGCAGTTGGGTTCGAATCGCGCTATTTCTGGCGTCTGCGGTTCGAAGGCACATGCACTAGGATGGAGGGCAACGGAGGCCGAATCGAATGGTTCGCATTTTCTTTGGCATCATCCTGGGCATTTTGCTGGTACCGCTGGCTGGCGTGCTTTGGCTTTACTACGGCAAAGTGCCGGTGGCGGTTGCCGATCCGCCGTTGCCGGACGAGAGAGAGATCACAGGCCTTGCCCTGAGCGCGCGGATCGACCGCGAGCTGATTCCGCACCCTCCGATCGACGCAGATGAACACACGTTTATCGCCGGAGCGCACGTTTACAGCGAGAAGTGCGCGGTGTGCCATGGCTACCATGGCAAGCCGTCGCCCATCGGCGAGAACATGTTTCCGTCCGCGCCGCCGCTATGGGAGAAGCACCATTCCGGCAGTGTGGTTGGCGTGAGTGACGACCCTCCCGGCGAAACGTATTGGAAGGTCGCTAACGGAATCCGCTTAACGGGAATGCCGGACTTCAAAACACAGTTGACGAACACCGAGATATGGCAGGTGAGTGTGCTGCTGGCCAATGCCGACAAGCCGTTGCCGCCGGTGGCGCTCAGCATTTTGCGAGGGGAAGCCGTTTCAACGGGGCCTGCATTGGGCGCGCCCGCGACAACTGGACCGATTCCGCCTGCGGCCAACAATCCTGGGGATCGATAGTTTGACCTCCGAAAGAGATCGAAAAATATGAGTGTGGTAAGTTCTTTGCGTAAGGGGTTGAAGTTTTTCCTCATGAGCCTGGGAGTATCGAGCCCGGAGAAATCGAGTCCGGATAAGAAGCCGCGCCCTGCCAACGAGCCGGCACCCAAGCGCGATTCGAGCAAGTAGTGGCTGCGGATGGGTGAATGCTGGTAGCTTTCCCAGTGCTGATATTTCGGCTGAATGGACTGGAGCCAGTGCATGAGGAAAGCCTTTTTTGCAGCGATTCAATTTGCGGCGTTCGCGATCGCCGCGACTAGGCCGATTGTTGCGCAGGATCACGATGTCTTCGCCAATTGGCCCCAAGGCGCTTCGCCGCAAGAGGTGGGCAAGAGTCTCGCCGAGCATTTCGTCACCAGCCCGCATCAGTACACAAAGACAATCCACTATTCCGAGGCAGATAGCTGGTATGGTGCGTTGACCTTCGCGCAGCTCACGCATGACGATGCACTGCGGACGGAGCTGATTCGGAGGTTTGAGCCCTTGCTTCCGGGCGGAGCGGAGGCGGACCGCAGACCTCAACGTCATCATGTCGACGACTCGGTGTTCGGGATTGTTCCGCTGGAGATTGCGATCCAGACCAAGGATGCGAAGTATCTTGCGGAAGGAAAATACTGGGCCGATCGGCAATGGGAGAATCCGCAGCCTGATGGATTGTCCAGTGAGACGCGCTTCTGGGTCGATGACATGTACATGCTGACGATGTTGCAATTGGAGGCGTATCGGGCCACCGGCGACCGGACGTATCTCGATCGCGACGCGAAGGAGATGGTAGCGTATCTCGACAAATTGCAGCAGTCGAATGGGCTTTTCTTTCATGCGCCGGATGTGCCGTTTTACTGGGGGCGCGGCGATGGCTGGTTTGCGGCCGGTATGGCGGAGATCCTGCGCGATTTGCCGAACGATCACCCGCAGCGGGCGCGCATTCTGGAAGGTTATCGCCTGATGATGGCGGGGCTTTTGAAGTACCAAGGCAAGGACGGAATGTGGCGCGAACTGATCGACCATGAGGAGGCGTGGCCGGAGACCTCGAGCTCCGCGATGTTCACGTTTGCGATGATCACCGGGGTTAAAAATGGATGGCTGGATGCGGCAACGTATGGGCCGGCAGCGCGGCGGGCGTGGATAGCGGTGGTCGGGTACATCGACCAGAACAACGACGTGACGAATGTTTGCGAAGGCACGGGAAAGAAAAACGATCTGGCGTATTATCTGGCTCGGCATCGGCGGACCGGGGATTTTCACGGGCAGGCTCCGGTGCTTTGGGCGGCTTCTGCGCTGCTGCGGTGATCGGGCGGACGACAACTGGAGGTCGTTCGGGCAAATCTGCTGGGCAAGCCGGGGGAGAATTTGTGCGACCTCGAGCGATTCTGTTTTCTCGAATGAAATGTGCGTCAACGTGTAGACACGAAGTATAGCGGGAGCTCCGAATGACTTGGCGAGATTTCAAAGAGCGGATTCGCTCGTTCTGGGATTTTCTGGTTCTGTTCAGCGGCATCTCGACGGCGCGGAACTTATCCCGCACGCGCAAGGATCCGATTCAGAACCGCGGGTTGTTCCTGTTCCGTTCGAAGCGGGTGAAGTAAGTGAGCCGAACCAGCTGGAACACGCGTATTTCCTGCTATTGGTAGAATCGATCTATGACGCTGACACGCCAACAGGCGCTTGACTACTTTGAATCTCCTGACCTGATCGGGTTGGGCTTTGAGGCCGATGCTGTGCGGCAGCGCATGCATCCCGAGGGCGTGGTCACCTACATCATCGACCGCAACATCAACTACACCAA
>PLKY01000151.1:18295-18510 GCA_003140785.1 Acidobacteriaceae bacterium | reverse complement strand
TCAGGCAACGCGCACCTCAGACGAATCGTCGTCGAATCAGCGTGGAGCTATCGCCACCGGCCATCCATCGGAGCACGATTGCGCAAGCGACAGGAAGGAGTTCCTGCACAGATCACCGAGATAGCCTGGAAAGCTCAGAATCGCCTGCACAAGCGATACATGAAATTGATGGCCGCGGGCAAAGATCAGAGAAAGGTCATGACTGCGGTTGGACG
>PLKY01000151.1:18157-18290 GCA_003140785.1 Acidobacteriaceae bacterium | reverse complement strand
GCAAAAACTTTCCAAATAAGGAAAAAACAAAGACAAAAACACCGATGAACAACGCTATCCAATTCGAGGACAGAGTCAGCAGCAGCCGGAGCAAGCACGAAGGAGAATCCTCGGCGTCAGTTTGCGACAGGCT
>PLKY01000151.1:0-18146 GCA_003140785.1 Acidobacteriaceae bacterium | reverse complement strand
GATTCGAAGATGTTGACAGGGTCACACCATATCAACTGATGAACTGCCAATTATCCCGATTCAACGAGCGCGTCCACCATCTACCCGAGGAGCGCTGATTGGTCAGCAGCCACGAGACGCCGCGCTGAATACGAGGATCGCTGGAGGGAACGCCCGCCTTGCGCAGGGCGATGATGGCGAGGCCGGTCATGTGGCCGTCGCTGGGGGGATCGGGAAACTCGAATTCCGCTCGGAGCTTCTCGGCGCGATTGCCCTTGCCCCACTCCTCTGGCAGGGCAAAGTTACGGATCGACCATCCACCATCGGGCCTTTGATGGCTGAAGATCATCTTGACGAGTTGCTGCTGTTGCGCGGCATCGAGAAGGCCGGGCAGCTCTGTTGATGCCCAGAGCAAGTCGGTTCGATCGTAATCGCCCTGCAGCTTGCGTTCCGCGCGAAGGAGGTTTTCAAGGCGGTTGACCTGCGCTTCAACAAGGGTGCCGCGCACCTGGTTCAGCCAGCCTGGCGCGTTGCCTACGGCCCTGGCGGCGACGGTGGCCAACTGGTAGGGGCTCGACTCAAGGGGTGGATTATTGTCGTCTTCGATGAACCAATCTCCCGTGTCCCGCTGCAGTTTGAACATCAGGGTGAGAGCCTGCTCTGTTTCTGGCGACAGGCGGTGCAGGACGTGCGCGTCCCAAATGGCCAGGCCTGCAGCGATGTAGACCACTTGTGTCGGCTCTACTTCCGATTGCAGCTTTGCAGGAACGAGGGCTAAGTATTCCTTCAGCTCGGAAACGAAGAAATCGCGCAGCTCCTTTTGTGGTTGCCCAAACTGGGGAGTAAGCAGAGGCCGGACGACCATATACGAACCGTTGGTATGGCAGGCCACGCATTTCCATTCTCCCGTCCGGGCGATCGCACCTTGCTCCATATAGTCGAAGGCAAGCTTCGGTGAGAACGGGATTCTGACCTCGTCCGGCGAGGGGCGAGGGATGGTTACATTCTGGAAGTGGTACTGATACAGAAACGGTGTGCGCCAGGCCGTTTCTCTGGATGCGCGCCGCAGTTCAAGAGGCACCGAGTGCCCATCGTAGGTCCAGGTACCTTCAATGGTGGCGACATCGGCACTGATCTTCCCTTGGTATGTGCCCTTTCCTGCATTGATGGTGAATTTCAGATTTGAACCGTGTTGAGCGAAGAAATCGATGCGGATGACGTCGTGAAAGAACTCGAGATAATACGCGGTTGGCTCCCAGCTTCCAGTGTCCTTTTTGACCATTTGAAGGACAACGCGACGCTGCTCTGCACCCGATGTGAAGGTTCCTTGCCAGGTGGAGGCAGTGTCTTGTGCATTCAGGATGCAAGGCAACAGCACGGCGAGCGCGCAAGACGGAACAAGGGCTCTTCTCATCAACTATTTCTCCGTTCGACGGCACTTCGGGTGGCGCAGTTCGCCAAGACTTTCGGGGTGCGGAAATGATATCAGTTGGCGGATTGCGGGCCGGACGACCGGAAAACGAAGATCTGGACCCCAGGGTCGTCTTACAATGATCTGCACCGAATTAATTCAATGGGCCACCTCGATGTCGTCTTTTTCATTCGAATCGAGCACAGATGTAATGGGGAGCCGGAGACGCGAAGATCGGAAAAAATGGAGGGAACGAATGAGACTGCGTGAAGGACGATCTCTATTCAGAAGTGTTGCGATGATGGCATTGGCAGGGGCCGCGCTGGGCCTACTGCCGGCGAGCGGGTCCCAGGCAGGTGGTGGAGGGGATAACAGTCCCGATGTGCTCGAGGTTCGCCACTATGTGCTCACGCTCGACAAGGCACAGAGGGCGGCCACCGCCGTGCAAAGCATCAACCAACTGGCCGCAGCGAATCCCAGCCTGAATGCGGCGTTGGATGGTTCCAGCGCCACGACGGGCAAGAAGCCGATCACGCAACAGGCTCAGGACATCGATTCGCGCTATCCACAGATAGCCGCGATCATCCAAAGGAAGGGGCTGGGTACACGGGAGTTCATCGTGATCACGGGCGCAATCCTCAACGACGTGGGCTGGGTAACGATGAAGAAAGGTGGCATGGTCCAGACTTACCCAGCAGGCATGATTACGATGGAAAATGCAGCTTTGATCGAGGGAAACTGGCCTGCATTCCAGGAGATCGCCGCCAAGATGACGCCGCCTAATGTGAAGTAAGGGCGGTTGGCAAGCAAGTCAACGTGTAGGAGAGAGAGTGGTGGCAGGCAATTGCTTTCGCCAGGGCGATACGCAACTTTTTCGCGGTTCTTCTGTGCCAAATCTTGGGCACCATCTTCTTGGTTCCGCGAAGGATGGCCAGCGGGCCTTCCTGGAAATGGACCTTTTGCTCGGTTTTTGGGTTGTATGCGTCTGATTTTGCGGCCTTGTAACCTTCTGTTCATCTTGCCCCGTTAGGCTACCGTTGGTGATAGCTCCTGTGCCAGAGATCCGTATCTCGCAAACGCAATTTCAGCGTGAGCCCAAGACACCCGATGATCCACGCGCGGCCAAAACGGCGCCTGCTGAGCCTTCTCCGATCCGGCAATATCTGCTTTCTCGAGGAAACTCGGCCATCGCCGATCGCGGCTTCAAGATTCTCATGGTGCTCTGTGCGCTGAGCATCTTCGCGATCGTGGGGCTGATTGCCTGGCAACTGGTGGCAAGTTCCCAAATGACCTGGCAGAAGTTCGGCATTGGCTTCTTCTACAAGACCTTTACCAATTCTGTTACGAATGAGCCGTTGTACTGGGATCCGGTCAACGAGCAATTCAGTGCTCTGCCATTTATCTACGGCACATTGGTGTCCTCGTTTTTGGCGCTTTTGATCGCGGTTCCTCTTGGAGTTGGGCTGGCCATTTTCCTCACGGAAATGAGCCCTCGCGTCTTGCGCGGCCCACTCGCATTCCTGACTGAGTTGCTGGCCGCGATTCCGAGCGTGATCTACGGCCTTTGGGCAGTCTTCGTCCTGGTGCCGCTGCTACGTCAATACGTGAACCCCTTGTTGATCGGCCTTCTGGGATGGACGGGATTTTTCACCAACGACAACCCCACCGGTCTTGGCTTTCTGGCGGGCGGCGTAATCCTGGCGATCATGATTCTGCCGATCATTTCATCGCTGACCCGCGAGGTGATGAGTGCCGTCCCACACTCGCAGCGCGAGGCGGTGTTGGCGCTCGGCGCCACGCGCTGGGAGATGATCAGCATGGGTGTGCTTCGGAATGCGCGCATCGGCATTGTCGGGGCGATCATTCTCGGTTTGGGTCGAGCACTGGGCGAGACGATGGCGGTCACGATGGTCATCGGCAACACGCCGGAGATCCACCGCTCGCTGCTATCGAATGGAAGTTCGATGGCGGCGGTGATTGCGAACGAATTCACCGAGGCCGTGAACGACGTGCATCGGACCGCGTTGATCGAGATAGGCCTTGCTTTGTTCATCGTTACGATCATCGTGAACGGGTTGGCTCAAATTCTGGTCTGGGCCGTAACGCGGGGAACGCCGTCGCAGGTGCGTTGAGGAGACTTTGGTGGGCGCAGAGAACTTCAAATCCAGGATTCGGACGATCACCGACGGCGCAGTCACGGTGCTGGCCATTTTGGCGACGGTGCTGGTGGTGTTGCCGCTGGTCGTGATCTTCGGATATCTCGTCTACAAAGGAGCCAGCTCGCTTAACCTGGCTTTCTTCACGGAGATTCCCAAGCCGGAGGGCGAAAACGGCGGAGGCATGGCGAACGCCATTGTCGGTTCAGCCGTCCTGCTGGGTATTTCCAGCGCAATTGGCGTCCCGATTGGAATTGGCGGCGGCATCTTTCTGGCGGAATACGGACGGGGAACGAAACTGGCGAACGCAGTGCGCTTTACTGCGGATGTGCTGAATGGCGTGCCCTCTATCGTGATGGGTTTGGCGGCGTATGCATTAATTGTCAGCCCTCATATCGGCTTTTTGCCGTTTGTCGGCCATTTCTCGGCATTTTCGGGCGGGGTTGCACTGGGAATCATGATGATTCCCACGGTCTGCCGGACCACGGAAGAGATGCTGCTGATGGTGCCGCACGCGGTGCGCGAGGCTGCGCTGGGATTGGGTGTTCCCGCTTGGCGCTCGGTTCTTTCGATCACGGTGAAGACGGCCTCTCCGGGCATCATTACGGGATGCATGCTCGCGTTTGCGCGCGTGGCCGGCGAAACGGCCCCATTGCTGTTTACGGCACTGGGCAATTCCTTCATGAGCACCAGCCTGGACCGGCCGATCGAAGCACTTCCCCTGCAGATTTATGTCTACGCGCTTTCGCCTTACGATGACCAGCACAGGCTGGCATGGGCGGGCGCGCTGGTTTTGATTTCATTGATCGTGGTTGCCGTATCTCTGGTGCGCTATGTAACCAGCCGCGGCGTTTTGAAAGGGGCAAGCTAAGTGGGTGTTCGCATCGACGTGACCAACCTGAACGCGTGGTACGGCACCAATCACACGCTGCAGGACATCACATTGAATATTCCGGCTAACCACGCCACGGCGCTGATCGGGCCGTCCGGCTGCGGGAAGAGCACGTTTGTGCGGTGCCTGAACCGGATGCACGAGACGAATCCCATTGCGCGGGTTACAGGGACAGTCCGTATCGGCGACCTGGACATTTATAACGACGCCAAACCGGTGCAGGTGAGGCGCCGCGTGGGGATGGTGTTCCAGCGGCCGAACCCGTTTCCGACCATGTCAATTTACGACAATGTGGCGTCCGGGCTGAAGCTGAACGGGTATGCCAACCGCCGAGTGCTCGACGAAATTGTGGAGAAATCGCTGAAGAACTCTGCGCTCTGGGATGAGGTGAAGGACGATCTGAAGAAAAAATCCGGCGCGAGCCTCTCCGGTGGCCAGCAGCAGCGCCTCTGCANNAGCGCCTGTGCATTGCGCGCGCACTGGCCGTGGACCCCGAGGTATTGCTGATGGACGAACCGGCGTCGGCGCTCGATCCTGTTTCGACTTCGAAGATCGAGGATCTTATCTTTCAATTAAAGTCGCAATACACTATCGTGATTGTGACGCATAACATGCAACAGGCGGCCCGAGTTGCAGAGAAGACCGGGTTCTTTCTGAATGGCCGCATGGTGGAATTCGACTCGACGCACAAGATCTTTACGAATCCCAGCGACAAGCGCACTGAGGATTACATCACGGGCAGGTTTGGATGACGCGCATTCGGTTTCAGCGAAGCCTCGACGAATTGAAAGAGAACCTGCTGATGATGGCAGGCCTTGCAGAACAGGCCATCCAAAGGGCTATTGAGGCGTATCGTGTCCGCGACCTGTCGATCTGCGATCTGGTCAGCCGCAGCGAGAATGCGATCAATCGGCTGGAGCGGGACATCGATCAGGCGGCGCTCGATCTGCTTGCCATGGAGCAGCCGATGGCCATCGACCTGCGATTCATTCTGAGCGTGATTAAGATTAACGCCGATCTGGAACGCGTGGGCGATGCGGCCAAGAGCATCAGCGATCGTGTGCGCAACATGGAGCAGATGGCAGTAGCCGATTTGCCCGTGGATATTCCGCGGATGGCCACGCTCTCGGCGGAGATGGTGCGCAAGAGCCTGCAGGCGTTTATTGAAGCGGATGCGGATATTGCGCGGAATGTACTCACGATGGATGACGCTGTGGACGCGATGAATCGCGCTGCCTACAAGTCGCTGACCAAGGTGATGGAAGAACAGAGCCATATTGCACCGCAGGCCCTGAACGCACTGATGATTAGCCGTGCCCTGGAGCGCGTGGCGGATCACGCGACGAACATCGCAGAAGACGTGATTTTCTGGGTGCAGGGCGACGATGTGCGGCATCGCAAGAGCGTGGCTGCGCAAAAAGAGCGAGACGCGAAGACGGCCAGCTGACGTCGCAGTTCAGCTTTCGACTGCCCACCAATCGAACATCGCCATACGCGGATAATAGAGGCCGGCGCGGATGGGTGTGTGTTCGCCGTGAAGGCGGCGCAGGATAACTGCATATGCTTCGAGCTGTGGCGCGAAAAGGCTGCGGAAGGCAGAGAGCGCTACGGTTGGGTCGAGATTATCGGAATGCGCAGTCTTGAAGTCGATGATCCACCATGCATCCTGGCCTTCAGATTGGGGCTCAAGCCCTGCGCGAAACACGCGATCGACGCGAATGGAACGTAACCCGTCGGCGACGATGCCGGACCAGGCGGCCTCACTCGCGGCTTCGGCATGCAGCGACAGGATCCATTGGCCGAGTGGATTGGTCGTGGCCTGCTGTGCGATTTCAAGAGCCCGAGAAGCAATAGAATTCGCTTCGGCTTGCGTTAGGCCGGTGGCGCGTATTTGAGCCTTGGCGCGCGGCTGCATCTGCGAAAGTGCGGCCCGCGTGTTGGCCCAATCGAGGTTCGCACGCAGCCTGGCAGACTCTTCGAGCAACTTGTGTACAGCTGTGCCGAGAGCACGTGAAGCGATCCCGCCCTCGTGGCGCTGGCACTTTTCGGTGTCGCCGATTCGAACGGGATCCTGCTCCCGAGGTGTCATGGAAAAGGTAGCCGAAGCGGGCGGGGTGAATTCTGCCGGAAGGCGGCGAAGCAAAGTTGGCTTGGCTGGGCTTGGCATGATCTCGAGATTAGAGCCGGCGGCGGCAATCGATTCGAGTAACAATTCCTCATCTGCGTGAGATTCTGTTCTCGCGGGCCTCCATTCTTCGAATCGCGTACGCATCTGTTCTTCAAACGCGGGCCATGCGGTAGCGAGCAGACAATTGCTGGGCTCAATCAGGGCGGGACCGGCCGCGTCATTCTTGTATTCTGGCCTTGCGAATAGGTGCAGCTCTTCGCGGGCCCGCGTGGCAACGACGTACAGGATGCGCCGCATTTCCTGCGATTCGCGCTTACGATACATGCGATCTACCCACTGCTTCGAGGAGCCACGCTCCGCACCTCGGGTTTGGATAGGCGCTACCAGGAACTCGATGATTTCGCCTGAAGAATCGGGCTCTGCCAAGCCGCGTTCAAGCCACGAAAGCAGCTTGCCGCGTGTATTCGCACTGCGCGCTTGCAATTCGGGAACGATGACAACTTCAAACTCGAGTCCCTTGGACTTGTGAATGGTCATCAACTGCACGCCGGATTCTGTGCTCGCTGCCGGATCGGGTATTGCGGTCAGGCCATTGAGGGCCGAGTCGAGTGCGGGGCCAAGGAAATCCTGTGCGCCATTGGGCAGGTTGTCGAGGCAGCGCCAAAGCAGTTTGAGATTGGCTTGCGCCGTTTCATCCACGCAACTGGCGCCGCCGAGGCTGAGCCAGACCTGCTCCAGCCATGTACCTAGAGACGCTGTCGGCATTGTCGAAGCCAATGTTGGCACGAATTGGATGGCGCGCTGAACACGTTCAATGGCGCGGCGGCTGTCGTCGCCGAGAAGATGAATTCGTTCTGCAATGACTTGTGGGACTGGCCGCTCAAGCAGTTCCGGTTGATCGCCTCCTGTGAGCGTGTGAAGGTCTGACAACGCAAGTCCACACCACGGGGCACGCAGCACTCCGAGCCATGCGATGCGATCAAGAGGGTTGAGAAACGCTCGTCCAAGGGCGACGGCGTCCAGAACTTCGGGCCGCTCGCTCAATCGTTCCAGGTCTACGGCGCGAAAGGGAAGCGCTGCCTTACGTAGTGCAATGGCAATCGGTTCAAGAGAACTGCGTGTTCTGCCCAAGACCGCGACGCGGTATTTTGTCCCGGCCGTTCGGGCCTGCTCGACACGATCGAGGTGGCTGCGAATGAGCGCGATGATTTCCGCGATTTGGGTTTCACGCGCTTCGTTCCGCTGTGCCTCGATTTCCNNGATGCGTCAGGTCCGGAAGAGTCCCTTGACGAAGATTGCGGCATGAATTCGAAATGCGTTGTGAGTCGCGGAGAGGCGTCAGCGCTTTGATCGCGAGCCGGTTCAGCAGGCGAGAACGCGATGCCGCTGCCATCGTCTTTAGCAAACACGCGATTGAACGCGTCATTCAAATCCTGAACCAACATAGGCTGGGTGCGGAAATTGGCGGTGAGTGAGACAAAATCGAAGAGCAGGCGCTCGTTGCCTGGAATCTCAAGGCCAAAGTGCCGCACGCGGGGAAAGAGCTCGGCATCGGCGTCGCGGAAGGAGTAGATCGACTGGACTTGATCGCCGACCACAAAGATGGTGCGGCCAGCCTGATCGGGCCATGCGGCGGCGAGGCTGGCGAGCAAACGATGTTGGCGGCGGCTCGTGTCCTGGAATTCATCTACAAGAAGGTGCCGGATACCGTCGGCGACCGTGATCGCAGCGTCGTTTGGTAGACCGTCTTCGCCCGCAAGGACCCGCTGAGCGATCTGTGCCACTTCAACGAAGTCCAGAGTGCCGGCTTCAGCGAATACAGTTCGCAATTCGGCGGCGGCCTGGCGAAGCAGCGTGAAACATGCGCGCACAATGTGCCAGTCATCCTCTGTGTAGCGAGGTGGAGGCAGCGTGCAAATTTCACAGAGTGCAGCTTCGAGGCCGTCTACGTTTTTCAAGTCGGCGATCAGTCGCGCGAGGCGAGCCTTTTCTGCTTTGCGATCCGATGGAAAGCCGTTGTTCTTGTTGATTTGAATTCGGAATGCTCCGTCTTTGGTGAGCACGAGTTCCGCAAGACAAAGAAGTGCACAACGCGCCTCTTCAAGGGATTCGGTGCTTTCACATGGACCGCAGGGGAACTCCGCGAGCTCGGCGAGATCCTGGTGGAGTGCGCCGCCGCTCTGTTCACAGGCGAAGCGCGCCAGTGCGATGGCCTCGTCCCGCGCGCCAGGAACCTGATCTAGGAGCCGGTCGATTTCGATGATTGCCTGGCGTACAGCTTTCGCAAACGGTCGTTCCAGACGGTCGCGCAGGGCATCCCAATCGGGCTCGCTCTGGAGCACAAAATCGTGCATCCAGCGATCGCGCTTTCCCAACATTTCAATGAGCAGATTTTCAAGTTCGTTCCAGCTGTTATCGCGCCAAAGCAGCAAATCCTCGATTGCGGCACTCAATTCGGAGTTGTGGCCTCTGATTTTCGTCAGCGTGCTACGCGCGGCGCAGCGATAAAGCTCGGTAGGGTTTTCGTCAATTCTCAGGTCGGCACCGAAACCCGAAAGAAGGGGTTGCTGGATCGCAAGTTCGCGACAGAAGGAGTCAATGGTCGAGATGCGTAGATTGGCAGGGAGATCGGTAAGCTGCCAGCCGAGCGCCCGTGACCGGTGGAGTGCGCGATGAGCCAGCGCCTCCATGGAGAACTCGTCCACAGAGTCAGCGGTTGTGACGGTGGTTGATGCTTTTTCCAGCTCCGAAAGAATGCGGTGGCGCATTTCAGCCGCGGCAGCCTTGGTAAATGTAATGGCGACGATTTGGCCTGGCTCGTCTACTTCACCAAGCAGGCGAAGGAAGCGGCGCGTGAGGAGGTCCGTCTTGCCCGACCCGGCAGGAGCCTGGACGAGGACGGACCGGGCCGGGTTGAGCGCCCGTTCGCGCTGTGTCTGATCGGGAGGCGCGGCCTTGATTGCAGGCTTACTCATAAGCCGGCACGCTCTCCTCGTCTTCCGATTCAGATTGAGACCGATTTTCGTGAATGCGGCAAAGCGCATGAAGACCGCATCGCTCGCAGGTGCCGGGATATTCGCGCGGGTCGACGTCGGCACGACCGGAGACAAAGTTGCGCGCGAGGTGTTCGATGTAGCTCTTCCATTCGGAGAGCTGTTCGGTTGTGAGAGGCCTTTTGACGAGCACGGCGGTGCGTTTCAGATTGCTGAAGAGAGTTGCATTCGCGTCGGTCACGCGTCCGGCAAACTCGAAATCGCCCGCTCGAATCTTTGCAAAGACCAGGCCGCCAAGCTGCTCGTTGAGCGCGAAACCGGCGTACACTGGCAACTGCACGTCGTCGGGGCGGGGCAATTCCCAAGCCTTGGGCGAGACGTCACCGGTCTTGTAGTCGATGACCAGCATCGATCCATCGCCGAGCCGATCGATGCGATCGAGGCGCAGGTCCAACCCGAGGTCGGCGATGTGAACTGTCCGTGCAGACTCAGTTTCCGCGATGGTGAAGGGAATCCGCGTGGCCTCGTATGCGAGCCATTCAGTGACGAGGCGCCGGAGCCGCGTCGCCTCAAGCTCAAGATAGCGGCGTGGCATGCGGTCTGCAGTCCCGTCGGGTAGTTTGTCGCGCAGGACTCTGCGCACATGGTTTTCGACGAAGGAATTCAAATTTGAGAGCGCGAGAAGGTCGTCGAGCGAGCGCAATCCGTTGGGCGGTCCGGCCCAGATGTCGTGCAGCACCGCATGAAGCAGCAGACCACGCTGCGCAGCGGAGAGTCCGAATTCAGCGGGCTCCCAGCTCTGCGCTCCCAGCCGCGCCGTTGCGAAGGCTTTGAACGCGCATTGCGACTGGGAAGTAAGGACGGCTGAACCTCCACGAATCTTACCAGGCGGAAAGGGAACTCGGCTCGCATCGGCGAACGGAACGGTGAGCTTCATTTCGGCGCGCGTGGCGATCAACTGCGAAGGAAGCGGCAGAGGCAATCCGGCAAAGCGCGCGACGAGGCGAGATGGACGGGTTTCAGTATCGGGTTTTTGAGATGCGTAACTGAAGTTGACAATGGGCGCCGATTGCAGCAAGCGCTTCGTAATGGATTCCGCCAGATCCCAATCGTGACGGGCCGAGGCGTGCGGCATGGCGAATTCGCGCTGCACGTGGACCGGCAAGAATGGGTGTGCAGACCCCGATGCGGGCCACGCTTCTTCGTCGGCGCCGAGGAACCAAAGCGCATCCGCGTCGAGCCCTGCGGATTCGGCGGGGCCGGTGATCTGGATTGGCGCGTCGCTGGACTCCGGGGCAAACAAAGTCTCGTCTAATGTGCGTGCCAGAGAGGAGAGAAATTCCTGCAACGTGATAAGACGGCCGTCAAATCCCAACGAGGCGCTGAGATCCAGTGCTTGCTCCCAACGCTGCCAAGCCTGAAACTCGACGCTCGACAAAGCTCGTTCGCCCGGAAGGCCCGATGCGCGAAGGATCTCGGGCACCCGAGCGGCCCAATCAATGGGACTTTGCTGCTTGTCCCTCAATACGCGTTGAGCCTCGACCATCCCGCGCAGCCAATCGTGCGAGCGGCCTTCCCATGCGATGCGCTGGCTGGCTAAAGCTTGCAGCATCCATTTGGGGCGCGCAAGATTTCGGCGACGGATCGCTCTCATGTTGGCCTGGAGAGCGACCGACTCTGCTTGTCCGGCACCAAACAAGCCCATAGAGAAGAGCCAGTCCAATTCGGTTTCCGATTGCGGACCGTCGAGCCAGCGGAGCAGCAGATGAGCTGCACGCACGATTGGAACATGGCTGAGAGGAACTCCGAGAGAGAATTCGAAGAGCGGCCGCGCCCCCGGTTTGGCGAAGCGCAGGAAAACGCGCTCGATTTCGCCTCGGCGTTTGGCGATGTCCTGGAAGAGGACGAGAAGGCGTGCGCCGGGTTGGGCTGCGATCCGGCTCATGCACCAGCTTGCGCAGGCTACGATTTCCGACTCCTCATCCGCGGCGGTATAGAAATTGATTTCGCTGGCTGGCTCGTCGAACGCAGGTTCCTGCCATGAACCCCAGGCATCGAAGAGCTGCATGTGAATCGGAAGGAGGCGGTCAAAGCCGACCACCAATAAGGGAGCGCGCGGCGTGGCGCCTTGTTGCAGAAGGGGAATCAGTTCCANNCTTGCCTGGCTAATGAATCCGGACTCGCGGCAAACCCGATCGAAAGCTGCGAGCCAGACGCTGAATGCCCCTGGGTCGTTATCCCAGGCTCTTCGAGCGGACTCGTTCAAATAGCGCGGCGCGAAAGAACACAGCAATTCTTGCGCGCGCATTGCCATGGCGGCGAGTCGCTGGCGCGGAGCCTCGAGGGTTGTAGCAAGGTGCTGTTCGCGGCCTATAATTTCTGCCCAGAGTGCCTGTTCCTGCACGGAATTCAGGAGCATGCGCTCATCGCGTGCGTACTTTTCCCAGGCCGCGGTGACGAAACTTGCCCATGCATGAATGCTGGGCGCCGGCCAGGCCATCGCGCCCTCCACACGACGGCGGCGGTGATAGGCCATTTGCAGGGAGCGCGCGGCGCGTTCGCTCGCCGTGACGACAAGTCCTCCGCCGCGAATCCAGTTATCTATCTCGGCGTGGCGCGAAGGCTCCATGTTTGCGTTATACGCTGTCCAGGCGGAATGGCGCTATCGGCAAGACCGTTGGAAATCGCGGTTGTAAACTGGGGTGTGAATCGCCGATTTCTTGCTTCTTCGCTGCTTGTAGTTGTGTTGGCAGGTTGCCATGCGGGTCACCAGAATTCCTCAGCAACAGAGGCGAGCCCTTCGTTCAAGATCTACAAGCTGCGGGGCAAAGTGGTCTCGACGAATGCGGGGACGGGTGAAGTCACGCTCGATCACGAAGCCATCCCCGGTTTTATGGATGCAATGACGATGCCGTACAAGCTGAAGGACGCGAGCATCGTGAGCGAGTTGCATCCGGGGGATGTGCTCACGGCCGATCTTCTGGTCTCGCAAAACGCAGATGCCGATGTCCTGCTGGACCATATTGTTGTAGTGGCGCAAGGAAGGCCCGATTACAAGCCTGCGATTGTGTACCATGTGCCTGCGCCGGGCGACGCAGTGCCGGATTTCGCATTTCGGAATCAAGATGGACGAGCAATTCATCTTGACCAGTTTCGTGGCAAGGAATTGCTGATCACCTTTATCTACACACGCTGTCCGCTACCAAATTTTTGCCCACGCGTGACACATAACTTCGCCGTGATCGAGAAAAAACTGGCGGTCGATCCAGCACTCTACACGCGGACGCATTTGTTGAGTGTGAGTTTCGATCCTGAGCACGATACGCCGGAAAGACTAAGGGCGTATGGCGCCGAGTACATCGGCAGCGATGCGAAGAGCGCGTTTGCCCATTGGGACTTTGCTGTGCCGCAGAAACCAGTTCTCATTGAGATGGCAAAATACTTTGACCTGGGAATGACGGCAGGGCCGGACGACTCGATCACGCACACGCTTTCGACCACGCTGATTGGGCGCGATGGCAAAGTGGTGCGATTTTACCCCGGCAACGAGTGGACTCCGGAAGAGGTTATAGCGGATGTAAAGCAGGCGGCCGGCATGTGATTCCGGGCAATCCGCCGGAATTGTGCATCGAGCGCCGCCAGGATTCATCCAAGCAACTGATACCCTGAACCTGTACATAGGATGAAACTGCAATGGCGAAAGTGACATTGGTATTTGCGGCTCTTTTGGTCGCTTTGGGTCTGGCTGGGTATCTGGGCACTGGCAGCCAACACCCGACTGCCCTGATCCCGACCTGGTTTGGGGTGGCGCTGGGTATTTTTGGATTTCTCGCAATCAGCCCCAACGAGTCGCGACGTAAGCTTTTCATGCATATCAATGTGACGATCGGTTTGCTCGGGTTTGTGGGAGCAGCCGTGGAGATCGTGCGCTCGCTTGTATCGACCATTAATCTGAACGCTGTAATGTCAGGCTCCCAGCCCGCACCCGTCAACGGGATTGCGCTTGGTTCCAAAATCATTATGGCCTGTTTACTACTCATCTACGTGATGCTTTGTGTGCGCTCGTTCATTGCTGCAAGGCGCGCGAGGAAGGTCTAGCGAATGGGTACCATGCGCGGCGGCGGGATGGGCATGGGCATGCGCGCGGAGCGCACGCCGCATGGGCGTAGTGCGCGCGCCGGGCAGGCTGAGCAACCGAAGAAAAAAATCGACGTCAAGAAGCTTTGGCCGCAGATTCGGACGCTGGTTTTGCCGCGTAAGGGTCTGCTCATCGCCGGGCTTTGCCTGATGGCCGTGAACCGGCTTGCCGGCCTGGTGTTGCCCATTGAATCGAAGCCGCTGCTGGACTCAGTGTTCGATCCCCTTCACCCGCACCCTGAGCTGCTGCCCAGGATCATTGTGCTCGTGCTTTCGGCCACGGTGGTGCAGGCCATCACTTCTTTCTCGCTGACTCAACTGCTCTCCAAGGCCGGCCAGCGGCTGATCGCCGAGATGCGCAGGCAGGTGCAAAGACACGTAGGCCTGCTCTCCGTCTCCTATTACGATGAAAACCGCACTGGTACGCTGGTGTCGCGCATCATGACCGACGTAGAGGGCGTGCGTAATCTGGTTGGCACCGGGCTGGTGGAATTTGTCGGCGGGCTGCTCACCGCGGCGATGGTTTTCTTCTTTCTGCTGCATCGCAGCGCCACTGTTACGCTCTCCGTTTTCGCGGTGGTAGGCGCATTCGTTTTCGTCTTGCAATATGCCTTCAAAATCATTCGCCCGATCTTCCGCGAACGGGGCAAGATCAACGCGGAGGTTACGGGCCGGTTGACTGAGTCGTTGGGTGGGGTGCGCGTCATCAAGGGCTACCACGCGGAAGAGCGCGAACACACGGTTTTCTCGGCGGGTGTGGACCGGTTGCTGGCCAACGTCATGAAGTCGCTGACCATGACCAGCGTCATGTCTTCGGCCGCGACTACAGTTCTCGGCCTGGTGTCTGCGCTGGTCATGTGGCTGGGTGGCCACCTCGTGCTCAGAAACGCGTGGTCGGTTGGCGACTACTTTCAATACAACATTTTTCTCGCCCTCATGATTGCGCCGATTTTTCAGGTTGTGAACATCGGCACGCAACTGACCGAAGCATTCGCAGGGCTCGATCGCACCGGCGAGATCATGTCGGAGATGGAAGAGAACCAGGTTCCTGGCAGAACGGTGAAGATGCCGCCGATTCAGGGCGCGGTGCGATTTGAGGAAGTTGAGTTTGCGTATGAGCCTGAGAAGCCCGTGCTGCACGGCATCAGTTTCCTGGCCGAACCGGGAACAGTGACGGCCCTGGTCGGCTCGTCCGGTTCAGGAAAATCCACCATCATTAGCTTGCTTTGCGCCTTTCACACCCCTTCGAAGGGTCGAGTGGTAGTGGACGATGTGGACCTTGCGCAGGTGGACCTGCACACGTTTCGCTCGCAATTGGGTGTGGTGCTGCAGGATTCGTTTCTTTTCGATGGCACCATTCGGGAGAACGTGATGTTTTCGCGGCCGGACGCGACGGAAGAGCAGTTTTTGTTCGCCTGCCGGACGGCGCGCGTAGATGAGTTCGCCGAGCGTTTCCCCGATGCCTACGACACGATTGTAGGTGAGCGCGGCGTGAAGCTGTCCGGTGGCCAGCGCCAGCGCTTGTCCATTGCACGTGCTTTGCTTGCGGAGCCAAGAATTCTGATACTCGACGAAGCGACGAGCTCGCTCGACTCCGAATCGGAAGCGATGATTCAGGCAGGCCTGAACCAACTGATGCAGGGGCGCACAACATTTGTGATCGCGCACAGGCTGTCCACGATTCGGCGCGCCGACCAGATTCTTGTGGTCGAGGGAGGACTCATCGTGGAGCGGGGCAATCATGCCGAGCTGTTTGCGCTCGGGGGGCGCTATTACGACCTCTATACGCGGCAGCACGGGCTTGAGGCAAACCTGTTTCTTGCACCGGGCGAAGGCGATGTGGTGCCGGCCTAGCGACTCGTCCTCACCTCTTTAGTAGCTCGATGCACTCCAATTTGACGCGAATCTCATATCTTGAGAAACTGAGTATGTAGCCAAAACGTGAAACGAAGGACCATTATGCGAGACGCAACTCCGCAAGGGACCTACAGAGTTCAAGCCCTGGACCGGGCATTCGCCGTTCTGGATTTGCTTGGCGAAAGCGAAACCCCGCTGGGTTTGGCGCAAGTAGCCTCATCTTTGCAGCTTCANNTTTGATTTTGGAAACCGCGCCATCGAACAATACGACCTGCGCGAGCGAGCCCAGCCACACCTCAAGCGCCTTGTGTCGGAGACGGAAGAGACGGCGCATTTGTGTGTTCTGGAGCAGGCGCGCGTCATTTACATCGACAAGATCGAGCCTGCACGCTCGGTGCGGATGATTACGCGGATTGGGTCCAGTAATCCCGTGCATTGCACCTCGGTGGGGAAAGCAATTCTGGCGTTTTTGCCGGAGGAGCGGGTCAACGACATTCTGCGACGTACGAAGTTTGAACGCTTCACGCAGCGGACCATCGCTTCCGCGGAGGCGTTGCGAACGGAGATAGAGAAGACACGGCGACGCGGCTACGCTGTGGACGATGAGGAATTCGAAGAAGGATTGCGCTGCATCGCAGTCCCTCTGCTGGATGCGCAGCGTTTGCCTGTCGGGGCGGTAAGTGTTTCCGGTCCGTCGTTCCGGGTTACGGCGCAGAAGCTACCATCCATTGCGAATTTCCTCGTGCAATGCGTACGAGGCATTTCAACTGACATGGGATTCACTTCGCCGGCGCGCGCGAATCGTGTCGCTTGGCCGGCTTAGGAGAATTCTTCGAACGCTAGGCAGCCTTGGTTGCTATTGCGCTGGGACCCAATTGGGCCCGATAAGTGCTCGCAGAGTAGCTGGGTTTGCCCACGCAGCTTTTCCGGCGAATCGCGCGACCCAGGCCGGACCTTCCCCGATTTTCACGCGGTCCGGCGTAAACTCCGGCGAAAGAGCATTGGCCATCAGCGCGTAGCTAACGCCGTCGTGTAGTCGTAGAGCTTTCCAACATCCACCTGGGACTGCTACGACTGGGCGTTCCCCCGCAGACACGTCGCGCCCCAAAACGACCTTCTCCACATGCCCATCTGGATGAAAGATGAAGTAGTCGACTGGACCACCTTCGATGAGTATGTGCGTGTCGTCCGATGCAAGCCAGTGAAGATAGTTGACCGGGCGATCGCGCGTAAGCATGTAATACACCTGGCTCTGAACGGCTAGCGTGCGCCCATCAATACTGACTGTTTGAGCGGATTGACCTATCAAGCCTAGATATCCGGACTCCTTTGGCAGGACAGTGAGATGGAGAGCACGGACCAGTTCCCCCGCTCGTGCGTTTCCGCTGTCTTGAGCAGCGGCGGATGTGGCGGAAATGGCCACCAAGGCACAGGTCAGAAGATGAATCGCTCTCATTGCTGATTCGATTTGTTCTGCTCTTTCAACCAGACATAGAGCGGCGCAAAGTAATCGAGCATAGCTTGGGCATCCAATTGGTCGGTGCCGGTCATTTCTTTCAGCGTCTGTTGCCATGGCTGAGACTGGCCAGCCTCGAGCATCGTGTTGAGCTTTTTGCCAGCTTCTTTGGAGCCATAAAAACTGCAGCGGTTGAGCGGGCCTTTGTATCCGCTGGCATCGCACATGGCCTTGAAGAACTGGAACTGATAAATGCGGGCCAGGAAGTAGCGTGCGTAGGGGACATTGGTTGGAATGTGGTTCTTGGCGCCAGGATCGAAGTCTGCCTCGCTTCGTTCGACCGGTGGCGCGACGCCCTGATACTGCTCGCGCAAAGCCCACCAGGCCTTGTTGTAGTCGGCAGGTTTGACCTGACCTGAGAACACCTCCCAACGCCACTTATCGAGAGCGAGCGCGAAAGGTAAGAATGCCACCTTGTCGAGAGCTGTTCTCAATTGCAGCGGAATATCGGCCTCAGCCGGTGGCTCGGTAGTGGCGAGCCCCAGAGTCTTCAAATAGGCCGGCGTAATTGAAAGCGCAATCGAATCGCCGATCGCTTCGTGAAACCCATCATTGGCGCCATTGCGAAACAGGAATGGCTGCTTGTTGTAAGCGCGTTGGTAGAAGTTGTGTCCTAGCTCATGATGCACAGTGGTGAAATAGTCGGCACTTACCTCGATGCACATCTTCACGCGCAAATCGTCGGCGGAATCCACATCCCAGGCGGACGCGTGGCAAACGACCTCGCGATCGCGCGGATGGATGAACTGGGAACGCTCCCAAAAAGTCTTCGGAAGTGAAGCGAATCCGAGCGAAGTGAAGAAGTTTTCGCCGTAATGGACCATATCCCTGGCTGCGACAAGCTGCGCAGCGTGACCTGTGTCTGAACTCAGATCGGAGCTTGCGACGAATGCCGGGGCAGCCGCGGGATCCTTTGCAGCGATCTGCTGCTTTAATGCTGCCTCAAGATCGAGTGGCTTGAACTGCGAAAGCTTTGGATCCGTGGGCGCGACGATGTCATAAATGTTGCCCCACTCCTGCGCCCACGGATTGCCAAGCAAATGCGCTGGGAGCGGACCATCGAGCGGGACGACGTTC
>PLKY01000422.1 GCA_003140785.1 Acidobacteriaceae bacterium | reverse complement strand
CTGCGCCAGGTCCGCATGAAAGTACTTCGGGTCCGGCTCCAGCGCCGTCAAACACACGCCGCTCACGGCCAGAGAATCGCCCTCGCGCAGCCGCTCCGCAACGCCCGGAGCCTCCACCGTCAGCCGCCGGACTCCAGATCCGCTTGTTGGGCCGCGATCAGTTAGGCTCACCAGCGTCCCCGTCTGCTCCACAATCCCCGTAAACATGGTTCCATTTTAGGTGAACGGCGAACAGGCACGGATACCTTGGCGGTAGACTGTGGCTGCGATGATTCCAGTCGGCTACATGGCGAAACGGATCGATCAGACGCCGGATTGGCTGAAAGCCCAACAGGTCATAGATGTCTATTCGGTTAGTAGTTGCGTGAATGAGGATTTTGCGGATTACATCGATTACTGGGAACATAACGGCTATTGGCTTTTCGATTCGCCCGGCGCGATTGAAAAGGTTGCCCGCGAGAAATCAATCTCACTTGAAGGAACAAAGCTCTTCTACTACGAGGCCCATGAATTGGAGTTTGACGGCGAGACCTGGAATCCATACTCTTCAGAGCCATCAATTCCGACAAACGTCGATCCTCCGAAATTGAAGCACCTTGAAGGATTCGACGTTGTTACATTTCAAGCTCATAACCACCCCGAATGTTCCCCTCTTTCATGCAATGGCCTCGCAGAAAACATCCAAACAAACGCACATTGCTTGCTCGAATCTTTCGATAAGGCCGAATCTAGCCTCAACAACGGAAAATTCGTGAAGTGCGAAGCCGGTCCCTATCGCATCTTCGCGGTCTATTCCGTCGACTGGCCCTGACCATTGACCACCAACGCCGTTCGCGTCCCCAGCAGTCAGAACCGCTTCGTGATGCCTTGCTCGCACATGTCCGTGAGCACAGAAAGAAGGTGGGTGAGTCCCAGCAATTCGCGAACCTGCTTTCCCAGGTGGATCAGCTCCAGCCGGCATCCGCTGCCGCTGGCCGAAACGTAGAGGCGCACCAGCGCGCCCAGCCCCATGCTGTCCATGGATTTCACATCCGCCAGGTCGAGCACGATCAACTTGCATTCGGGAATCAGAGGCTTCACGCCGTCAAAGAGAGGCTTGGCCGCTCCCGCAACCAGCCGCCCGTGGCATTGCACGAGCGCCTTACTGCCTTTGTGCTCAACTTCCAGAGTGAAGGAATTTGCGGTTGTGGCATCCGGCATCAGGGTCTCCTTGAAACGATTTTGGGAGGAAGGGACGAATTGCCGATGATTCTCTCACAGCTCCTGATCCCGAGGCCAAAATCTCCGCCAACCTTTGCACGTCTTGAGTCACGGATTGTGCAGCGGCGAGTACAACCGCTTACTTCGCTTTCAGCCATCGCATAATCTCATCCATTACACGCTCCCCCTGATCCGTGTCGAATAAATACTGCGCGTGCGCCGAGCCTTCCAGCACCACCAGCTTCTTCGGCTCCGGAGCCTTCTCATACTGCGCCTGAATCCGCGGCAATCGCGGCCCATCCCCACTCGTATCGTCACGCGCCACAATAAACAGCGCCGGCGATTTCAGCTTCTCCGCCGGCAGATTCGGCGCGGCTCCCAGCATCACGATCTGATCGATCTCGCCCGGCTTCGAGACAATCGATGCATCGCCCGCCGCCGCACCACCCATACTCCCGCCCACAATCGAAACACTCTTCGCGCCGTGCGCATGCAGATACCGCACCGCAGCCATCACGTCCATCTCCAGTTGCGCGTCGCTCGCTTCCATGCCCCCGGGCCCGTGCGACTTCCCCCGCCCGCGAAAATCGATCGCCATCACCTCAAACCCCGTATGCACAAGCACCGGAGCCTGCTTCGCCCAGCTCTCCTTGTTGAACCGCCCTCCATGCGCCAGCACCACAGCCCGCTCGCCGGTCCCGTACACATCGGCATACACCACGCCACCATCCTCAGTCGGAAAGTTGATCGTCGTCTGTGCACTGGCGCTGTCAACCAGCAACACGGCCGCAACAATTGCAAGAAGCGCACGCATCCAGCCAATCTACTACGACCTTGTGCGGACCGAAATTCAAGGTACACTCGCACCACGAGGTTAATCATGGCCCAACTGCAGAAGCTCGCGCTGGCGCTGCTCCTCATCCTGCTGGGACTTCATGCGGGCATGCTCTTCATCATGCTCATCGGCGTCATACCAGCCATCCAGCGAATGCCGCTCGAAACCTACGTCGCCACCTGGCAGAACTTGGACCATTTCATGGTCCTTCGCATGCCGACTTTCAGCATCGTAATGATGCTGCTCTACCTCTTAGCGCTCATTTCCTTTGCCAAGCGCTGGAAGACCTGGATCTTTTCGGTGCTTCTCATATGCTTTGCGCTCAACGCCTCCGAAATCGCATACACGGTCACGCATCAGCTTGCCATCAATCACGCTGTCCAGGCGCTCGATCCCGCGCATCTCGCCGATATCGGACTTGTAGAACAAATGCGCAATGTTTCGGTCCATAACTTCCGCGTGCGGGAATGGCTATCAATCTCCTCCTTCGTTTTCCTCGCCCTCGCATCCATGCTGTCCATTCCGACCTCCCAGCGGATAGCAGGTGCTCGATCCGGACAATGAGACCGGTGGCAACGACCGTTCGAAGATCATTTCTCCGATCGCGCTCCTCTGTCGGCATTTCGCCAAGACGAAAGGACCTGTCTCATCCATGAATCCGGTCAAATCCGCAGTCGCCCTTCTTGTCCTCGCCTCCGCCGCCCTCACACTCCGCGCGCAGGACCGCCCCTACGGCCGCTCCGTCGTCGCCACGCAATACGGCATCGTTGCCACGAGCGAGGTCATCGCCTCGCAGGCCGGCGCGCGCATCCTCGAGCAAGGCGGCTCCGCCATCGACGCAGCCATTGCCGCCAACGCCGTCCTCCAGGTTACCGAGCCCAACTCCAACGGTCTGGGCGGTGACCTCTTTGCCATTTATTGGGAATCGAAGACCGGCAAGCTATACGGCCTCAACGCCAGTGGCTGGGCGCCCAAATCTATGACCATTGACCATCTCTCGTCCAAAGGCATTAGAACAATGCCGCAGGAAGGCATCGACTCCGTCACTGTTCCCGGCGTCGTCGACGGTTGGACCAAGCTCCACGGCCGCTGGGGCAAGCTTCCGTGGCGCGACCTTTTCCAGCCCGGCATCTTCTATGCCGACCACGGCTTCCCCGTATCCGAAATCATTCACGCCTGGTGGGCCGGGGACAGCGACGGCCTGAGGACCAACCCCGAAAGCGCGCGCGTCTTCCTGCCCCACGGCAACGCCCCGGAAACCGGCGAGCTCTTCCGCAATCCCGACGTCGCCCACGCGCTCACCCTCGTTGCCTACCAGGGCGAAGCGGCCCTTTACAAAGGTGAAATCGCGCAGGCCATCCTCAAAACCTCATCCGATCTCGGCGGCACCATGACCGCCGACGATCTCGCGTCGTATTCGGCCGAGTGGGTCGAGCCTATCTCCACCACCTATCGCGATTGGACCGTCTACGAGCTACCGCCCAACGGTGACGGCATCGCCGCGCTTGAAATGCTCAACATCATGGAGCAGTTTCCGCCCGCTCCCGCCGGCGCGCACAGCCCCGCCGAACTCCACACCCGCATCGAAGCCATGAAGCTTGCCTACGCCGACGTCAAGAACTACGTAGGCGATCCGCGCTTCGCCAAAATTCCAGTTCACGAGCTTCTCTCCAAGGATTACGCAGCCAAACGCGCAGCCCTCATCGATCCCGCGCACGCGAACTGCACTGTCGCTCCGGGCGCCCTCGGCTCGAGCGACACCACCTACTTTTCAGTTGTCGACAGGGAGGGCAATATCCTCTCCATCATTCAGAGCAACTACAACAATTTCGGTTCGAACGTTACCGTGCAGGGGATGGGCTTCGCTTTGCAGAATCGCGGTGGCCTCTTCTCGCTCGACTCGCAGTCTCCCAACGCGCTCGCCGGCCGCAAGCGCCCCTTCCACACCATCATTCCTGCCTTCATGCAAAAGGGCGACGAGCACATCGGCTTCGGCATCATGGGCGGCCTTAATCAGCCACTCGCCCACGCGCAGTTCGTCTCCAACCTGGTCGACTACCACATGAACATTCAAGCCGCCATGGAAGAGCCGCGCTTTACAGATCGCCAGCAACTCGCCTGCAAGATTGTCATTGAGTCGCGCGTTACGCCGGAGACCATCGACGCGCTCACAAAGATGGGCCACGTCCTCGAAGTCCACGGCGCCTACACATCCGCGATGGGCCGCGGCCAGGTTGTTCTCCACAACAGCAGCACCGGCATCAACTTCGGCGCATCCGACCCGCGCACTGACGGCGCCGCCATCCCCGAACAGCCGAATTTTTCGGAACCAAGCAAGAAGCCGTAACACCGAGGTCGACGGTGCAGCGCGTTTTCTATTCCCTGTTTCCTAATCCCTATTCCCTGTCTTTTCCCACGGATCTTTGAGTAGCGAGCAAAGCTCCAAATCATTTTCGTACCGCACCACCTCGACCTCCGCCATGCGAATCGCCTGTGGCATGCCCTTGAACGCCGGCGCGGCATCCGATCCCATGATCTGCGGCGACACAAACAAATGCACGCGATCCACGAGGCCCCCCGTTAGCAGCGCGGTGTTCAGTCGCGTTCCCGTCTCCGTGATCACGGTCAAAATCCCTTCCTCGCCCAGCTTGTCCAGCAGCTTGCCCAGCGGCACACGCCCAGCCTCCGCCGGCAATACTTCGACGCGCACACCACGCGTTCGCAGCTCCTGAATCCGAGCCTCGTCCTTCGACACTGTAAAAATCACCAGATCATTTTGCGTGCTCTTCACCATCTTCGAATCAAGCGGCATCCGCAGCGCCGAATCCAGCACCACCCGCAGCAGAGGCCGTCTTCGCCGCAATCCGCTTCGGTCCGTCAACAGCGGATCGTCCGCAAGAACAGTATCCACCCCCGTCAGCGCCGCGTCGGCCTGCCACCGCAACGGCTGCACAGCGGCGCGGCTTGCCTCGCTCGTAATCCAATACGGCTGATGCGGAGCTTGCTGTCCCGCCGGGGGCGCAATGCGCCCATCCAACGTCATCGCCACCTTCATCAACACCAGCGGCCGCTTGTGCTGGCTCCATCGCGCAAAGCCTTCGTTCAGCCGCCGCGCCTCAGCCTCGCACACACCCACGACAGCGTCGAGCCCCGCCGCGCGCAGCGCCTCAAGCCCATGGCCCGCCACATTCGGATTCGGATCGATCGTTGCCGCCACCACGCGTCCCAGCCCCGCGGCAATCAGCGCCTGTGTACAGGGCCCCGTGCGTCCCGTGTGATTACAAGGTTCCAGTGTGATGTAGGCCGTGCCGCCCTTCAGCCGATCCTCTCCCTGACGCGTGAGCGCATGCTGCTTCGCCTCCTGCAGCGCGACAACTTCGGCATGATCGAGTAAGTCATACTCATGCCAGCCCTCGCCCACCACCTGACCCGCGCGATCCAGAATCACGCAGCCCACCGCAGGGTTAGGCGAACTCACGCCAATGCCGCGCCGCGCCAAATCCAGCGTCCGCCGCATCCAGTAAATG
>PLKY01000251.1 GCA_003140785.1 Acidobacteriaceae bacterium | reverse complement strand
GCACGAGTGCTTGCGCCACGAAGACCCTGTCCGCGCTGAACTTTCAGCTTGGCGAGTTGTACGCTCGGGCGGTCGTGCGCGCGGTCAAGCGGTATGGGCCGGTCGAATTGATTGGCTGTCACGGCCAGACGGTGTATCACGAGGGGGGCGTGCACACCCTGCAGATCGGCGAGCCAGCCGTTTTGGCCCAGAGGACGGGCGTGCCGGTGGTCTCCAACTTTCGCGCGCGCGACATCGCAGCCGGGGGCCAAGGGGCGCCGCTGGTGCCCTATGTCGATTACCTGCTCTTTCGCCACCCCACGCACACCCGCATCGCGCTCAATATCGGAGGCATCGCTAATATCACGATAATCCCGGGAGGTGCGGCGCCCGAACAGATCGTGGCTTTCGACACGGGTCCCGGCAACATGGTGATCGATGCGCTCGCGCAGGAGCTTTTCGGCAAGGCATTCGATCGCAGTGGTGCACTGGCTGCGCGAGGCGCCGTGTTGACGCAGGTGCTCGAACGAATGTTGAAGGACGCATATTTCAATCGGAAGCCGCCGCGCGCTGCGGGCCGCGAGCAATATGGGCGGGAATACTCGGCGCGTTTTTTGAAAGAGTGCAGTCGCCACAGCCGCAATCCAGAAGATGCGCTGGCCACGGCAACGGCGCTCACAGCGGAGAGCATTGCCGAAAGCTACGCGCAGTTTGTTCGCGCAAAGTTGAAGGGCGCTCCAGTCGATTACATCGTCTCCGGCGGTGGAGCACGCAATGCCACACTGATGGCAATGCTGACGCGTCGGCTCCAACCGATGGGTTGTCGCGTCACCCAGATTGAGACGTTCGGCATGCCGGCAGAGGCAAAGGAAGCGGCAGCCTTCGCGCTTCTGGCTTGGATGACGTGGCATCGTTTGCCTGGCAACATTCCTGCGGCGACGGGAGCAAGGCGGCCCGTGATTCTCGGGCAGGTGACGTTTGCCTAGGGTGGGCTTTCGTAGTCTCCCAGGTCTCAAATTCGAGGCCTGGGGCACCCATATCCTTCGGTTGACGTTGCTAATCCTCTTTGTAGGATGCCGTTCATCGCAGCGCGATCCACACACTGTGGTCTTCCTGATTGAGAGTAGCCCGGCCAATCTTGACCCACGTGTAGGAACGGATGGGCAATCGGAGCACATTGACGAGTTGCTATTTGATGGACTCGTGGAGCACGATGCCAGTTTTCGATTCACGCCGGCGCTGGCGGAACGATGGGAACAACCGGATCAACTAACTTGGGTCTTTCATTTGCGCGACGGCGTGCGCTTCCATGATGGACGAAAGATGACCGCTCTCGATGTGGTCTGGTCCGTCGATTCGATGCGCAATGGAACGGTCATCTCCCCAAAGGCCGCCACCTACGCCAGCGTGTCCAAGGTGGAAGCGACCGACGATCGGACAGTCGTGTTCCACCTGAAACACGCGGACAATTTTCTGCTCCGCAACCTGGCGACGGGAGCGATCGGGATCGTGCCCGGAGGCAGCGGGCGCGATTTTTGGCGGCATCCTGTGGGCACTGGACCTTTCCGCTTTGTGAGCCAGCAGATTGACCAGGACGTGGTGGTCGAGCGGAATCCCTTCAGCTGGTCCGCGTCACCGAAGATCGACCGTGTTCGTTTTGCTGTGGTGCCAGATGCAATCACCCAGGCGCTTGAATTGGAGAAGGGATCGGCCGATCTGGCAGTCAATTCCCTGCCCATGGATGCGCTGCCGGTTTTGGCGCGACGCCCCGATCTGGAGATTGCCGATGGTCCAGGGACGCAGATCCAGTATCTGGCATTCAACATTCGCGATCCGCTTCTGAAGCAAGCCCTGGTGCGGAAGGCCGTTGCCTGCGCCATCGATCGGAAGCTCATTATAGCCACGTTGCTGCTCGGTCATGCGCGGCCCGCGCTAAGCCTGCTTCCCGCCAATCATTGGGCGTGGACGGACGCCGTGGAGCGATATGACTACGACCCAGCCCGGGCAGAGCAAATGCTGGATCAGGCCGCCCTGCCGCGTGCAAGCAATGGAGTTCGTTTTCACCTGACGATGAAGACAAGCACAGATGAAGATACACGCCTGCTTGCCGCTGTGTTGCAACAGCAGTTGGCCAAGGTTGGCATCGTTCTCGACCAGCGCAGCTATGAGTTCGCCACGTTTTATTCAGACGTCACTCGCGGCGCATTTCAGATGTATTCCATGCGATGGATCGGCGGCAACGAACAGCCGGATATCTTCGGCTACGCGTTTTCGACGGCCCGCTTTTCACCCAAGGGCGCCAACCGCGGGCACTACTCAAATGCGCGACTCGACGCGCTCCTGGATGATGCTTCCGCCAACAGCGACAATTATCGCCGGCGCGCCGACTATGTGGAAGCGCAGCAGATTCTGGCCCGCGATCTGCCCGCCGTGAATCTCTGGTACAAGGATACGGTGGTGGTTCACAATCGCCGGCTGACGCAGGTGACGCCGACACCTTCGGGTAGCTACACGTTTCTGGAGACGGCCGACTTGGCCCACTGACGCGCGGCAAACAGGCCTGTTCCCCCAGCGTAATCGACTCTTTCCTCAAAGAAACAGGCTGGAACGGTTACGAATGCAAGGGCAATGACGGTTACCACCAAGCAGTTCAACCTTTTGGCGCGCTGACTCGTCTACCAAGACGAAAGGACATTCCCGGCCGCCTTTATTTGCGGTCGCGGGAGATGAGATGTATGAAGAGCAAGACGATATTTAGAAGCTACGCACGAAAGACGCGGTGGGCAAGCGCTTTCATCCTGGCATTGGCGATAGCACATCTTCATTCCCAGACCGCGCCAGCACGGTTCGTGGGCACGATCACGGCGATCAACGGCGACACCCTAACCGTGAAGCCGGACAACGGCGATGTGCGGCAGGTGCAGGTTCCATCGACTGCAGTCTTGAAGCGTGTGGAACCGGGACAGAAGGATTTAAGTGCGGCCGAGACGATTCAACTGACCGATCTCGAGACCGGAGATCGCGTGCTGGTGCGGCTCGATTTGAACGCGACGGGCGATACCCCGCAGGCCGCGCAGATTGTGACCATCAAGCAGGCCGATGTTGCGAAGAAACAGCAGCAGGAGCGCGAGGACTGGGCGCGTAGCGGTGTGGGTGGTTTGGTGAAGAGCGTTGATCCAGTGGCTGGCGTCATTGTAGTGACCACCGGCTCCGGCGCGACGATGAAGATCGTCAAGGTGCACGTGAGCACCTCGAGCGTGTTGAAGCGGTATGCACCGGCGTCGGTTCGCTTCGATCTGGCGCAACCTGGACCGATCGATGCGATCCAGGCTGGTGACCAACTGCGCGCACGTGGGACAAAGAATGCGGATGGCACCGAGATCGATGCGACAGAAGTGGTGTCGGGCAGTTTCCGCAATATCTCTGGCACCATTGCGTCGCTAGACGTAGCAAACTCCACAGTCTCTGTGAAAGACCTGTTAACCAAGAAACAGGTCACGATTCACATCACGCCCGATGCGCAGATGCACACAATGCCGGAGATGATGGCGAGAGGTTTGGCTGCACGGTTGAAGGGCACAGCATCTGCCAGTGGCGGCGCGGGGCCAGTTTCGGCTCCAGGCACGGCTCCAGGTTCTGGCGCGGGCGTTGGACAGCAGCGTAGCTGGGGCGGCGGCAACGGACAGATGGGTGGACAAGGGGCTGGGCAAGGCAGAGGCGGTGACATGCAGCAGATCCTGAATCGCACGCCTGTGATTCATTTCGCTGATCTGAAAAAGGGCGATGCGGTGATGGTGGTTTCGACTGCCGGAAGCTCTGACGTCACAGCCATCGCTTTGCTGACCGGCGTGGAGCCGTTGCTTGAGGCGCCGGAGGCAAGCCGCAATCTGCTCTCGAACTGGAGCATGGGATCGGGGGGCGGGGGCGAATCAGAAGCTCAGTAGAGACATACGGAAATTGATTGAAGACTTTTGGGGGAGAGGTGTATTTGCGATCTCATAACTTTTTTTGCCTTTTAATGGGATGGATTATCGCGCTGGCTTCAGTGCTTGCTGCGAGCGGACAAACTGCAGCACCGCCTGCGTCCACAACTCAGACACCGACGATAGTGCAGACACCCGCGACAGTAACATTGCACGGACATGTGGCGGATCAAACGGGAGCATTGATTCCGGGCGCACAGGTGACGATTGCCAACAAAGACGGCGTTCCTGTGAAGGCGGTGAGGGGCGACGCGAGCGGCGCCTACGAGGTGCGTGGACTCGCTCCGGGCGGCTATTTTGTCCAGGTTTCGTCTGCGGGATTTGCTCCGTTTCAATCACAGATCATTCAGGTGACCGCCGGCCAGGTGAAGCGCGTGGATGTGGCAATGGCGGTTCAGACAGAACAGCAGAATGTTGTTGTGACCGACGAGTCCCCATCGGTGAACACTGAAGCAGGCGGCAACGCCAATTCTGTCGTTATCAAAGGGAAGGATCTCGATGCCCTTTCCGACGATCCCGATGAGTTATCGAACGAATTGCAGGCATTGGCAGGCCCTTCTGCGGGGCCGAATGGCGGGCAGATTTATATCGATGGCTTTACCGGTGGGCAGCTGCCGCCGAAGTCGGCGATCCGCGAAATCCGTATTAATCAGAACCCGTTTTCAGCGGAGTTCGATCGGCTGGGTTATGGCCGTATCGAGATTCTCACCAAGCCGGGCACGGACAAACTGCATGGACAAGTGTTCGTGATGGGCAACGACAGCGCATTCAACACCGGGGATCCTTTTGTGCGGAGCATTCCGCCCTACAATCGCATTCAATACAATGCCACGGTGAGCGGCGCGTTGAACAAGAAGGCGTCTTTCTTCCTAAGCGTGGAGCAGCGGGACAACCACGACGAGCAGGTTTACGATTTTCAACCGGCCTTTGCACCAAACTGCGACTTTGGATACGGCGTGTACTCGGCGGGAATCTGCTCCGGCTCGGAGCCAAATCCGCACAATCACATCAACGTTTCGCCGCGTATCGACTTACAGCTAGGCGAAAAGAACACGCTGACGCTGCGCTACCAGTTTTATTACGACGCGGAATCCGGAGACATCAGCAACACGCAATTGCCTTCGCAATCGATCTCGACCCATTCAACCGAACACACGTTTCAGCTGAGTGACGCACAGATCATCAACGACCATATCGTGAACGAGACGCACCTGGAATACCGGCGGGCGCTGGAGACAGATACTCCGGTGAGCTCGTTGCCGACGCTCAAGGTGAGCGGCAACTTTACCGGCGGCGGCGCATCGACCCAGCTGTCGAACGATCACCAGGACCACATCGAGTTGCAGAACTTTACTACGATGAGCGTCGGCAAGCAGGCGATCAAGTTCGGGGTGTGGCTGCGCGACAATCGCGACGCCAACACATCTACGTCGGATCGCAACGGGACTTTGACCTTTTCGCAAAATGGCTACGTGGATGCGCTGAACAAGCTGGCCGCTGGTCAGAATTTGAATTCGGTAGGCAACGACCTTGTGAACTTCAGCGTCTCAGCGGGCCAAACCAAGTATGTGGCAAACGTCTTCGACGGTGCGCTTTTTGTGCAAGACGACTGGAAGGTGAATCCGCGTCTTACGCTTTCAGGCGGGATTCGGTGGGAGGCTCAGAACCACATTGCCGATCACAATGACTGGGCGCCGCGCGTAGCGATGGCTTATGCTCTGGACGCAAAGGGAAACAAGCCCGCGAAGACGGTGCTGCGCGCGGGCTATGGGATTTTCTACGACCGAGTGCAAATTGCAAACGTGCTCGCCGCGACGCAGCAGAGTCTCAATGCCGGCCAGGTGCAAGTGACGGCCACTTCACCCAGTTGCTTAGACGCGACGAGCCTGACCAGCATCGATTTCTCAGGCTGCCTGCCGCCCGCGCCCTACAAACCTGCCGCAGACAGCACGATTGTGGACATTGCGCCAAATTTTCATGCGCCCTATACACATCAACTAGGCGGCAGCATTGAGCGGCAAGTGACCAAGACGACAACCGCCACCGTGACATATCTGCGCTCGTTCGGCGTGCACCAGGTGGTGACGCGCAACTCGAATGCCTATGAGCCATTGCCCGGAACATTCTTTTACAACAGCACCACTGGACCGAGGCCCGATCCATCGCTGGGCATTGTGAATCAGTACTACTCCGAGGCCGTGTACAAGCAGAACCAGATGATCGTGAATGTGAACGCGCGTCTTTCACCGAAATTCGGCCTGTTCGGCTTTTACAATTTGTCCTTCGCGAATACAGATGGGGCGGGCGGAGAGGTTTCAAACTCCTACAACCTGAGCCAG
Organism: Acidobacteriaceae bacterium; assembly: GCA_003140785.1. Taxonomy (GTDB): domain Bacteria; phylum Acidobacteriota; class Terriglobia; order Terriglobales; family Acidobacteriaceae; genus Telmatobacter. The sequence continues at coordinate 4,470 of PLKY01000251.1, read as the reverse complement.
GACTACGGGCGCGCGAATTTTGTCTCCCGCCACATGGTGTTTTTGATGGGGAACTATACCGCCCCTTGGAGCCTTCGTTTCAATCCCTTTATCGTGGCGCGTTCAGGCAGGCCGTACAACATCGTAACCAGCGACGATCTCACCGGCGACAACTTTATCAACGACCGGCCAGGGATCGCCGACTCGTCGGAGTGCAGCTCCGGTTCGGAGGAGTTTGTCACGACTTCTTTCGGATGCCTGGATGTAACACCTGGGCCCGGAGAGAAATTGCTAGGAATGAACTTAGGAAATAGCCCCGCGTCTGTGGCTGTGAATTTGCGCGTAAGCCGCGCATTTGGGATTGGTCCGAAGGTTGAATCGTCAGGTGCACAGCAAGGCGGAGGACCGGGCGGCCCTGGAGGTCCTCCAGGAGGCGGGCGTGGAGGCGGTCCGGGCGGAGGACTTGGTCCAGGAGGCCTCAGCGGCGGCGGTGGGCCGCCGCGCGGCATGTTCGGCGGAGGCACAGGGCGGAAGTACAGCTTGACCTTCAGTGCGCAGGCGTTGAACCTTTTCAACAATATTAACTATGGTACGCCGACAGGGACCGTCAGCCCTTCGCCCATTCTTGACTCTGCGGGCGATGTCACCGGATTCGGCCCCGGCGGCAATTTCGGAAAGTCGCGGGGACTGGCAGGCCAGATGTTTTCGCAGGGCGCTGCTTCGAGACGCATCTTCTTTCAGGCGGTATTCTCGTTCTGATTTGTTTGGATTCCGAAGGGAGAGGGCCGGGGCAATTGCCTCGGCCCTCTTTACTTTGGCGTACTAACGCGCTGAAGCGGTCGCAGGCGTGGAGGGAGCGAAAGCGTCAGTCAGTGAGATGACATGAAGCTGCTCCTTGAGCGCGTCAAGGGTTGCGGCGCTGGTCGCGGTGATTTCGAGCGTTTCGCCGGGCATCAGGTCGAAGTAATTATCGGAGAACTTTGCGTCAAGCGAATCAAGAGAGATATAGACGTCGCGTGCGAGCACCGGTGAGGTAATGCGGATTGTGTACTTCCCATTCGCACCGGTGGTTTCGACCGTAAGCTGCGCAGGCTTCAGATGGACTTCCTTTGTGGGCGCGAGGTACGTGAGGTTGCGCGAGACATGCGTATTTCCTGAAGTGAGGTCGGCGACTACGAAGACACGCGAAGTGTCCGCTGCGCCGGACTGCGCAAGCCTAGCGAGAGGCCAATCGAGGTAGACCTTGCTGGCAAGCTGATCGATGCTGACATTCTGGTTGCTCTCGAGGAGAACCTTGCCGTCAAAGTCCATGAGGCGTACCCGAAGTGTCGCCGGCTGGGCCGCGGTCTTGTCGGAGACGATATAGACCTTGACTGAGCCGCCTTCGACGTGCGGCGACACAAGAATGGGAGCGTAGAAGCGCCGTGCGTAGTACTGCAGAGCCTTCCAGCGGCCGTAGTAGTCGATGCTGGACCACGACGCGACGGGCCAGCAATCGTTCAACTGCCAGAAGATGGAGCCCATGGTTTCGGGGCGGCTGCGGCGGAAATACTCCGCGCCGATTTTGATTCCCTCGGCCTGCAGCACCTGACTGACGTAAAGAAAACTCGCGAAGTCCTTCGGCTCGGGATAGTCCTTGAGAAGATAGTCGTGGATGATCGCATTGCCTTCGTTGTTCTTCTGGTGCGCGAGCATCACGGGAGTAAAGATGCTGGCGCGGTCTTCGGGCCGTGTGAAGGTTTCGATCGTCCTCATTTCGGGGAACGACTGGAAGCCGTATTCGGTCACGAAGCGCGAATTGTGCGTTTCATACGTGGAGAAAGGAACGCGCCCGTGCCACACATCCCACAGGTGCGCATCGCCGCTTTGATATTTGCTGCTGAGTTCCTCATAGTCTGAGCTCGGCGAACTGGGCCAGTAGGGCGTCTCCGCATTGAGGCGCTCGACTACACGATTCAGGATGCCGCTGAATTCGGTGAGATAGTCCTGCCACATTTGGTACTTCACTTCGAGTGGCAATTTGTCGCGCGGAGCCCAGCCCAGGGCCTCTTCGGTTTCGTTGTTGCCGCACCAGACCACGATGCTGGGATGGTTGCGCAAACGGCGGACCTGATCTTCGGCTTCAGCTTCGATGGTGAGTTTGAAATTGTAGGTGCCGGGCTGCCAGTCATTACCGAACATGAAGTCCTGCCAGACCATGATGCCGAGCTCGTCGCAGATCTGATAGAACTCATCGGTCTCGTAGTAGCCGCCGCCCCAATGACGAATCATGTTCATGTTGGCGTCGCGCGCGGACTCAAGGATGCGCCGATAGTCAGCGGTCGTCACACGGTTGGGAAAGCTGTCGAATGGAATTACGTCCGCGCCTTTGGCGAAGACCGGGATGCCGTTGACGATGAGTTGGAAGCTGCGGCCCCATTGGTCCAGATGGCGATCGAGAACAATCGAGCGCAGGCCAGCCTTGGCAGTTCGTTTGTCGGCAGTCTGACCGGCGATGGAGACGTTCGCGGTGAATTCGTAGAGCGGCTGATCGCCGTATCCTGCGGGATACCAGAGTTTGGGCTGGCGAATTTCGATCGGAATGTCGATGACGTTCGTTCCGGCGTGAAGAGCGACGAGCCGGCTCGCGGTTGCAGGACCAGCGGCAGTGGAGTCTTGCACGCTGACCTGAGCCGGTCCGCTGGAGGAGGTTTCGATTTCAACTTCAGCGTCGATGTGGGCGACGGCTTTACTCACATCGCACTGGCGGATGGCGAAGTCGGCGATGCGTGCTTTGTCCCATGCCTCAATGCGGACGGGCCGCCAAATGCCGCTGGTGACAAAGCGCGGTCCCCAGTCCCATCCGTACTCATATGCTGCTTTACGGATGTAGGTCTTTGGCTCGACCTTGGTGCGCGATTGCCACGGATCGGCGGCGGCGACGAGTTGGGCCGCCGCGATGGGCGATGGAAACACGATGCGCAGCAAATTGCTGCCGGCGTGCAGCTGAGCCTTCGCGGGCACGCGCCAGACGCGGAACGAGTCGTCGGGATTGAGCACTTGCGCGCCGTTCAAGTAAACCTGCGCCGCAGCGTCGAGACCGTCGAAGACCAGGTCGACATTGGAGCGCGCAAGCAGCCCTGGCGTGACGTCGAAGCTGTCGCGGTATTCCCAACTTGCGTTTTCGATCCACTGAAGTTTCGATTCGTTGTTGCGGTAGAACGGATCTTCGATTTTTTTGTTGGCGATCAGATCGAGGTGCACGTCTCCGGGAACGGTGGCCGGCAGCCAACCAGATTCAGCATCCTGCGGAGTGGGGATAATTTGACGGAACTGCCAACCATGATCGAGCGTCAGAACAGAGTTCTGTGCTCGGCTGGACTGTGCGAGGCTGGACTGCGCGCGCGCATTGAAGGAAACAAAGCCAAGGGTTGTCGCTGCCAAAATAAAGGACACGACGATTCTGCGAATTGTTCGACGCATCGCGCGTCCTCCGGGCCTTCCGCAAGGATGAATTGAAGGGCGGAGGGCGGCGTAAAAAATTCCGTTGATAAGGTTATCACGCGAGATTTTGTTGGGTGTGGCAACGCTCATCCGAGGAGTGATCGGTAGAAGACCTCCCACTTGGGAAACAGGACGCTGGCGTCGAACTGGGTTCCGATGCGTACCCGTGCGGCGCGGCCAAGCACACTGCGCAACTGAAGTGGGCTGCGCATGACCTCGAGCATTGCCTTGGCCAGTGCATCGGGGTCTCTGGAGGGAATGACTGTGCCTGTGTCACCGAGAAGTTCGCGCACGCCACCCACGTCGGTTGCAACAACGGGTTTCTCCATGGCCATTGCTTCGCCGACAACGAGCGGCATGCCTTCCCAGGCCGAGGAGAGGACGAACGCATCGGCGGCATCAAGCAGCCGCGGCATGTCGTGACTGAGTCCGATTTGATGAATGCGCTCAGTGGTGCCTCTGGGGACGATGAGACCGGTGTATTCGGTTCGCCGTGATGTGGACCTCGGATGCTCGCCGGCAATCCAAAGTTGCGTTTGCGGATGTGCGACCCACACCTGAGCGAAGGCTTCCAGGAGATTAAGAAAGCCCTTGGCGGATACGATGCGGCCNNCGCGTCGCGTTCGATCAGGCGCGAATGCAGCAATGTCAAAGGCGTTCGGAATAACAGTGCATTTGTGGGCTGGCACGGCGTGGGTCTCGATGGCACAGCGCGCGACGGCTTCACTGACGGCAGTGGTGCGGAGCGCGAGGAAGTCGGTCAGGCGATACGCGAGCATGCGCATACGACCGCCTTCGTAGACATTGTGCATCGTGGAAACCATCTGCGGTGGAACAAGAACCTTGAGTATTCGCGCTACAAGATTGGCGTGGTAGGTATGGTTCCGCACCAAAAGCCAAGGAAATAGTGAAACCAAAGAGGTTCTCTCCGATTCAACCACTTTTCGGGTATTCCCTCACAGATTTCAGATGGGATAGTACATTGCGAAGAGCTAACTATAGTAGAAG
>PLKY01000243.1 GCA_003140785.1 Acidobacteriaceae bacterium | reverse complement strand
AACTGACCGGCAAGATCACCAATACCGGCCTCGTCGAAGTGCCGATGGGAATCAGCCTGCGGAAGATTATCGAGGGCATCGGCGGCGGCGTGCCGGACGGACACACCTTTAAAGCTGTGCAAACCGGCGGTCCTTCCGGCGGTTGCCTTCCCGCTGAAATGCTGGACATTGGAGTCAGCTACGATGCGCTGCTGAAGGTGGGCGCCATGATGGGCTCGGNNCGGGCGGCATGATCGTGATGGACGATACGTCCTGCATGGTCAACGTCGCGCGCTTCTTCATCGAGTTCTGCATGACGGAGTCCTGCGGCAAGTGCATCCCGTGCCGCGCCGGGACCGCGCAGATGCACACGCTCCTTACTCGTATTTGCGCGGGCCACGGAACCATGGACGACCTCGACCTGCTTGTGGAACTGTGCGCCACAGTGAAAGAGACCAGCTTATGCGGCCTGGGGCAAACGGCACCCAACCCGGTCCTGAGCACACTGAAGTATTTCAAGCACGAGTACATCGACCACATCGTGCATAAGCGCTGTCCGGCAGGCGTTTGCAACATGGAAGCACCGGTGGCTGCCGAATCCCCCGTGGAGGTGTTGGCATGAGCACCAGTGTGGACGTAAAAACGCTGCTCATAGACGGCCAGGAAGTCAGCGCGCGCTCCGGCCAGACCATCCTGGAAGTGGCGAAGGAAAACGACATTTACATTCCCACACTCTGTCATCTCGATGGGCTCAGCGACGTAGGCGCATGTCGACTGTGCGTAGTCGAGATCAAAGGCAACAACAAGCTTTTCCCCGCCTGCGTGACCAGCGTCTTTGAAGGGATGGAGGTCACGACCGTGACCGAGCGGCTGCAGAAGCACCGCCTCACCATTCTTGAAATGCTGTTCGCGGAACGGAATCACATCTGCTCAGTCTGCGTGGCCAACGGCCATTGCGAGTTACAGACGCTCGGCCAGGAGCAGGGTTTGACCCATGTTCGGCTGCCCTACCGCAACCCCGAACTGCCCGTCGATGCATCGCACGAGCGGTTCACTCTCGACCACAATCGCTGCATCATGTGTACGCGCTGCGTGCGGGTGTGCGCGGAGATTGAGGGCGCGCATGTTTGGGATGTGATGGGCCGCGGCATTGACTCGATGATCATCTCCGATCTGCACGAGGAGTGGGGAAAATCAAGTTGCACGCGGTGCGGTAAATGCGTGCAGGTGTGCCCAACCGGAGCTCTGTTCGACAAGAGCAAGATCGGCTCCGATCATCCTAAATACCCTGACTTTCTGCCGAACCTGAACCTGATGAGGGAAGCGCAATGAGCAAACTGAAACTGGCAACGGTGTGGCTTGACGGCTGTTCCGGCTGCCACATGTCTTTCCTCGATATGGATGAGCGGTTGATCGCCCTGGCAGAGCTGGTGGATGTGGTCTACAGTCCGATTGTCGACACGAAGGTGTTCCCCGATGAAGTGGACATCGCTCTCGTCGAGGGCGCTGTGGCGTCTGTCGATGACGAGAAGAAGATCAAGAAGATTCGGGCGCATTCGAAACTCCTGGTCGCGATGGGCGACTGCGCAGTCGCGGGCAATGTGCCGTCGATGCGAAATCCCATTGGGCCTGAAGCAATCCTCGATCGCGCGTACATAGAGAATGCCGATGTGCAGCGGCAGATTCCTTGCGTCGTTGTGCCCAAGCTGCTGCGCGTGGTGCGTCCGATCCACGAATTTGTGAAGGTGGATGTGTTCCTGCCCGGATGTCCGCCCTCGGCCGATACCTTTCATGCAGCGTTGACTGCGCTGGTCACCGGTGAGCCGCTGGACGTGCCGGCGCTCACGCGTTTTGGAGCTTAGAAAGCGGAGCCTGAGCAATGAGCCAGACCATCACCATCGATCCCGTTACGCGCCTCGAAGGGCACGGCAAAATCACCATTCACCTGAACGATCAAGGTGAAGTGGAGAACGCAAACTTTCACGTGACGCAGGTGCGCGGCTTCGAGAAATTCTCCGAGGGCCGGCCGTTTTACGAGATGCCGAGCCTGATGGCACGCATTTGCGGCATTTGCCCTGTCTCGCATTTGATCGCGTCAGCCAAGGCTTGCGAAGCCATTATGTCTGTTCGCATTCCCCATACCGCGGCGCAGTTACGGCGGATGTTGAACCTTGCACAGATGGTGCAATCGCATGCACTCAGCTTCTTTTATCTGTCGTCGCCCGATCTGCTTCTCGGCATGGAATCCGATCCGCAGACGCGGCACATTTTTGGCGTGGTGGGCGCGAAACCGGAATTGGGGCGTGCCGGGATCGCGTTGCGGCGCTTCGGTCAGCACATCATCGAGTTGCTCGGCAACAAGCGGATTCATCCTGGCTGGGTCGTGCCTGGGGGAGTAACGGAACCGCTGGCTTCGGCCAAACGGGATGAGATTCTCGGAATGATTCCCGAGGCCTATGCCAACATCGAGCTCGCGCTGAGATGGTATAAGCAGATTGCCGAAACCTTCGCGCCGGAGATCGAGGTCTTCGCGAACTTCGCCTCGCTTTATATGGGCCTCATCAACGAGGATGAGTCGATCGAGTTTACCGACGGCGCTCTGCGGCTGATGGGCGCGCGCGGCGAGATCGTGGCAGACGGCATCACTGCAGCTCAATTCCCGGAAGTGATTGGGGAGGCGGTGGAGCCTTACAGCTACACGAAGTTCGCCTACTACAAGCCGCTTGGCTACCCCGACGGAAGCTATCGGGTGGGTCCTCTGGCGCGGCTCAACATCGCAAAGAGCATGGGCACGCCGATGGCCGACGGCGAACTCAGTTTGTTCAAGCAGATCTCGGACGATGGACCGGTGCAAAGTTCCTTCTACTACCATTACGCGCGCCTGATCGATATTCTGCACGGGATTGAGAAGATCGAGATGATCTTGTCGGACCCGTTAATTCTGGACAAGCATGTGCGCGCGACTGCGGGTGTGAATCGCCTGGAAGGAGCCGGCCAGGCCGAAGCGCCGCGTGGCACGCTGCATCACCACTACAAGGTGGACGAGAACGGGCTGATCACGTGGGCAAACCTGGTGATTGCTACCGGACAAAACAACAACGCCATGAACAAGGGCGTGCTGCAGGCTGCGAAACATTACGTGAAGGACGGCAAGTTCACCGAGGGGATACTCAATCGCGTGGAGGCGGTGGTGCGGACGTTTGATCCGTGCTTGAGCTGCTCGACCCATGCGTTTGGGCAGATGCCGCTGGCAATTTCGCTGGTGTCGGCTGAGGGCGAGGTTGTTGACCGCGTAGTTCGGTAGCGTAACTTTGAAATCATGAATGCTGGGCCGGTCCGTTGTCTCATTCTTGCGTGTGGGAATTCATTGCGCGAGGACGACGGCGTCGGGCTTTGGCTTGCTAAGTGGGCGGAAGAACGCTTCCGGGGTGAGACGGGTGTGCGAGTGGTATCGACGCAACAGTGGACTCCGGAGTTGGCTGAGGACATTTCAAAGGCAGAGTCGGTGATTTTTATCGATTGCGCGATGAATGCGTCGTCGGGCTCTGTGCGTCTGATTGCCGTCGAACCGGGCAAGGAAGCTCTGGGACTTGCGACTCATCATCTGGATGAATCGCAGCTTTTGTCGCTGAGCAAAGAACTCTATGGCGCGACTCCTCGCAGTTCCCTGCTGCTGACTGTCGGCGCGCGGTCATTGGAATTGCGCGAAGGTTTCAGCGAGGCTGTGCAGGCGGCGCTGCCCGAAGCCTGCGCACAGTTGGAAACGACTGTGCTTAGGATGCTCGCGGATTCTGGAATTCAGCGGGCATA
>PLKY01000118.1 GCA_003140785.1 Acidobacteriaceae bacterium | reverse complement strand
CCCGCCCCGACGTCCGTGGCCGCGAGGAGATCCTGCGGGTCCACGCGAAGAGGACGCCCCTCTCGCCGGACGTCGACCTCGAGGTCCTCGCCCGCGGCACCCCGGGCTTCTCCGGCGCCGACCTGGCCAACATGGTCAACGAGGCCGCGCTCAATGCTGCGCGCGTCAACCGCAAGCAGGTCCTGATGTACGACTTCGAACTTGCGAAAGACAAGGTGCTCATGGGCGCCGAACGTAAGTCCATGCTGCTCTCAGACCAGGAGAAGCGTGTCACCGCGTATCACGAGGCTGGACACGCGCTGGTTTCGTTCTTCCGCGAGAACTCCGACCCCATCCACAAGGTCACAATCATCCCACGCGGCATGGCGCTCGGCGTCACCATCTATCTGCCCGACGATCGTCACAACTATACCCGTGAATATTTGGAAACGCGCCTGGCTACGGCTTACGGCGGACGTGTTGCCGAAGAAATCTTCCTCAACCAGATGTCCACCGGCGCCGGCAGCGACATCGAGACTGCCACCGACCTCGCGCGCCGCATGGTTTGCGAGTACGGCATGAGTCGCCTTGGGCCCCTGACCTTCGGCAAAAAGGAAGAGCAGATCTTTCTCGGCCGCGAGATCGCTCAGCACCGCGACTTCAGCGAGGAAACCGCTCGCCAGATCGACCTCGAAGTGCGGCGCCTGATCGACGAGGCCTACCAGTCAGCTCATACCATCATTGAGGCCCACAAAGACCCGATGCACCGTATCGCCGCTGCCTTGCTCGAGCGCGAGACCATCGACGCCGAGGAAGTGAGGCTGCTGATTGAAGGCAAGGAACTGCCGCCGATTCGCTCCAATCTTGCCTCGCCCAGCGATGGCACGGGAACCGGAACCCCGCAGCAGGTCCTCAAGCCGGAGACCCGCCCCGGTTCCGGCGGCTTTCCCGAGGGCTCACCCTCCCCGGCATAGCCACCTGTGGTGGGGCAGACGCGGTTTGCGCCGCCAGTTAATCCTCAAAAAAGGCCGCTCTTCGGAGCGGCCTTTCAGTTTCGATGGCTTCTATGCAAGGTAGATTGACACCTTTATGTCACGTTCGCCATACTTAGGTCATGCCCGTAAGAACCACCGTCGATATTCCCGCTCCGCTGCATGACGAGTTACGGCGTCGAGCGGAGAGTTCAGGTACTTCGATTCGAGCTCTCATTGTGCGTGCTCTCGAAGAGGCCTATGCGAGCACCGGTAAAAGGAATCAGGTTACTGGCCCTTTGGTGAAAGGGAAGGGAAATTTAGGGCCGCGTTTTCCAGTCGACGAGACCCCGCATGACCTCATTCTTTCCTGATGTCAACGTGTGGCTGGCGTTATCGGTGGACACGCATTCGCACAGTTCGGTCGCGTGGAAGTGGATGAGGGCACTGCCCGCCGACACGCAGTTGCTCTTCTCCCGGTATACACAACTCGGACTATTGAGGCTGCTCACCAACGGCGCAGTCATGGGCGACGAGACGCTGAATCTGCGCAGAGCATGGACTGTCTTCGATCGCTGGCTGGCTGATCCCCGCGTTGCGTTATATCCGGATCCCCGCAGTGTCGACGCTGAGTTCAGGAAGGCGACGTTGCCGTTTGCCTCCAAGCCGGCGTCCAAGTGGGTTGGAGACTGCTGGGTAGTGGCATCCGCTGTCGGAAACGTCGCCACACTCGTCACGTTCGACAAGGCACTTCATGACTTCGCAAGGAAGCAAGGCCATCCTGCCGTAATCCCCGGCTAACTATCATCACGCAATTCAAATCGATGCGCGACCAGCGCGATGTCCTCAAAAAATCCGATAAGCCACGCCCACGCTCGCGCCGTAGGGCTTCACCGATCCATTGATCCAGTTCGGCCAGATCTGATACTCGAAATCCGCGGCGCGCAGGCTCAGCCGATGGCCGATTGGCATATCGACGCCACCGCCCAAGGCAATATCCGTGAAATGGCCGTAGGCATAGTTGTATTGGAAGTTCATCTTCCCGTAGCCGATCAGTGCCTTCGCATACGGCCGGAAGCGACGCGTCTCGTGAATCGGCACCTTCGGTCCGACAAGGTAGTTGTCCTCGTAGATATTTTCAAATTGGTTGAAGCGCAGCCAGCGGCCTTCCGCTTCAAACTGGATCCAATGCCTCACACGAAGATCCACATACGTTCCAATGCCGAACAAGGGAGTCGAGGATTGCTCCGCGACGCCAATTCCATCGTAGTCCGGTTGAAAAATGGATCCCATGCCGCCCGCACTTAGCGAGACCGGCGATCGGGTTGCGGAAGGGACGACTTGTGCATGAGCCTTTGCTGCCCAGGCACACAGCACGCAGCAAATCAAAACAGCGGCGCTTTTCTTCATGGGGACGGCGTTATCCAATTCTGGTGAAGCACTCGCATTGCTTGGCTTCGTTTTAAAATCCAGCAGTTTGGTTTGAAGCCGGGCATCACGGCACAATAGCCCGGCTCACGAATCGAACAGCCAGCTTATTGCGGGCTCGGTGTCGGAGGGGTTGCCGTCGGCTGAGGTCCGGTCGGCGGCGGATCACCGCTCACCGGCGGTGCCGCTTGTTGGGTCGGCGGGGCAGTCGCCGGCGGGTCCGTTCCAGGCTGGGCGGCGGGTGATGTGCCTNNNNTTCAGCATGTGCACCTTGTCGTCCCAAGGGTCGGTCTTGAGCCAGCTTCCCAAGGGCGATGCTGGAATCTGCGTCAGATCGTCCCAGTTGATCTTCGGCGCGTCGCGCGCCAGGTCCGCCATCCAGGGTGTCCCGTCCGACTTCAACAACGAGTCGCCCAGCATCGGCGTATTCAAGGCCTTCAAGTTCTTGCCGCGGTCCGCCAACTGTTCCCAGAACAACCCGGCGTCCGGCAGTTTGTCCTTGTACATCGACGCCTGCAAGTACTCCATGCCCTTTTTCGAGGCAGTCCCATCGTCGATTTCAGTGTGGTTCATGTCGATTCGGCGAAATGTCGCTTCGTCGGGAAAGAGCAGCCGGTCGTTGAATGCATAGCGCGTGTCGATATGGTGACCCATCGCGATGTGCGCCAGCTCAATCGAGATCACCGACGCAATGGCGGCTTCGCTGTGCGGCAGGCTGTCGATCAGGCCCTTGCTCAACAGAATTGTGTTGCCCACTGTCGTCGCTTCGACCGTCGTAGTCAGCAGCACGCGGCAATGCACCGGGCTCGACAGAGGAATATTGCTCGGCACCGCCAGGTTGATCACGATCTGATCCAGCACTTGTGTCTCAAATCCATTGGGCGTCAGCGGAGCCACCAGCCCGGCCTCTTCCAACCGGTCGATTACGTTGTTCTCCGCCTGTGTCAGCCAGTCGCGTGACGCCTGCAGCGGGCTCACATCCTGCGAGTCGTCGCTCTTGTCCACCGCGTCTTCAATCTTCATGCTCACGTTTTCGCTGTCCCGCGTGGGCAGCTTCAACGCGTAGCCCCAGAAGTGCGTCTGCGCTTTCAGCCCGATCGGTTTGTTGCTGTCGCCGCGGTTCGATTCCTCCACGTAGATCGCCACCGGGAGCCAAATTCCCGGCTGCACGTTCATACGCCAGCTGTCGAAGTGGAAGTAATACCGCGAATCGTCTTCAGACGACGGTCCGGTGTAGGTCCCGTTGAAGCGCACTACGTTGCCGTCCTGGTCTTCAACCCAGATGCGGCCATAGAAGCGCCCCATCCCTGCCACCTTCGGGTGCACGTCGAAAACCCAGGTCCGAACCTGTCCTAGAAACTCCCGCCGCACATAGCTGAAGACATAGTGCTGCTGGTCGAAACCCGTCGGATCCAGGAACATCATCTGCATGAAGCCGGTTGGATTGTAGGTGAACCGCTTATCCAGACCGAGAGATTTCGTCAGCCCGGTGATAGCCGAAAACGAGCCCTTGAAGAACCCGTGCTTCGAGGCTGCATTGCGCGGCTCGTACTTCTTGTCGAAGAATCCTTTCCCAAAATCCACGCGGCTCAACGTGTACTGGTCGTCGATCGGGATCTCATACAGCTTCACATCGGGCCGCGTGTCTTGGATGTAGGTCTCCACCAGGGGCGTCTTCTCCTGGATGGCCTTGATCAGCACCTTCTCCTGCCCAATCGCCTTCTCCACCAGCTCATTCTGCTCCGGCGTCAGTTGGTGCGCCTGCTCGTACTTGGGGGCCTTCTTTGCATACGCGCAAGTTACACCCAGCGTCAGAGTGAGCAAGGTGAGAGAAATCTTCCTAAACATCATTCGCAAGCTCCTAGTATCTTTCTTACCGTTCTATGGCTCCCGGCGAAGTGCGGGGGAATCCGAGGTCGCCCAATGCCATTTCCTGTTCGTGTGTCTTGTCGTTAAGCCAATTGGAAAGTAATCGTGATGTTGGTTGTCAAATCCACCGCTTGCCCATTCCGCGTGGCCGGCCGAAAGTGGATTTGTTGCGCAACACGGCGTGCTTCTTCATCGAGTCCGTGGCCCAATCCGTGCACCACGCCTTCCACCACTACGTGCCCGGCAGCCGTGAAGGTGACGCGAAGAATTACGTCGCCCTGCACCTTCAGCTGCTTTGCCTCACTGGTGTATTGCGCCGGCGGCTTCGAAATCACTTCAAGAGTGGTTGACGCCGGCGTCGCCTTCATCATCGCGGGCGTCGCGGCTGCTTGAACCTGTGGGATGCCTGCGGAACCGACCTTGCCTCCGAATGCCTGCGTTGTTCCGGTTGCTCCAGGAAGCCCGGTCGACGCCACGTGCCCGTATACGCCAGAATTCGATCCTGATTTCGTACCGTTTCCAATCCCGGTCGAGCCAATCACGCCGTGCGGAGCGACCGAGGGGCCCTGCATGCCGCCATAGGGATTTCCAATTGCCGCCACGGTCGCCGGCTTGGTCGCATTCGGATTTGGCGTCACGCCAAACGTATCGCCCAGGTGGACCGGCGTGGTCGATGGCTTCTGCTGCGGAACCTGCGCGGGCATTGCGGCCGCCAGAGCCGCCTTGGGCTGTGGCGCCAGAGTAATCGCCGGCTTCACCAGCTTGATCTCCGGCATCTTCAGTTTCGCTTCCATCTCGATCGGCTTCAGAACCGGCTTCTCAATCTTCGGCAAATTGATCTTCGGCGCTTCCAGTTTCACTTCTACCGGCTTGGGCGGCTCCGGCAACTTCGGTGCTGGCGGAGTCACCACTTTCACCTTGGGTTCTGGTGGAGGCGTGGCAGGAAAAATGAGTTCAGTATTTTCGAAATGATGTTGCTGGATGACATGTTTCGCCATCATTCCGACATACAGAACGGTGGCCAGGATCATCATGTTGATGACTGCGGCGGTAATGAACGAACCCGACCGGCCTTCGGGCTCGGGAAGTAAGCCAAAGCTGATGCGTCCAGGATAATGATTCATCTGCATGTCTCAAATTCCTCGAAAAATAGGATGAAGGGGACTACGCGCGCCTTGAAACATCCTGTAACTTCAAGCTGGTTTTTCCAGCTCAGCATGTCAGGAGAGCGGCCACTCTCGGCCATCTACCGCTCCCGGCCTATTTCTTCTTGGTTGAATTCCGCTTTTGCCTGTACCGCGCACGGGGGAAAACTCTACTTTGCATCATGGGCAGACAAACTCTGTTGATCGTTCCTTTGCGTTTCATTGCTGTTTGAAGGGGGAAAATTCGACCGGCCCTGCCTCGCGCTGCGGCCTGGAACTGGTATGCAGCCAGCTGGCCCTCAATTCATCGAACCCTGCTAAGCGAGATATGTTTTCACTTCCCTTTAGCCCGGACATCCAAATACTCCCATTCACGTCTCAGGCAAAAAGCGAACCCCAAAATTACCCCAAGAGAGGAAGGGAAGCTCGATTCTGGTTTGCCCGGTGCCGCGTTTGTAAGAGGATTCACTTCACGCAACTGGGTTGTCAGGGCAGCAGAATGCATTTTTTGGCGTGCCGCTGGCGCGGTCTTCGGGTCCGACTGCGATCTCTATTCCGGCCCTGCCTATGTAATAGACTTACCCTAAACCAAAGTGTTCGTGAAAGGACAGTATTTTGTGAAGATTCTGGTTACCGGTGGTGCCGGATACGTCGGTGGCACCGTCGCCGCGCTGTTGGCCTCCAAAGGCCACAATCCCATTGTATTCGATAATTTGTGCCACAGCCGGCGCGAGGAGGTGCCCGAGGGAGTCGAATTCGTCCAGGGTGATTTGGCCGACCGGCCGCTGATCGAAAATCTGTTCATTTCGGCCACCGATTCCGGCTCCCCTTTTGACGCAGTCCTTCATTTCGCCGCTCTCATCGAAGCCGGCGAATCGATGAGGACCCCGGAAGTCTATTTCCGCAACAACACCGCCTCCACGCTTTCGCTTCTGGAAGCCGTCCTGGCCAAGGGACCCAAACGCCTGGTCTTTTCTTCCACGGCTGCTGTATACGGCGAGCCTGAGTCGGTCCCCATTGATGAAACCGCGCGCCTCAACCCCACCAACGTCTACGGCGAATCCAAGCTGATTGTCGAGCAGATGCTCACCTGGTTCAACAAGATCCACGGTCTGCGCTACACCTCCCTGCGCTACTTCAACGTCGCCGGTGCTCCCGAGGGTCCATCCGGTGTGATCCGCGGCGAAGCCCACGAACCTGAGTCACACCTGATCCCGCTCATCCTTGACGTCGCCCTGGGGCGCCGCATGTCCATCAACATCTATGGCGACGACTATCCCACCCCCGATGGCACATGCATCCGAGACTACATTCACGTCTCCGACCTGGCCGACGCCCATCTGCTAGCCCTCGGGGCGCTCGAAGCCCACGACCGGCTCATTTTTAATTTGGGCAATGGCCAGGGATTCAGCGTGCGCCAGGTCATCGAATCCGCCCGCCGCATCACCGGCCATCCCATTCCAGCCAAAATCCATCCCCGCCGCTCCGGCGACCCCGCGGTCCTCGTCGCAAGCTCAGCGAAAGCCATTCGCGAACTGGGCTGGAAACCCCGATACACCCAGCTCGACGATATCGTCCGCACGGCATGGCTCTGGCATCAGAAGCGCTACAACAAGTAGGGTGCTCAGTCTCGCCAAGCAGCTTGTAGGTCGAATACGTACGAAGCAAATTTGGACGCAGACCTTCCGCCCGCTCATGCAGCGGCTTAACGAAGGTCCTTGATCAATTCGTCTTGGGAGGGCTTGCGACGGCCCTGGTCTGCTCGCGTCAAGCAGACCAGGTGCCTTTTCTGAGCTCGACGCGCGGGCGTCAGCGGGTGGATTCGAAGAGGAACCATGCGCGCCGCTCGGCTTCGTCGATCCAAACTTCGATCAAGCTGGTGGTGGCGTAGTCATTCGCCTTGGACGCAACCTCGTGCGCCGCGCGCAGGCTTTCGACCAGCGCTTTGTTGTCGGAGTGGAGTTCGAGGAGCATGTCGCGGGCCGGAACGAATTCCTGGTCGTTGTCAGTTAACCGCTGCAACCGGGCGATATGCCCGACGGAGCGAATCGTCGTACCGCCAATTTTGCGGACGCGCTCGGCGATGTCGTCACTGATGGCAAAGATCTGATCGGCCTGCTCATCGAGCAGGAGATGATAATCGCGAAAATGGGGACCGCTCATGTGCCAGTGGAAATTCTTGGTTTTGAGGTAGAGCGAAAAAACATCGGCCAGGACTGCATTCAGGACGCTGGAAAGATTCTTGATGTCTTCGGGGCTGAAACCATCTGGAACATTGGTTTTTGCTGCTTTGGACTGCACGCTCGTATGAGTGGACATTGGGCTCGCTCCTTCACGTGAGGCCAACTTGAAGAGCGCAAAGCCGCTCGATTGGTTTGACCTCATCCAGTGAGTAAGATGCCTGCGACGGTGAAACGGCTTCATATCTGAATTTTGTGGAAAACACTACGGGCGCCAATTCGGTTGGAATGGCGCCCGTTTTTTCTGAGGTTGGGAGATTGTCAAGCCTACTCGATTGGGTGGGAATCATAATGCAGCAAAACGGCTACGGCACAACTGGTGAGGCGGGTTTCGGCGGAATCGGCGCGGCTGGTGAGGATGACGGGAACGCGTGCGCCGAGCACGATGCCGGCAAGCTGCGCGCCGCCGAGGTATTCGAGCTGTTTGGCGAGCATGTTGCCGCTTTCAAGATCGGGGACCACAAGAATATCGGCCTGGCCGGTGACAGGCGAGTTGAGATGCTTGATCTTGGCGGCCTTTACGCTGACTGCGGTGTCGAAGGCCAGGGGGCCATCGAGGATGCCTCCGGTGATCTGGCCGCGGTCGGCCATCTTGCAGAGGGCTGCGGCTTCCATGGTGGAGGGAATCTTAGGATTCACGGTTTCGATGGCAGAGAGCAAGGCAACTTTTGGCTCTGGGATGCCGAGGGCGTGAGCAAGGTCGATGGCGTTCTGTACGATGTGAATCTTGTCTTCGAACTCGGGTTTGATGTTGATGGCGGCGTCGGTGATGAGCAAAGTGCGCGGATAGGCCGGCGTGTCCATGACAAAGACGTGGGTGATGCGGCGCGAAGTGCGTAGGCCGGTGTCGCGCTGCATGGCGACCTTCATCAACTCGTCGGTATGCAGGCTGCCCTTCATCATGGNNGGAGAATGGTGTACGGCTTGATGTCCACGCCGATTTTGGCTGCGAGCGTGCGCATCTGTGCTTCATCGCCAATCAGAGTGGGCGTGATGAGGCCTTCCGTGGCGGCTTCGACTGTGCCCCTGAGCGCGACATCGGAAAGCGGCCAGACGACTGCAGTGGTGATGGCCGGAAGCGACTTGCAGCGGGCGAGGAACTTGTGGAAGACGTGGTAGTCGGGGGGATGGCTTACCAGCGGGTCGACGGCTACGGCTTCGGCGATGGGGGCAAGATCACTCATTCTGAATCGGTCTCCTGACCGGGTGGGGAGAGAATCCGCTCCGGTCCAACGCAATCATTCTTACGCGGCGGTGTGAATTGAGGTGTGCGGAACGTCACACGCTGGAGTGCCGTACCATTTTGTGAGACATTGGTTGGCTCCTCGATGTCTCGATCGCCAGCCGAATCGCTCATTTTTGTCGTGAGCTACTTGATCCCGATCACCATCGCATCTGGACCCACAAGATGCTCGACTCGGGTCTCGCGGAAGCCGGCTTCCTTCAGCCAGCCGATACAGTCGGCGCCGGTGTAATCGAACCCGCCCGGAGTTTCAATGAGCATGTTCAGACTCATCAGCAGGCCGAAAGCGTTCTTTGAACGGTCGTTATCGATTAACGCGTCGTATGCGATAAAGGCTCCGCCTTCGGGGATGGCTTCATAAGCTTTGCGGACGAGCGTTTTCTTCTCTTCCAGATTCCAGTCGTGCAGAATGTGGCCCATTAAGATGACATCCACTTTGGGTAGCGGTTCGGAAAAGAAACTGCCTCCCTGGAACCGGACGCGCGAAGTGAGGCCGTTTGCTTCCACATACTCCTCAAAGATGGGTGCGACTTCGGGGAGGTCAAATCCAATTCCGGAGATGTGAGGATTCTTCAGCGAAACCTGAACGATGAGATCCCCCTGCGCCGTGCCGCAATCCGCAGCGCTGTTGTATTGCTCCCAGGGAAATCTCGCCGCAATCGCCATGTTGGCGCCGCGGCTGATGCCCGTCATGGCGCGCAAGAACCCCTTGAGCCGCGCGGGATCGGCGTAAAGTGCGGCAAAGGTTTCGCTCTCGCTGCCTGCTGCTTCGCTTTGGCGCTGGCCCGTGCGCAGTGCGGTGGTGAGATGACCCCAGTGGTGGAAGAGGCGCTGGTTCGCCATCTCGAGAATTCCGCCAATGTAGGAGGGCTTGTGCTTGTCGAGAAAGAGATCGGTCGAGGGCGTGTTGGCGTAAGTTCCATTGGTGCGCTCGAGGAACCCGAGCGCGACCAGTGTGTCGAGGAAATCGCGAGAGGAACGCGGATGCAATCCGAGGCGGCCAGTCAGTGCGTCGAGAGTTTCCGGTCCCTTGGCAAGCTCAGTAAAGACTTCCATTTCCACGGCGCTGAGTAGTGTCTTTGAAGCCCAGAAGGCCAGGCCGGTTTGCAGGATGTGATCGGGATGGGGCGTATGCGCAGTCATTTTGGCTCTCTCTTTGGCATGTTCTGAGCTTGGGCAAACCTTGAGGTGTCGCTTTTGGGGGGAAACTGGCAGGAGCGAGTGAAGAGAGTCTACATGGTGGAAGCGCGTTGTGTGCCCAATTGTTTTAGTGCCGTGCCAGTGAGCGAGCGATGACCTTTGCGGCCCTCACCAAAGCTGCTATGCTGCGAGCGCTGGGAAAACCGATTTACGCAAGGAGCGGACTGCAATGTGGTTCCTCGGGATGGATGTGGGTACAGGCGGCAATCGCGCCGTGGTGGTGGACGCAGCAGGCAANNCAGGCTGGGCTGAGCAGGATCCGGAAGACTGGTGGCGTGCGGCACAGGACGCAATTCGCCAAGCGCTTGCTGCTGCCCCTGAACCGAAGCAGCCGATTGCAGCGATCGGGTTGACGGGGCAGATGCACGGTGCCGTGCTGCTGGACGAGAATGGCGCGGTGCTGCGGCCTTCGCTCATTTGGTGCGATACCAGAACGCAGCCTGAATGCGATTGGCTGAATGAAAAGATCGGCTACGAAAAATTGATCGAGCTCACATGCAATCCTGCGCTGCCGAATTTCACGTTGACCAAGCTGCTTTGGGTGAAGAAGCATGAGCCGGAAATTTTCGCGAAGACGCGCCACATCATGTGCCCGAAGGATTATGTTCGCTACCGTCTCACAGGCGAGTTCGCCATCGACGTGCAAGAGGCTTCAGGAACACTGCTGCTGGATGTAACGCATCGGCGCTGGTCAAAGGAAGTGGCCGAGGCTGCGGGGATTCCCGAAAGCTGGCTGCCGAGGGTCTTCGAATCTCCTGAGGTTTGCGCGCGCATCAGCGAGAGCGCGGCGGGACTGACTGGATTGCTTGCGGGCACGCCTGTGGTTGCGGGTGCTGGCGATCAGGGCGCGGGCGCAGTGGGCATGGGCATTTTGCAGCCGGGTTCGGTTTCGGCAACCATCGGCACATCGGGGGTGGTGTTCGCGGCGACTGCACAGCCGACGAAGGATCCCAAAGGACGGCTGCACACATTTTGCCATGCAGTGCCGGGCGTGTGGCATGTAATGGGAGTGACGCAATCAGCGGGATTGAGTTTTCGATGGCTGAAGGAGACATTCTTCGCGGGCCAGGATTATGACGCTCTGACAGCTGCGGCGGCCAACGTGCCGGCGGGTAGCGAGGGCCTGGAGTGGGCGCCGTATCTGCTCGGCGAACGCACGCCGCATCTTGATCCGGAGGTGCGCGCGGCGTTTGCGAAGATCGGGACGCAGCATACGGCGGCGCATTTTGTGAGGGCCACGCTTGAAGGCGTGGCGTATTCACTGCGGGATACGTTCACGCTCTTTGGTGAATTGGGGATTCCGGTCGCCGCAATTCGTCTGGGCGGCGGCGGGGCACGCGGGCCTTTGTGGCGCAAGATTCAGGCGGGCGTCTACGGGCAGGCAGTGGAGGTTCTCAGCGCCGAGGAAGGCGGCGCATTTGGAGCAGCTCTGTTGGCCGGCGTGGGTGCGGGACACTGGGCCAACCTGGATGCGGCGTGCGGGCAGGCAATCGAAGTCGCGCAGCGCATCGAGCCCGATCCCGGTGATCTCGCGGCATACAAGGCTGGCTATGCGCAGTGGCGCAAACTCTATCCAGCGCTGAAGAGCCTGCGCTAGCCGCCCGCGGTGTGGCCACCACCTGCGGTGGGGACAATGGCCTTCGGCCTTGTCACATGCAGGATCGTGGGAGATGCCTTTAACCTTTCATTCGGCGCCCGATTCGCGTAGTCGCTTGCTGTAATGACATGATGTAAGTACCATATGTATAGAGGAAACGTATCGTGCCCCGGACAATCGCTCGCCCCAGGGAATCGACATTGAACCTGCGCATTGACGCAGATCTGAAGGCGAAGTTTGCGGCCGCAGTGGAGGCCGAAGAACGGCCGGCCTCCGCGGTTCTGCGCTCTCTAATGCGTGACTATGTGGAGGAGGCGCGGAAGCGCCGATTCGTTGCCGAGGCGCGCCGCCAATCGCAGATGATCTCGGCCTCTGAGGATGAGGCCGAGGTGATGCGCTGGATTCAGGACGTGAGCGCCGTTGAAGGCGCACGATGAAACGCGGAGATCTGGTCACCGTGGCTGTTTCGGGGGATTACGGCAAGCCCCGGCCTGCTCTCGTGGTACAGGATGATGCCTTCGACCGGCATCCTTCGGTGATCGTGCTGCCCCTGACGAGTGAGATTCACGACACGCCGATGTTCAGGATTACCGTGGTTGCCGGAGAGCGGACAGGCCTGCGTAAGCGTTCTCAGATTATGGTGGACAAAGCCGCAGCGGTGCCGCGTGCCAAACTTGGGCCGCGCATCGGGCGTGTGGATGCTGCGACTCTCGAGGCCGTCAACGAGGCATTGAGCGGGTTCCTCGGTCTGCGGTCTCGCCCGAAGTAATGGGCAACGTTTCAAAAATGCTGGCAACAGCTCCGCAATGAGGTTGAGAGCAAGTCTGCGTAGACGAAGCCCTCGCGATCAACGACCTCGCCCTGTTCCAATTGCAAACAGTCATTGAACATGGGCCCGTCGTAGACACAGGTATGAAACTCACCGCGCTCGCCGCACGGATCGACGGAAGGCGGCAAATCGCGAAGCAATGCGTCGTCGAAATCGCGGCCGGCAAACGTGGCAGGCAATTGCTTCGTATCCACGCAAGCCAGGCGGGCGCGAAGACCGCCCGCAATCATGTCGCGGGCAAGCTGGTCGGTCGGGATATCCCAAAGCGGAAAAAGCGGCTCGAGTCCAGTTGGCGCGAGCTGCCGCTCGCGATAGGCACGCACGTCGCGCAGGAAGAGGTCGCCGAATGCAATCGCATCCACGTGCTCGCCGACGGCACGATTGCAGGCTTCCATCATCCGCTCCTCGTAGATCTCATTGGAGCAGGGCCACGGCAACGGAACCAACCACAACGGCAATTGTGCGGCTTCCGCCTGCGCTTCGAGCACCGAGCGGCGAGTGCCGTGCATCGCTACGCGTTGGAATTCTGTGTTGAGTGTCGTCAGTAGGCCGACGATCTCGATGGTTGGATCGCGGCGCAAAAGGTGCAGTGCCCACGAGCTGTCTTTGCCGCTGCTCCAGGACATGAGAACGCGCTTCATAGATCAAGGATACCCGGGCATGCGCGGCACTCTCTTCCACTTCATAAGAGTGGGAAATTTTCAGCAAGCTCGGCTGCAATTCTAGTTACTTCACGAAGGGGGGAGGGGTGTGTCTCCCTTTCGCCTTCGCGACTATTCCGAATCTTTCCGCTCGGAGCCAAGTGACATTCTCTTGCACCGTGCAGGTCTGGAACGAAGCCTTGGAAGGTATCTCGGAGTCGGAACTCAAGTCGGCGCAACCCCGGCGAGCCCGGGGGAACAGCGCAGATCTCAGCGGAATACAATATCTCTGATTTCGGTGCATTGTTCTGCAAGGCCGAAAAAGAGGTCATGTTTGCCACTCTGCTCAGGTTACGCTAGAGTCCCAAGCACGATGCACTCCAATGCACAGGTTTGTGGAAATCCACACTGTGACAATAGTCACAGTGTCGGGTGAATGCTGTCACTGCCCGCGTTTTCCCACAAGCGCAGACTCCGTATCCAACAGGTGAAAAAGGCACGGTGCCTGATGGCACCTTGGCTATGCCTTTCCGTTGGGGGGTCCATGGGCTTCGAAACCGGGTTGAAAACGATCGTTGTTGCAACGGATCTGGAAGGCCGGTCGGAAGCTGCTCTTGCGTATGCCCGCAAGCTCGCCTCCGGTTACGGCGCGCGCATTGTGCTTGCGTATGGTCTCGATCCGTTGGATTATGCTGCGGTGGCTGGAGTTCCTGAACGTGTCCTTGGCGAAATATCGCGTGAAGCGCGCGCAACGCTGTGCAAAATGACCGACGACCTGAGCAGGGATGGCATTCACAGCCACTCTGAGATTCGTCAGGGAGCTGTGGCGCAGATGTTGGTCGATGTTGCGCGTCAATACGAAGCCGGGCTTATCGTGATCGGCACGGAAGGCCGTGAGGGAGCTGGACCGGTCGTAGTCGGGGCCGTTGCCGAGCATTTGGTTCGAAGGTCGCCCTGTCCNNGCCATGGAACGGAATGAGGCAACGGGAGCTGCCGTTGCGGTCGCGGGCTCCTTGGCAGAGACGTTTCACCGCACCTTGCTGGTGATCCACGCGTGCAAATCCGCGGAGGAATCTGCCTTTCTGAGTCCAGGCGCGGCCGCCCTGGAGGAGCTTGGCATCCGGAACAACGGCGCGTTTCCGGTATGGTGCATCGTCAAGGATGGCCAACCGTCAGACGCTGTCTCAAGTGCAATTGAACTCTATCAACCAAGCATCCTTGTTGTTGGGGTGAAACGGACAAGCGAATCGCGTGGTCCGCACGGAACGGCATTTTCATTACTAGCCACCTCGCGCGTCCCGGTGCTCTGTGTGCCGGCGGCGGCAGAGTCGCTTAGTCCTGAGGCGGTTGTAGTCGCGTCGGAAGTGGAAGTCGGGTAAAGGTAAGGGAGATGGAACCATGCAATCGGAGGCAAAACCCGAGGTTGGCGAAGCCACACCTCGTCCGTTGGCAGAATTGCTGTCTTGCCCCCCCGCAACAGCAGATCTCCTAAACGTCACAGCTCAATACATTGAGTTTGCATCCGGAGACATTGTTTTTCGGCAAGGGGCAGCCTGCCGCGGACTCTACGTGGTCGCCTCAGGACAGCTCCAGCGCAGGGCGGACCGATTTCAGGCAAGGCTCGTCCTGGGCTCGGTTCATCCGGGAGAACTTGTGGAACTTGCAGCCGCTCTGGGCAATGGGCAGCACACCTATTCGCTTGTCGCCCAGTCTCCAGCGTCGCTCATGATGCTTCCGATGGATTCGCTGAATCAGGCGTTCGATATCTATCCTCCCCTTAGAATGCAGTTGCTGGAGGAATTGGCGCGGGAGGTTTCGCGTGCATACTTGTCGTGTTGCGCGACACGGAAAGCTGGAATGCGCCGTCGGACAACGAAGATGTCTGTGACGCAAAGCACGGCAATTTAGCTAGATTTCACAGCCCGATCTTTGAGAGATGTGCGGAGAGTCTGCATTATTTTCACATCTTTCATCCGATGAAAAGTGAGATATACTTCATTTAGAGCTGCGGATAAATTATGGCTGGATTTCACACCCATCACCCACCGGAAGACTGTCTAAATTGCGAACACCGCCATCTTCGGATGTTTTGCAATCTCACTCCGGAGGCGCTCCAGGAATACGACGGCATAGGCATCATGATGAGTCACGCCCGCGGCGCCAAGCTTTTTACCGAGGGCGATCCGGCGCGGAACGTTTTTGTCATCTGCTTCGGTCAGGTGAAGATCTCGTCCACGTCGCGCGACGGCAAAACGATGATCCTCAAAATCGCGGGTCCAGGCGACTTGATGGGCTTAAGCGCAGTGCTGGCCAACGTACCACATGAAGTTACGGCCGAAGCCATAGAACCGTGTCAGGTCAAGACGGTCCGCAAGCAGGAATTCCTGGATTTCCTCAGCCATCACGGAATCGCGAGCATGCACGCGGCACAGGCGTTGTCCGGCGAATACCTCACCGTGTTTCACGACGCGAAGCGGCTTGCCCTGTCTGGCTCAGCCGCTGGACGATTGGCTCGTCTTCTCCTTGACTGGGGCCGATCGGCGGCGAACGGCAAGCCTGAAATCCGATTCACAATGGCATTAACGCACGAAGAAATCGCCAACATGGCGGGCACGTCGCGCGAAACAGTGACCCGCCTGTTGAATCAGTTCCGTCGCGATCAGTGGATTGTGATCAGAGGGTCGAGCATGACGATTATCAAACCCGATCAGCTCGAGCGTCTCACAGCCTNNCGGCATTCGAAGGCTGTCCCCACTGCCTGAATGGAATTTGTCAGCGAAATGAGCAATTCGCGGCTGATGCACACCGTGCGTGATCTGGTAGAAGTGGGCGATTCGCGTGTGCCGGCGCATTTGAAGTAGCACAGCAAATGACCTTCATCACATTCCCTGAACCGTTTGACACATTCCCGGCAGGCAATCGACGCACCATTAACGATAGTGACTAAATTTCCCGATATGTTGAAGTGTGTACCGCAACGGTTCGACGTTGGCGGGGGGAGCAGTCGATGCGCATCGAACTTGATGAGAGTTCTATCATCAAGGCGAATTTTCAGTTCTGGGAACAGATGCTTGCCATGAAGCTCGATCCTTTGCCCTCTACTGTTGAATTCTGCCTGGAGGCCGGACATGTTTTTGGGAAAGTGAGCCTGTCTGGCGCGTGGAATGGACAGATTGAGATACGAATGGACGAAGGACTCACCCATCAGGCCACGGCGGCGATGTTGATGCAGCCGTTGGAAGCGGTGGAAGAAGCTGACGCACTCGACGCCGCTAAAGAGATTGCCAATATGATCGCCGGCGTGATCAAGTCCTCGTTGCCAAGACCCTGTGCCATGACTGTGCCTGAGGTCGCGATCAATCTCGAACAATTCTGTGGCCAAATGCGGAATGAGCACTCTGTGTCTGTTGTGTTTCAACACGCGGCTGGAACCATGATGGTGCGGGTACAAATGTTTGAGCCGACCGATTGAAGAGGCTCGGGCGACTAATCCAACGGTTTTCACCGGTCTGTTCTGATGTCCCGAGCCTCGCACTCTTTCTCCCCGGAGCCCTCACCGAGAGAGAGACATCCACCCCTCGGTACGACTTGTTTGCCCTTGGCAAAGGTCACTTTCTCACGTTTCTTTATTGAATCTTTACGGATTGCGGGGCTATGGTGGGGAATGGAATCCAACCTCACAGCCTGCCATACCTGTAGGCTCCCAAGAAAAAAATAAGCATTCGAGCGATCCTGTGCGCCCGTGCTTTTGTGCGAGATTGGCATTTTTTGGCGCAACCAAATCGACAACTTTATCACCATCTTCTGGAGGTTAGGCGACATGCTTTATCGACTTACTCGAAGTGTATTCACCGTAGCTCTGTGGATGCTCGTTGCGCTGCTTGTGGCGCCGGTTAACAGCAAAGGCCAGACGTATCGCGGAGGCATCAACGGCACGGTGACCGATGGATCGGGCGCTGTAGTACCAGGTGCAGCCGTAGAGGCCGTCGATACCGCAACGGAAGTGTCGCACAAGACCGTGTCCACGAGTGCGGGAGAATACAGCTTTCAAGATCTGCCACTTGGAACATACAAGGTCACCGTTGGGGCAAGTGGATTTAAGTCGTCGGTGATATCCAGTGTTCCAGTGACTGCGGGTGTGATTTATACACTCCCGGTTAAACTCAGCATCGAGTCTGCCGGCGAGACCGTCGAAGTATCTGCGTCCGGTCTGGCGCTCGACACCACCACGACAACGCAGACAACCGACATCCCCGAACAGACGGTGCAGGATATCCCGCTCAACGGGCGCGATTTCACCCAGATGATTGGAATGGCACCCGGGTTCGCGGGTTACGCGCTGGGCGGTTTTGGGTCAGTGAATGGAACCCGCGGGAATCAGGTGAACTGGCAGATCGATGGCGCCGACAACAACGATTGGTGGCACAACATTCCTGCAGTAAATCAAGGTGGCGTAGAAAACATCGCCGGTGTTACGCTCCCCATCGATTCCATCGCCGAATTCAGTTTGCAGACACAGTCTTCAGCGGAGGTGGGCCGCAACCCCGGCGGAAGCGTCAACCTGGTTACCAAGTCAGGCACCAATGCGCTTCATGGTTCTGCTTACTATTACGAACGCAATCAGGCGCTCGCGGAAACGAATCCCTTTAATACTCTCGGCGATCTGCCGCTCTCAAATATTCAATGGGGAGCTTCGCTGGGTGGGCCGTTCTGGAAGGATCACACGTTCTGGTTTACTAACTTTGAAAAACAGAAGTTCAATATCGCCACCGGCAACTCCGGACTAGAGCCGAATCAGTACTACCAGACGGCTGCGTACAAGCTGCTTGCCGATGCAGGCGTTCCAGTGGACTCGGCAACCTCAACCCTGTTGGGCATCCTCTGGCCTGCGAACCTTCTTGCGGGCGACAGCAATGTCGCCATTCAATCCGCGGCTCCTGAATTTGGATACAGCTACAACGGCGTCGCCAAGATTGACCATACCTTCAACAGCAAGCATAGTGTTTATGCGCGTGCCTTCATGGGTCAGGGCAATCAAACCGCACCCGTGGGGCAAACAGATATCAACCCGTACTTTTTTGAAATTGGTCCGATCCACGTATACAACTACTCCGCAGGCCATAACTGGTCGATTTCGCCAGCCTTCAGTAACAGCATCACCGCGGCTGTCAACTACTTTCACCAAACATTTTCCGACGCCAACGCGAATTTCGGGAGTGTTGCTACCGCCGGGTTCATCACCGGCGCTCCGTTCGTGAATGCACCCAACATCAACATCGGTAACGATTTTGAGCCTACCGGCAACACGCCTCCTGAGGGCCGCCAGGACATTACAGGTGTGATCGACGAGGCTTTCAACTGGACCAAAGGGAAACACGAACTTCGCATGGGCGGCGAGTTCCGGCGCGCCCAGGTGGACGAGTTCTATCACCGGCACGCAATCGGCTCATACTCGTTCCTCGGCAGCGAAGGCCCCAACGGAGATGGGTCCGTGCCATGGAACACGACAGACCAGGACGTTGCTTCTCTGGCTGACTTTCTGGCCGGCTATCTGACAAAGGCGTCTATCGCGGTCGGGAATCCTCAGCGCCTCGTATTTTCGTCCGGATTCGATCTTTTCGCGCAAGACAGCTTCCAGGTTACAACAAATCTCAACTTCAATTTCGGTCTGCGCTACGACTTCTTGCAACCGATGCACGACAGCAAAAAGGACCTATCGGTTTTCCGCCCCGGCCTGACTACGACGGGCATTGCCTTCCAGGGTGCGGATATCAGCAGCATTTACACGCCAGACCACACAAGCTTCAGCCCCCGCGTGGGTTTCAGCTATCAGCCCACCTGGTCAAAGGGCACGGTGGTGCGCGGCGGCGCCGGGATGTTCTTCGATACGCCGAATGCCAATCCGTTCCTCGACAACCGTCCGGGCAACGAGGCGCCGAACGGACTTGAGGGCAACCCGGGCGGAAGCAACCCAGTCTTCACTCTCACCACTGCTGCGAGCACGGGAAGCCCGGTAAAGATTGTGCCCGGCCAGGAAATCATTCCGACCACCACGCTCTCCTGCACAGTCAACCCATGCGGCGTCTTCAGCGTCGACAAGAGCTTCCGCTCCCCATACAACGTGAACTTCAATCTTCAGTTGGAAAAACAGCTGGGTAAAGCATTCTTTCAATTCGGCTATGTCGGCAGCCAGGGACGCAAGCTCCTAAGCCTGCTGAATATTAATCAGCCGCACCTGGGTGGAGCCCCCGGCGCCTATGCGGGCGACGGGACGATGTTTGGTGGCAATTTCTACTCAGACATCAACCAGATCGAGAGCATCGGTACTTCGAACTACAACTCATTGCAAGCTGTTTTCCGCACATCGAGCTGGCATGGAGTTGTTGCCCAGACCTCGTACACCTGGGGCCACAACATGGACGAGGTGACCGCATACCGCGGCGCACTTCCACAGGACAGCTACGACTTCAAGGGGAACATTCCAGGAGACCGAGGCGACTATGGGAACTCGGACTTTGACACACGGAACTCGCTGAAAGGCTACGTCAACTACACAATCCCGGGGCTCAGCGAATTGAAGATGCTGACCAACGGGTGGGAACTCAATTCGGCTTTCGCCTTCAACGGTGGTCAACCCATCACTCTCTATAACGGTGACGACACCAGCGGGACGAACGAATTCACTCAGCGCGTGAACCAGGTGGCGCCTGCTTATGCCGGAATTAGTCACAGCATTCAAACTGTCAACGGGAGCAAATACGTTCAATGGTTCAATCCGAACTCCTTTGTGGAGCCACCCGCCAACACGTGGGGTACGGTTGCCCGCAACAGCCTGTTTGGACCCGGTTACGAGGACATCGATCTCTCGGTGCTGAAAAACACGAAGTTCAACGTCGCGGATTTTCCGCTCAACGTGCAATTCCGTGCTGAGATGTTTAACCTGTTCAACCGGGTTAACCTGGCAAGTCCAGCCTGCACCCAGCTCTGCAACGACTACTACGGAGGCAGCAGCTTCGGCCGCAGCGGTTCAACGATCGGCTCGGGCAACTTCTCGCCTGGCATCGGACCCGGAGAACCGTTCAATGTGCAACTGGCTATGAAGCTGATCTTTTAGCTGACTGCAACCTACCCGCAGCGGTGTCCGGAGAGATCCGGGCACCGTTGCCTTTTGTGCTCCCAGAACGCCCGATTCGTGGCAATCCAGCACCGCGCACCAATAGCGAAGGCGTCGCTGATACGAGCGACGCCTTCGCTATTGGTGCGGATGCTTGTTTATGACAGATGAGTGAAGGGGTGCTCGGCCAGACGCCGTGGCAATGGAGCCGGCGTGAGGCCAGCCGTCGAAGAACTCATTACTTCCGTGAAGGATTTACGGAAAGTCATCATCTCGTCGGGCGTTCCGACAGTGATGCGCAGGCTGTTGGGCCATGCCGGCCAGATTCGGCCAACGAACATGTCCTTCGAGGCAAGAGCCGCTTGCACTTCCTTGCCCGGCCGGCGCACGTCGACCATGAAGCAGTTGCTTTCCGATGGCGTCACTGCGTAGCCCTCGCTCTTGAGCCAGGCCAACGTTTGTACACGTGTGTCACCAATGATCTTTTTCCGCGTGGAAACCAGATCCGCCTGGAGCAGGCTGGTCTTGGCCGCGGCAAGTGCGGTGATCGGCAGTGCGTTGAAACCTCCATGTACCGAAATCTTCTTCAGAAGGTCGGGACGCCCGACGGCGAAGCCCATGCGGATGCCTGCCATGCCATAGAGCTTCGAGAAGGTGCGCAGAACGATCACGTTCTTACCATCTTTCACGAAGTCAAGCGAGCGCGGCGCGTCGCAAAGATGGATGTAGGCCTCGTCGATCAACAGGATTGTGTCTTTCGGAGCATTGGCAACCGCGTACTCAATATCGGTCCGCGATGTACAGGTTCCGGTGGGATTGTTCGGATTGCAGATGTAGATCACGCCGGGATTGGAGGAGGCAGCGAGGATTGCCTTGATGTCGTGGGATGCTTCGCCCTTCGGATCGGAAAGCGGCACCTTGAGAACCTCCGCGCCGGCAATCTTCGCTGCCCACGTCGGCGCTTCATAGCCGGGGTCGGCGACCACCAGCGGCTTGCTCTTGTTGGTGAACGTCAGCACCGTATAGTGCAGCGGCTCGCTCGATCCGGCAAAAGCCATTACCGACTCGGGATCGAGGCCCTCCATCTTGGCGAAGGTATTGGTCAGGTCCTCCTCCATATCCATCAGGTAGCGGCCACCCCTGGGAACAATGTCAATCATCGCCCGGCGGGCTGCGTCGCAGGGGCCCATGGGATTCTCGTTGGCGTCGATGTGGATGCCAACATTGGGGTCATTGAAATGAGGTCGTTGGGCCAGCGCGAGATGGGCTTCGGTGAGGATGGGCATGCTTGCCACGGCCGAGGCGCCTGCTGCGTAGCGGAAAAACGTGCGCCGGGAAAAGCCACTACAACCGATGGGATCTTCAGAGGTCTGCATGGAATTGACTCCTTTGGGCGGAATTTGGCTGGGCTGGAAGTTGCCGTGAATGTCCTTGAGCCGCGACGGATGGACATTCGACGCGCCGGAGACAGGGGAAATGACATCCCATATCTCAAGTTATCCTCGATACTTTGCAAAAACAAGCGGGAAATGCGTAAGGAAATGCGCATTTTTATTAACGCAAACCATCGTTTTCAGTTCCGAGAAGGCGATTTCCGGAACCAGGTTTTCTGGGGAAGCGCGGAAGACCGTCGGCTTACTCCCTTCCACTCGTGCGGTGCGCCGAGATCCATTCAGCAAAGAACCGGCTGGGGAAAGTGCGTGCCGTGGAAGATCAGGCGGGCGAGTGATCCTGAGCGTATTGTCCGGGAGCCTACGTGTGGTACACTTCGTCGGGAAAACGCTTACCAGTGCGGCGGGATTTCTGAAATTCCAAGCTGCTTTGGCTGCCGACTTTTGACGAAACATCGATGATTTGCAAATTTAGCGCGCCGCTCTTTGCCGCTTGACAACTCTGGCAGTAAACCCATTTACTTAGGGCGAACATCCGGAGGCTGGCGGACAAAAAATGCCTCTGATCAGGTGACGCAATGTTCGGATCTGTCCCGTTTCACACCGGCGCTCTAGCACCGGCACTCCTTGCCTTCGCCGCTTCGCCACTCGCACGGCTGCGTCCGCTCGACGTTGCCGTTGTCGCGATCTACTTCGTGATGGTACTTTGGATCGGCTTTTACCTCAAAGGCCGATCGAACACCAGCGAAGAATTCTTCATGGCTGGACGCGAGATGACCGCGTGGATTGCGGGCTTGAGCTTTGTCTCCGCCAACCTCGGCTCGCTGGAACTGATGGGGTGGGCCGGCTCGGCTTACCAGTACGGCATTCTTGCCACACACTGGTATTGGATCGGCGCCATCCCCGCCATGCTCTTCCTCGGCCTGGTGATGATGCCGTTTTACTACGTGTCGAAGACTCACTCGGTCCCCGGCTATCTTGACCTGCGCTATGGCGGCGGAGCCCGCACCGTGGCCGCCTTCTCGTTCGCCACCGAGATGATCCTCATGAGCGGCGTCAACATGTTCGCCATGGCCGTGGTCATGAAGGTCGTCCTAGGCTGGGACATTACCTTCAGCATCCTGGTTTCGTCGGTTGCGGTTGCGCTTTATGTTGGCCTGGGCGGTCTGCGCTCGGCGATCTTCAACGAGGTTTTGCAATTCGTACTCATCTGGGGCGGCGCGCTGCTGGTGCCGATCCTGGGCCTGGTCCAGACAGGCGGCGCCGGCGGCCTCAAGAAACAGATCATGACCAACATGCAGTCGATGACCGGCGTGCATGGAGACAGCTACTTCCACCTCTGGCGCGATACCGGCACTTTTGCAGCGAACCCTATGGGCGTGCACTGGACCGGCATCGTCTTCGGCCTCGGTTTCGTCATCAGCTTCGGTTACTGGACCACTGATTTTCTCGTCGTCCAGCGCGTGCTCGCGGCCCACAATTTACGCGCCGCCCGCATGGCCCCCATCATCGGCTCGTTCTTCAAGATGGCCGTGCCCTTCATCGTCATTCTGCCCGGCCTGCTCGGCTTGGTTCTCTTGCAGAATCCCGACGGCAGCCGCCGCCAGCTTGTCGGCGAAGACGTAGTCGCTGCCTGCACAGCCTCACGAGGTGCTGTCGACGATCCTGCATCCTGCACGGCAGCAATGTCCAAGACCACGCTGCCTGCCGCCTACCAGCAAAAGGTGCTCAGCGGCGCGCCCGACGCGGAACTGCATAGCTACAATCAGGCCCTTCCGCTGATGATGGTGCGCTATCTCGGCCCCGGACTTCTCGGCCTCGGCATCACCGCCCTCATTGCCGGATTTATGAGCGGCATGGCCGGCAACGTCAGCGCCTTCTCAACTGTCTGGACCTACGACATCTACAAGCCGCTCATCAACAAGAAGGGAACTGACAGCCACTACGTCCTGGTCGGCCGCCTCTCCATTCTGATAGGTGTAGCCGTCTCCATTGGCGCGGCGTATCTCGTCATGCACGCGCACGGCATCATGGACTACGTGCAGGCGCTGTTCAGCATCTTCATCGCGCCTCTTCTGGCCACCATTCTGCTCGGCATGTTCTGGAAGCNNAAGCCGATGGCGGAAAATGTTTTCCGCGCACTGTGGGCATTCCTGTTCAGCTTCGTCGTTGTCGTTGTGGTGAGCCTGCTGACGAAACCGCGCCCTGTCGCAGAACTGGAAGGCCTGGTCTATGGCGCCACGCCGCTACCGAAAGAGGAACCAGTTCCGTTCTATAAGAACGAATATATGTGGGCGATTCTTGTGGTGGTTCTCTTCGTCGCTCTGAACGTCATTTTCTGGTAGTTTGCAGGGAATCTCGCCGAACGCGAGAGAAGACAAGGGAAGAGAGGATACAGAGATATGCACGGTTCCGGGATTCCAATTTGGTTCTTCATCGGCGTGCTCTTGTTTGTATATGGCGGAATGATCTTCGGGTATGGGATCTATGAGTGGATGACTGCAAGCTATCCGGTGGGCGTGCAGTTGACTAATCTGCACACTCCGGTGTGGTGGGGCGGATTCTTGTTTCTCGCCGGAAATTTTTATGTACTAAAGTTCCGCCCCAAGCGATCCAACAATTGAAAGTCTTGACGCAGTCCGCAGAAGGCACCAGGAGCGAACTTGAACAAGTGCGTCCGAGGCATTTGGCGTGAGTTGAAATTGAAGATTTAGGAACGTTCGAGCCGTGAAAGCGGCGAGGCTTTGAAGGAGTGTAAAAATGGCAGCGCAAAGAACCATGACGTTTGGCGTTGTAGTGGGTAATCGCGGATTTTTTCCGGATCATTTGGCCAAAACAGGCCGCGAAGAAATCATTTCCGTTCTAGAGGCAGCAGGCGCCAAGGCGATTGTCCTGAGCCCTGAAGAATCGAAATATGGCGCTGTCGAAACGTATGTTGAGTCGCAGCGTTGTGCCGAGTTGTTCAAGAAGCATGCGGAAGAAATTGACGGCATCATCGTAACTCTGCCGAACTTTGGTGAAGAGCGCGGCATCGTGGATGCGATTCGGCTTTCCGGACTCAAGGTTCCCGTGCTGGTGCAGGCCACCCCAGACCGTTCCGATGCGATGACCATCGCTACGAGGCGCGACAGCTTCTGCGGCAANNAACATGATGCAGTACGGCATTCAGTACTCGCTGACCACATTGCACACAGAAAGCCTGACATCGCCTGAGTTCAAAGCCGATCTCGAGTGGTTTTCCCAGGTTTGCCGGGTTGTGAAGGGACTGAAGAATCTGCGCATCGGCGCCATCGGCGCGCGTCCCACGGCCTTTAATACAGTCCGCTACTCGGAGCGCATTTTTGAAACCAGCGGCATCACGATTGAGACGATCGATCTATCCGAAATCTTCGGCCGCATCAATCGCATGAAGGACAACGATGACGCGGCGCAAGCCAAGCTTGCCGCGATCAAGAAATATGTCACCACGACAGGCATCGCCGACGCACCGCTGCTGAAGATGGCCAAGCTGGGTGCGGTGATCGATGGTTGGATGAAGCAGGCGCATGTGACTATCAGCGCGGTGCAATGCTGGAC
>PLKY01000384.1 GCA_003140785.1 Acidobacteriaceae bacterium | reverse complement strand
AAAGTTCTACGAGGTGAATCTATACCAGTCTTACGAGATCGGCAGATGAATAGTTCATTCTTCGTGAGGTTCGTCGGCCAAATTGTCCAACGCGGCGAGAGATTCGTCCGAAACGTTCCACTGGCGGAGAATTTTGTAGATGACCGTCGTGGAGAAGCCGGCGGCAACGAGGCGCCGCATGACGCGCGCAGTTTCCTTTTCGTTTTGCGGTTTGCTGATGCGCCTGCGTTCAAGGTGCTGGCGGGCGAGGGCTTCTTCGTTGGTCTGGGCGTAGGCCGCGTCCACGGTTGAGGCGATCAGGTTCGCGGGCACGCCTTTGTGGCGCAGATCCTGCTGCACGCGGCGCTGGCCGAACTTCTCGTTTTCCTTGCGCAGGCGCGTGTAGGTCTCGGCGAAGGCGGCGTCGTTGAGATAGCCATTCTCGGTGAGGCGCTTAAGGACGGCGTTGATTGCCGATTCGCCGAGTTCTCCCGGTTCGACGCGCTGCTTCATGAGGCGGTGCAGATCGGCCTGCGTGCGCATCTGGCGTCCGAGTGATCGGACGGCGTATTCGTAGAGGCCGGCTTCGTTGAGGAACGATTTCGGCTTTGCGGATTTGCGGCCAAAAGGCATACCTTACTCCAGCGGCACCAGGTTACGAAAACGCCGGTTCCGCCTCCAGCGATAGTGCCCGAAGTCGCTATCGAGGGTAAGAATATCGCCGGTGTCGAGCTGATTTGCCATGTGGATGAGGCAGGCGTCGGCGAAGTCGGCGGGAGTGTCGCGGTATTTGTGCATGATCGAGGAGATCGCACCAGCCGCATCGCTCAGCTTGAATGAGATCTCCAGCGCTCCACATTCGACACTAGCCAGAAGTGCCTCTGCCGCCCCGGAAGCGAAGCGAAGCATATAAACGCTCTCGGTAATGACCGCCTCACAGGTCACCAGAGCCTGATGCAAAGACTCATACGCGCGCAGGCACCGGGCGTGATCGTGATCGCTCGTGTCGTAGAGGGCAACCAGGCAGCTGGTATCGACGAGAACCGCATTCACTTCCGCCGGCCTCGCTTGAGCCCTTTGGCTCCGAAACCTTCCATGTATTTCTTGTTTGTGGCTAGGTCGCCAATGCCGCTCGAAAACATTCCGATTCCGATCAGTCTAGGTCTAGCAGGCGGGGTATGGTGCTTATCCAAAAGGCGAATGCCCTCGCGCACCACCTCGGAGGGTTTAAGTCCGTGACGCCGCACGAGCCGGTCGAGCGCTGCTTGCGTTTCTTCATCCAACCGCGCTTGTATGGTGGCCTTCATGAAATCGAGTGTACTACAAAACGATTCGCCTGTACTACAAATACCGGGTTTGCCTCGACTTTTCGCTGCTGCTGGCACGCTATTCCATGCTCCCTACTTCCTGTTCCCTGTATTTGCCGTCCACTGATCTACCCAGTCGTTGACGGTTTTGTACCAGAGGCGGGAGTTTTGCGGCTTGAGGATCCAATGGCCTTCGTCGGGAAAGTAGAGCATCTTGCTTGAGACCTTAAGCAACTGGAGCGTGTCGAAGAGCTGGAAGCCTTCGCTTACATCGAGGCGGTAATCGAGTTGTGAGTGAATGACGAGTGTGGGAGTCTTGAAGTTTTTGGCCGAGAGAAAGGGCGACCACTTGCGGAATGGGTTTTCGCTGTCGGGTTTTCCGTAGTAGTCCCACGGATTTCCTTTGAACTCCCATTGATTGAACCAGTCTTCTTCCGTCGAGGCGAACGCCGATTCGGCGTCGAACATGCCGTCGTGCGAGACGATGCACTTAAAGCGGTCGGTGTGGCCGAGGANNTGGCCATGTAGCCGCCGTAGCTCGCGCCGAGGGCGCATTCGCGGTTCTTGTCAATGAACGGGTAGTGCTGTTCGGCGTAGTCGAGCCCGGTCATCAAATCGGTGAAAGGCTTGCCGCCCCAGTCTCCGTTGACGCCGTCGACAAAGGCTTGTCCATAGCCGGTCGACCCGCGCGGATTGATCATGACGACGACATAGCCGTTGGCTGCGAAGAGCTCGGCGTTCCAGCGGTAGGACCAGGAGTCGCCCCATGCGCCCTGCGGGCCACCGTGGATCAAGAACTTGACCGGATATTTTTTCGCGGGGTTGAAAGCTGGGGGCTTGATGAGGAAGCCCTCGACCTTGGCCTTGTCGACTGCGGTGAACCAGAAGGATTCCATCTTTGGGAGGTCGAGCTGGTCGAGGAGTGTGTCGTTCAAATGCGAAAGGGACTTGAACCATGTGGGAATCCCTGTTCCACCCCCAGGTTCGCCAGGGGGAAACCCCACTTCGATCGAACCCACCTCAGCGGGGCGATCGACCTTCATCCTTGTTGCGATGACAGTTACTGAGGCGCCTCCAGGGCGAGGGGATCTCGCCAATATATGGAGATCGCTAAACTCCGCTTCGGGTCCCCATAAGCCTGGCTCACGGCTTTCGAGGTCAATTAGATAGACCCATTCCTCTCCATGAATGCCGCTTGTGAAGAAAATATCCTGCGAGTCCGGCGTCCATGCGAATTCATCCACCCAACCATCCAACTTCGGCAGCAAATCACGAATCGTCTTTGCTGAACGGTCATACACCACCAGCCGGAACTTATCGCTCTCGTATCCGGCCCGCACCTGCGAGCGCCACGCCAGATATTTGCTATCGGGCGAATAGGCCGGGCTGAAGTCGCCGCCGGGCGATGTGCTTACCTTGACCGGCTTTGCTCCGGGGTTAGTCAGGTCCAACGTGAAGATATCCGCGTTCGTCGAGATCGCCACCTCGCGATCGAGGTTCTCAGTGAAGGCGAGTTCTTTCGAGTCGGGGGAAATGGCGCAGCCGCAGCCAAGGGGCTCCGTCGGGTACTCGGGCGGTACGTCGCGCGGATCGTTGGGCGTGAGGTCGCGCATAGCCTCGCTGTCGACCGACACCAGAAAAAGATGCGACCTCTTGTCGCCGGTGAAGTGGTTCCAGTGCCGGTACAGCAGATGGGTGAAGATCTGCGCTTTGACTTTGCTTGCGGCGAGAGCGGCGTCGCGATCCGCATTGCATTTGTTTCCTGTCGCAAAATCGCTCTCCGTAATCGCACCACAATCCGGATAAACCGCCGAAGTGAAGACGATGGATTTCGAATCCGGCGACCACTTCGCGTTGTCCGCCTCGGTGGCAATGCTGGTCAGCTTCTTCGCATTGCTTGTCGCTCCTGTTGCGGGATCGAAATCGGCAAGCCAGACCTGCTGGCCGCCTTCACGACCCGACAGAAACAGAATGCGCTTGCCATCGGGCGCGAACTGCGGCCCTGCATCGCCGGGCTTTCCAACCGCCAGTTTCTGCGGGACCTTTGACTCGGGATTGGGGCCTGCGATCGCCTGAATCCAGAGCTCCGGCGTTTTGCTGTTCTGGTCGAGATTGACGGTGGTCACGGAATAGGCAAGCCACTTGCCGTCGGGCGAAACGGCGGTTTCGCCCAGCCGCTTCATCTGCATCATGTCCTCGAAGGTCATGGGGCGTTTGGACTGGGCGCATGCGGTGACGCCAAAGATCAGTGCGAGAACGAGAGCGAAGGGAGATTTGCGCATGAAGGTCCCGAATCCGGAGTTTAGGTGAAGGAGAAGTTTACAACGATTCGAGAACCATGGAACGAGGGAGTGGTAAGTCAGCGGGTGGGGTTCGATGCTTTCCCATGTCCCAAAACCAGGGACATGGGGCACCCCCAGGTTCGTGCTAAGTTGACATCCCGTCAAGCGGCCTGAAGTTCAAGAACGATACCGGCGCCCCGCGGTTCGAAGTTCATGGCGGAGATGCGGCCGTTGTTTTCGCGAAGGATGGTGGCGCAAAGGCTTAGGCCAAGACCAGCGGTTTCTCCCGCGGCCTGGGCGGGAACGAATGGATCGAAGGCTCGGGTGGGATGCAGGAAACCAGGACCCGAGTGGGCGATGAGAATTTTGACGGAATCGCTTTCGGCTGTGGCTTCGACGCGGACCGATTTCTCGGTGGGAGAATCGCTGTTCTCAACTGCCTCAATGGCGAACTGCAGACAATACAAGACGGCCTGGCGCACCTGCTGGGCGTTGCCGAGCGCGCGTGGAAGCGCCGGCGCAACCTGAAGGCGAAAATCGATAGCGCGATGCAGGAACTCGGAGCGATGCAGCTGCTCCATGTCGCTCAGAAGCTCGGTGACCGAGATGGCGGTGAACTGGTCGCTCTGCGAGCGGGACATGCGCGAGAGGCTTTCCAGGGTGGTGCGCATATTGCGTGCTTCGCTGAGGATCGCTTCGATGCCTTTGCGTTCCTGCGCGCTCATGGCGGGTGAGACTTCAAGCAATGAAGCGTAACCGAGAATGACGGTGAGCGGATTGTTGAGCTGGCGCGTGACGTTGTTGGCCAACTGGCCGAGACCGGCAAACTTCTCCGCGTCGATCAGCTTTTCAAGCATCATGGTCTGACTGCGCGAAGCCTGGATGCGCGCTCCGAGAACTTCGACGGGAAGCAGATCGTCAGCCCGAAGCCGTTGGGAGGGATCGCGCAGACCAGCGAGAATCAGGGCACCCTCGGCGCTCGAGCGGCCACTGAGCGGCACCGCGACGACTTCGGTGAGGTGCAAGCGCTCGAGATCGTCTCCCGGCAGTAGCCATGGTTCAAGGCTCAGAGCGAAGGACTGGCTGTGTTCCGCTGCAGGGGGGGACGAACCGGCGGTCAGAAAGCCCGCAGCGGGAATCCGTGCAGTGAGCGATTCGAGAGCGTTCAAAGCCGCGTCGTCAAAACCTGCCGCGCCGGCCAGCCGGTATTGCCCCGAGGATTGCAGGAAGATGAGAGCCGCCTGCGCGAAACG
Source organism: Acidobacteriaceae bacterium (assembly GCA_003140785.1). Lineage (GTDB taxonomy): Bacteria > Acidobacteriota > Terriglobia > Terriglobales > Acidobacteriaceae > Telmatobacter. The sequence continues at coordinate 7,382 of PLKY01000384.1, read as the reverse complement.
GCTGTTTGCGGTGATGTTCTGACAAATCTGGTTGGCCTGGCGGTCGAAATCCTCCACGCGCCGGCGCGAGAGAACGACCTTGGTGTAGGCCTCCAGTTCATTGCGTGCGCGGCGTTCGCGATCCTTGGCCGTCTCTTTGATGGCCAGCTGATCTTCGAGCGCCAGAACGATCATTCCCACGGCGGCAACGACTTTGCCAAGAACGGAGAAGTTTTGCAGGCTGAGCACCAGCGCCGGATGGTTGATCAAACGGGGCGCAATCACACCAACGTTCAACGCCCATGCAAAGAAGCCGAGTCCGCTCAGAATCGTTCCCGGAGTCAGGCGGCGGAACACGTAAAAAACGAGAAGAGCCGTGGTCAGGTGGAGTGCGCTTTCAACGAAGACCAGGGGCCAGCTTCCGCGGATGGAAATGCAAATCCAGAAACTGATGCCTCCCATCGCAATGCAGAGGGTGAGCCCGAGAGAGGTGGGCATGCTGCCGCGGGAGAAGGCCCAGAAACAGCCCACGAAGAGCGCAAACGCACCGAGAGCCGGGAAGATGAAGAACGCCATGCTGATCGGCATCTCGCCGTGGTACACGCCGTCGATAAGGATGGCATAAAGGGCGAGCGGAATGATGAATGGGACCGCGTAGAGGATGCGCCTGCCTTTGAAGCGAAAGGAAAGCGGCGACAAGGAAGCGAGGAACAGAGTTGAACCGATGAGCGCCGCGGTTTGCCCAGCAGCCGCGATCCAGGGGTAGACTCGAGGATTCGAGAAGTCCCACAGGCCAAACTGATAGACCTGCGCCATGCGCAGGCAGGCGAAGAGAAAGCCGAGGAGCCAGAGTAGGGTACGCGTGTCGCGCGAACGCAAGTAAAGTTGCGCAAACGCCGGTAGCAGCAGCGCCGTCAAAACGAACGCGGGAAGCTGGTAGCTATAGGCCATTTCAGCCGGAGTCTCCTTGGATCACCTTCTGTAACAGTATGAGATCAATCGCTTGATCGCGGTGGGTGTTTAAGAGCTCTGGAACTCAATTAATCAAAACAACCATACTGGGCAATGGGCGCTGTAAACCGAGCCTAGCGTTGGGTTTGCTTCGCGTGCAAGGCCAAAAATAGATGAAATGGTGGACTAACGCACCTCGCCCCAGGCGCAGCCACGATTTATTGTTCAACCATACGCGGCCAGTGTACATGCGTCTAATGTGGTAGAACGATGGCGTGTGATGGTTCTGCGGGCGTTGAAGCCATCTCGAATTTTAATGGCCGCTGGAAACCCGTTGGGGGGGCATTGAGAGTGCGAATTTTACGTTCGTCGATTCTACTGATGGGCGGCGCTTTTGCGCTGGCTGGCGCCGCGCAGGACACATTTACGCCGATGGCGCTGGATTCAGGTTTCGGGCGCATGGACGTCTCGGCGCCGGCTACTCCACCGGACGAGATTATTCGCAAGTTTGCCGCCAAGGAGACGGAGTTCCAGGAGGCTCTGAACCACTACACCTACCGGCGTGTTGCCCGCGTGCAAACAGTTGACGATGACAATAAGGTAGACGGGGAATACTACGAAGTGGACGACGTGATCTTCGACTCTCAAGGCAAGCGGACGGAAAAAGTAGTCTTTGCGCCGGGCAATACGCTGCAGCGGGTGATGATGTCGCCGTCCGACTTTCAGGACATTCAACACGGATACCCGTTTGTGCTGACCGCGCAGGACATCGGCGCCTACAACGTGAAATACGTAGGCCGGCAGAAGGTGGACGAGGTGGATTGCTATGTCTTCGAGGTGAGTCCAAAGCAGATTGAAAAAGGCAAGCGGTACCTCGACGGGCGCATCTGGGTGGACGCGACCGATTTGCAGATCGTCGTGACGAATGGACGCATGGTCCCGGACGATACGCGCAAGGGGAAAGAAGATTTACACCCGCCGTTCATGACGTGGCGAGCGCAGGTGGATGGCCACTACTGGTTCCCGGTGTATACGAAAGGCGAGGGTGAGTTGCACTTTTCCGGGGGCAACGGCTACATGGCCGAGGACGTGCATATTCGCGACATCATCAAGTACACGGATTACAAGCGGTTCGGCTCCAGTTCCAAGATCATTTATGACGGCCAGGACATCACCCCGCAGCAGAACCCGCAGGGACAACAACAGCCGAGCCAGCAGCAAAAGCCGCAGAAGTGATAGTTGTCAGTCGTCAGTTGCGTTCGGGACGACAGACGATTCTTCAATGGGTATGAACGCTCGATTCTCCGAACCGGAAGCTCAACTGTCAAATCATTCGAAATCAGTCCCTCGTCGATTCAATCAGCGCGTAGATCATCTTACCCACTTGGTGCGACAGACCGTCCGCTTCATCGAGCAATTTGGGATTCCCCATCTCAAGGGCGCGAGCGATTTCTACTTGGGTTTGAACCTCGAAGTTTGAACCACGCGCGATTCCCAGGAACTGCCGGAATTCGCCCGCAGTCAGCCGTCCCTGTCCTTCTGCAATATTGCTTGCCACAGAAACTGCGGAGCGCCTGACCTGGCTGGTTAGCCCGTAGAGTTCTTCGCGGAGGAATTCGCGCGTCATTCGATACACCGCGACAGTCAGCTGAATTGCTCTCTGCCAAACCAACAAGTCCCGAAACGATTGATTCATGAAGGACACCTCTTGCTCTGTCCATCGTGAACGACTCGCTTTCGTTCCGCAGTACCACCGAGCACCGAAGACTGACTACTGACTACTCAATACCAATAACTCAATAAAACAAATACTTCCGCCACCGATCATCCCCCCGCCCCAGCATGCGCATGATCTGGCGGCTGGTGTGAAGTGAAAACGGACGCGGTTCGCGAAGCAGAACCATGTCATCAATCTCGTTGAGCAGCCGATTGCCCTTGCGGCGATTGCAGGCATGGCAGCAGGCCACCAGATTTTCCCAAGTGGAGTTGCCACCGCGCGAACGCGGCACCACGTGGTCCAGTGTGAGTTCGGCCGAGGGGAGCACGACACCGCAATACTGGCAGGCATTTCGATCGCGCAGCAAAATGTTCTTGCGCGACAGGGCGCGGGTCTGGTGGGGAATGCGGCGGTACTCAAGCAGGCGGATCACAGACGGCATGGCGATCATGCTGCGCTGCGCGTGCAAGGTGAGACCGTGCTCTTCCTCCGTGCGGGCGATGCCCTTGAGCACCAATACAAGGGCGCGCCGCGCGCCACAGATATTAATGGGCTCGTAGGAGGCATTGAGCACGAGCACCGGCATTTGTAGAATCTGGACCGGCTGCACCGCGGGATGTTCGGCGGCGGCGAGTGCCGTGGCCCTGGCGATCGATTTTTGCTTGCGTGCATGAATCATAGCTTTTCCCAGCGACATCCTTTTCTCCCCGTCAAAAAGATGGTTGGTTCAGTGAGTTCATGGTTGCGTGCTGAAACGGAAGACCCGGTGCGTTGTTGGTTGATTGAACCCTTGCGGCCTCTTCGGCAGAGGCTGAAGTAAGAACAGAAGTCGGGCTTGTCAGGCGTGCACGAGCTACGGTTGCCACCCAAACGGATTCTGCGCCGGCCTCGAGCAACGCGCGAGCCGCCGCGCGTGCAGTCGCGCCGGTGGTGAGGATGTCGTCGACCATAAGAACATGCTTGCCCTCGACGGCTGCGGGATTAGAAATGCCAAAAGCACCGCGCACGTTGAGGCGGCGCTGGCGCGGAGTCAACCCGGCTTGACTCTCAGTCACACGCAAACGCATCAACGTGCTCGGAGCGAGGGTCAGGCGCCAAGCCGAATGGTTCTTGCGCAAAAAAGCGACTGCTTCGGAAGCCAGCAAACGCGCCTGGTTGAAGCCGCGATCGGCGTATTTGGACCGATGGAGCGGGACCGGAACAACGAGCATTTCGGCGGGAGCTTCCGGAGCAAGCTGCATGATCGCACGGGCCAGCACCTCACCGAGTTTCCCCGCAACGGGGCATAGGCGGTCGTATTTCAGTGCATGGATCATATCGCGCATGCGGCCCTGGTATGGGGCAAACGCAACCGCCTTCACAAATGGCGGCGGAGCGAGGCGGCAGGCGCGGCAGAAGCTCGCGGCTTGCGAATCAGAATTTGCAGGGATTTGCCCAGAAAGAACGTCGAGCGAGTCACCGCAGCGCTGACATAGGGGGTCGCTCTGAACGGGGATTTCCGTCCAGCAGGCGTTACAAATTGGCGCGGAGGAGAATTGCGGCAGGGGGGATCCGCAGAGCGTGCAATACGCAGGGAAGACGGTGCAAACTACAGGATCGATGCTACTTCGGAGCACGCGGGCTACTGCGCGCCATCTGGAAATCTCTGATGGCGGAACGTCGAACGTCAGTGAACCGGAGTCCCTGCGGAAGACGCACCTCACTCGCAAGGCGGCAGCAACTCACAGCCTCACAGCTTCAGTATACCGTCCCCGTCAATTTAGTCCAGAGGTGTGAGCTCGTGGCGGATCAGAATTAGGGTTCGCTGGGGTGCTCTATCCCGCCCCTCTCCACCGACCCGCGGTGCTCTGAGCGCAGGAGCAACCCGTTGTGGACCCGAAAAAAGTCTGGCGGCACGGAGGGGGAATCCGGGCCGCCAGAATGGGCGTGCTTATCAAGCTGCAGTTGTAGTTGTGGGGGAGGGTGGTCCGCCCAGCTGCGGTTGAAGAGTTAACGGTTATGGCTCTTCACCGGAGCGCTGCCCACGTGCTCGGACTCGCGATCCCGTTCGGCCTCGATCTTCCGCTGGTGTTCGCGGTCGGCATCGGTCTGCACATCGCGGACGGCATCCTTGACGTTGCCCCATGCCTTTTCGGCTTTGCCCTTCACCTGCTGAGCGGCGCCTTCCGCCTGCTTGCCGGTGTCGCCGGTCCACTCGCCGACCTGACGTTTCGCACGGCCCACTGTGTCGTCTATCGTGCCCTTCACTTTATCTTTGTCCATAACTCCACCTCCGGTGGTTGATTTTTTGAAACTGGTAGTTGGATTTTGAAACATAATCTCAGACGGTCTGTATACCGTCGCGTGCGTCGTGCATTTAGATCACGGGCCTTCGCCCGGAGATCAACTGGATAAGAAGCACAACCAGTGCAATCACCAGCAAGATGTGAATGAACCCACCCAGCGTATAGCTGCTGACAACGCCCAGCAGCCACAGGACCAGGAGGATTACAAAGATTGTCCAAAGCATTGTCCTTACCTCCCGCGTTCACTCTCTCTGTCAACTTCGACAACGACAGCTTGGACGCCTCTCTGGGGGTGTAAGGTTGTTCGCGATTGTGCTGAATGACGGAACATTCCCTAAAACCTGGATTGCAGAAGTTTTGCCGCTGGCCGCGGCGATTGCTACAAACAGCGATACAGCCGCGCACGTTCGGCGCCGCATCCAATCAAGAGTCGAGCCGGTTTGGCATGAAGGCCCCGGGTTGACACCCGTCGTTGGCAGGGCAAATCGCTAAGTGTGAAAGAGCAGTTGCGAGAACGTGTGAATTCTCGCGCTGCGAAGGAGGAACGACATGCTGTTGCTCATTATTCTTGTGCTGCTCATCTTTGGATCCGGTTATGGCGGCTACCGTGCAGGCCCAGGTTGGGGCTACTACGGTGGTGGCGGATTGAGCCTGATCCTCACTATCGTCCTGGTCCTTCTCCTGCTAAAGGTTTTCTAGGAGCTGAGACGGCCCACTTGTCGTCAGAGAAAATCCAAACGCCGAAGAGAAATTGAGTCGTGGCATTTATGCCTGATTCAACTGCTGTTCGGCGTTCGCACGTTTTTAGAATCGAGTCACCTCGAGCCCCAGCGTCGTTACGATACACTTCACCCAAAAGAGGTGTAGTGTTTGCGCAGTCACGGTGTAGTTTGCGGAGTCTTGATTTGCCTGTTTTTCTGCCCTTCCGGAGGGCGGACGCAACAGGCCCCAGCACCGCAACAAGGCACGCCGCCGGGTGGAATGAGCGGCATCTCTTCGGGTGTATCCACGGCGCCCGTATACGATGCGCAGCGGCGTCCGATCACCGCCGGCGGATTTGTGGACTCCGGCCCAGTGATTTTCGAGGACATCACGAAGAAGTCAGGACTGTCCGGCTGGACGCACAAAATGGGCGTACCGGAAAAGAACTTCATTGTTGAGACCAATGGCTCGGGCGTGTGCCTGATCGATTACGACAACGATGGCTGGCCCGACNNTGTTCCACAACAATCATGACGGGACCTTCACCGACGTGACCGAGAAAGCAGGCGTGGCCAATGACCGTTGGGGCTATGGGTGCTCGGTAGCCGACTACGACAACGATGGATGGCCCGATATCTACGTCGGGAACTACGGGAAGAACCGGCTCTACCACAATAATCACGACGGAACCTTCACCGACAAGGCTGAGACGGCAGGCGTGGCATTGGGAAACTGGTCGCCGGGCTCAGCCTGGGGCGATTACGATGGCGATGGACTGCTGGACCTCTACGTGACTGGGTATGTGCATTTCGACCGCGACAATCTGCCGATTGCAGGCTCGAAGGCCGTGGGCTACGCATCGTGCCTCTATCGCGGAGCTACCGTAAACTGCGGCCCGCGCGGATTGACTGGCGAAGCGGACCACCTCTTCCACAACAACGGCGACGGGACNNGTGACTGCCAAGGCCGGGGTCGAGGACAAGGAAAAGTACTACGGATTCTCAACGATCTTTGTATCGCTCAAAGGGGACGGCAAGCCGGATCTCGTGGTTGGCAACGACTCGGAACCCAACTTTCTCTACGTAAATAAAGGGGACGGGACCTTCGACGATCAAAGCTACATTTCTGGATTTGCCTTGAACAAGGACGGACGCGAGATTGCCTCGATGGGAATTGCCGCCGGGGACTATGAGAACAACGGCCTGGTGGATTTCTTTGTCACCGATTTCGGCGACGACTANNGATTACGACAACGATGGATGGCTTGACCTGTTTGAAACAGATGGCCACGTCTATCCGCAGGTGGACCAGCATGACTGGGGCACGACATTTGCTGAGCGTCCGCTGTTGTTTCACAACATCCCGGATGGGCCAAAGGAACGGAAGTTCGAATATGTTCCGCCTGTAAAAGGTTCGGGACTCGCCGTCGTGATTCCCGGACGCGGCGCGGCCTTCGGGGACCTGTTCAATGACGGCAAAATCGACGTGATTCTGAATCCAGTGGATGGACCGCCTGTGCTGCTCCGCAACGTGAATCCCGACCATCATCATTGGGTGGGGATGCAGCTGGTCGGCGGCGTCAATCCTGCCAACGGCAAGGCGAGCCCCCCCGATGCAACGTGTGCCACTGTATTTCTAAGAGCGAATGGTATGCGCCAGCGACAGGACGTTCTCGCCAGCGGCAGCTACATAGGCGCCAATGATCGCCGCCCGCATTTTGGGTTGGGGAATGCGACCGATGCCGGGAC
>PLKY01000150.1:486-3196 GCA_003140785.1 Acidobacteriaceae bacterium | reverse complement strand
CAGGTTGCCATTTTTGCTGACGATGTCGACGAGCAGAGCAATCAGCTCGGCTGGGGCGATCGTCTCCGCTTCGCCCTCGGCGCGGTTGTAGCCGAATGAACGGCCGAGGCCGCGGCATTCTTCCCACTTCTTTTCGCTGATGTGGTCGAGCTTCGCATATTCGGGCGAAGTGAAGTCGGCGTGCTTGATGCCGAAGCGGTCGTCAATGACGCCGTCGGGCACGGCGTTGTAGTAGTCGGCCTCGACGCCGAGTGCGTCGCCGGTCTTTGGCCAGTCGATATCGTTCCACAGGAGTGAGGGGTGATAGCGCTCGATGAGTTCGTGGATCTGGGCGTTGGCGTATTTTCCGTAGGCTTCGGTTTCGGGCTTCACGGTTTGGTAGTCGGTGTTGGTCTCAATCGGGCCGGTGTTGAAGGTCCAGTCGTAGCCGCCGGAGTAGTAGAGGCCCATGCGCAGGCCCTGCGCGCGAACGGCCTTGGTGAGTTCGCCGACGATGTCACGCTCCGCATGGAGCTGACTCGGCTTCAAGGTTGGGTTGGGGTTCGGTGTTGTGCTGGGCCAGAGCGTGAATCCCTCGTGGTGCTTGCTCGTGAGCACGACGTAGCGCGCGCCGGCCGCCTTGAAAATCGCGGCCATCGCATCGGGATTCCACTGCTTGGAATCGCGATTGAACTGGGGCGCGAAATCATAGTAGCCGAAGTTCGCCCCGAAGTGTTCCTTGTGATACGCCTCCGTGGGCGAACCAGGAACGCGCATGGTGTTCAGATACCACTCGGCGTAGGGGTCGTATTTGATGTAGTCGTTTGAGGAGAAGTCGTGATCCGGGTGGTTTAGCGGCGCCCAGCCGGGGACTGAATACAGGCCCCAGTGGATGAAAATGCCGAGCTTGGCGCCGGCGAACCAGTCGGGCAACGGGTGGCGGTCGAGCGATTCGAGTGTGGGCTCGTATTTTGTAGGAGCCTGCGCGGAAGACGGGGCACCGAAGGTGATGAGTGCGGCGGCGATCAGGGCGGCAAGACGGTTCAATTGCATTGCTAGCCTCGCAAAGAAGTCATACGCATGATAAGCGGTTCGGCCGGGCGATCTCGCGGGGAGGGCTCGTTCTGGATTTCTCCGGAGAAGGGGCGTACTCGGCGGATCAAAGCACAGTGATAGACCTCAGGGTTCGTGTCCGGGCTGTGTCAACCGCTCGTGCATTTGGCTACATACAACGGGTCGCCACACCCACTCATGCGCATGGCATCTTCTTGACCGAGACCGATTGGATCGACATCATCAGGTTTCAATCCTTGTCACGATGGAAAGTGCACTCTATCATTGAGTCCACCAACTTTGAGTGAACTTAGCGGGTATGAGCATTTCTTTTCGGAAGCAGGCGGTCAGGGGTGTTGCGTTCGAGCCTGACTGCAATCGCGTCTGCCGGGTTCAGGAAGCCTGCGGATTGAGCAATGATGGCGCTCGCGTGTGCGATCGGCGAATCTCAACTCTTCAGAGATGTGCTACAGGAGTGCTTTTCTTCTCCGCGGCCCTTTACGGTAGTTTCCTCATCGGCTGCGCATACATCACAGCCCCCCCGTCGGAAATCTATCTCGCAGTGCCATTCGACAACCGGCCCGGCTACTGGAATGAGTGTTCCCTCGACGTGTCATTCGATGGGCGAGTCTGGAGCAATGTGCGTACGCGGCTTTACACTGCCCCGAGCCCAGCGCTCTGCCGAAACGCATCTCTGTTCAAGCTCGGCAGCACCTACATGATGACCTATTCGTCGTTTCTACCTTCCGGCTCCATCACCGGACAGTCGACGTCCTTAGGACTTGCCAGCGGCAGCGATCCTTTGCATCTGACTCATTTGACCGAGGTCAGCCTCGCGTCCTGCTGCATGGGCGTTGAAACGGCTTCGCCGATCGTGGACGAAACTGGCGAGCTGCACGTGATTGTGAACGCGTGGAAGGGGCAGGAATCCGGAGAACTCAAGCTATGGGAGGTGCATAACGACCGCTGTACTTTCGCGGATCAGTCGGGATGCGGGTCAGGTTGGTCAGATCCTGTGGCGTTGCAATGCGCGACACAGTCGGGCTGCGGAAATCCCGATGGCAGCATTCGCGCACTTGATCCTTCGATGGTCAGTATGGGCGGGGAGTACTACCTGATCGCTGGCGGCGGAGCGATCATTCAGTCTACGCCGTCGTCATCGATCACTGGACCATTTGGATTTTTCGCGACGGTGGTANNGCCAAACTACGTTGAGACAAACAACCTGGCGTCCGGTGTGTGGGGCAGTCCAGTCCCTCTCGCTGTTCCGCCTGCACACAGCGATTCATGGGGAACCACCCGATTTTCCGATCTGGACACGATGCGCTACGTTCTTGGAGACGGTTACCATCCTTGAATCGTCTCCATCGATTTCGCGGGAAAGCTGCGGAAGGGATGGGCACGGAGCAGCTCCTGGCGTACCTTTCGAGTTCTCGGCGAGCCCGGACCCCCTTCCCTCGTTTTTGGGTAAATTGCTCATCCCCTTGGGTTTAGGATTATCAATAACTTANNTCGACTTCGCTCAGGGCAAGCTGTCCAGGGAACCGTTCGCGCAGAGCGCGAACAAGAGCGCGTGCCCGAGCCAGTCTCCAGGACGAGTTTAGTTTTTTGGGGGTAGATTCAGGGTAACGGAATGGGGGAATTCATGCGCAATCTCATTCGATCGATGAAGCGCCTG
>PLKY01000150.1:0-396 GCA_003140785.1 Acidobacteriaceae bacterium | reverse complement strand
TTCCCCCAAGCCCTACAGCGTGCGCCCAGTCTGGGATACGCGTGTTTAGGAGGGCAATTCTGGTTTCTTGTTTCGGAAGTCTCGCTCTACGAACCCTTCTGGCTGGAGGCCAATGCGTCAGACAAGATGGCCCACGACGATTGGTCCGCTTATGCACGACGCTCCTGCGAAGAGGTTCTAACTGGATTCAACAGGTGTTTGCGAGAAACGGACTTCAGAGAAGCGGCAGGCAAGTTTGGCACTTCTGAGGTTGATCGAGCGCCTGACCTTCACTGGATGTTCAACGCATACTTCGTCACTGAACGGGAGTTTCAGTCACTGAATTTTGGAAGGTAAAGCCGGCTTCGCAACCTTCAATGAGGATGAAGCCTGAATAACCGCTAGCCTACATCGGAA
>PLKY01000138.1 GCA_003140785.1 Acidobacteriaceae bacterium | reverse complement strand
TAGCTATCGATGTTTCCGCCGTGCCGGGCCACATGGTTTCGGCGCACGTGCAACGACCCGCGACGCATGCGCCTGCTGCAGGTCGCAGAAGTTGCGCGTACATGCGCCCAAAGTTCGGCCTCCTGTATGTCACCCTTCTCGTAAATGCAAATGAAGGCCGCGCCGCAATGGGTTTCTTCCCAAAAATGCGCTCGGCACCCGTCGGGGCCGCCAGGCGCTTCCAGTACTGCACCTATTTCGATTCCTTAGTGATCGCGTCGGCAGCGTTGCCGGCCACGACCCAGCTTGCCGACCCGGCCACGACGGCTTCATCCTCGAACCAGAGGAATCCGAAGTCGTCGATGCACTCGGGAAAATCTGGCTTGATGATGATGTATCCCGGAATCACGGCGCCCGGAATGTAAGCGTTGTCGGCGCGGTTGTTGCTGTACGTCTTGGTCTTCGAGACCGTTCCGACGCCAGCGACATACGAGGTGCTGGATACTGGGTGCGTTCCCAGAATGTAATTGACGGCGCGAAGTGTATATTCGGAACTCACAAGATCCGGGAACGCTTTGTGCAGGAAGTACATCCGGATGGCCATGTCCACCACGGCGCCCGATCCGCCCCAGGTGCCCAGGCTCGGGGGCACGCCGAACGGGGTGGCGTCTAGTTGTTTGTCCAGACCCGCCATGTAGGTCTTCACCGCTTCCCGCATTTGATCTTTCGCGCTCGGGTCCAGATAAGGCAATGCCCGGACCGCCGTCCAACCACGCAAACCAATTTGCTGCGGGGTGATCATCTGAGGGAACAACTCCTTCACGCGGGACTTGTAGGGTTCGGCTCCATGCGTGGCAATGGTCAATTCCAGAGCCGCCGTCCATTCAAGTGCGGCCTGAAATGCGTTCCGATCAAATCCGGCTGGAGGAGCTGGTGGCGCGGGGGGCGTGCCGGGACTTGGCGAAGCGGCCGGCCTGCCCTGTTCGCTTCTGCCACCAGACACGACACCCTGCGATGCAGCCAGCACGCCTCCGGGAGAAGGAGCCGCTCCGCCAAATGGACCGCCTGCCGGATACGGCGTGGGGTGAGCCTTCTCGTCGTTCCATGCTTTGATCGCGGTCTCCAGGCAGTCTTTCGCTAGTGCGTCGTCATAGCCTTTCAGCACATCGGCCGCTGCAGCCAGCGCCGCAATGGCGTTCCACTGGAAGTATGGGTTATTGGACGTGAAAATCCAGCGGTCATCCGGCTTTCCCGAATAGTCGCCCTTCACTTCGTTCGGACCGAGCTTCGGGTCATAGATGCGGCCGTCCGTCTTCGACGCTCCGTCGCCCAGGTGCGTATACTGGCGCAGATCTGGTTCGTGCGTGCCACGGATCGCGTGGCCGATGTTGTGGAACTGCGCCAGGATGAGCAGCGCACCGTGCTTGACTTGCTGCACTGTATCCGGCACGCCATCGGGACGGTGCATCTCAACCTCACGCGCGGTTTCATCCACCGTGAGCTCGTCGTACTTGAGATTGAATTCCCGATACGCCAGAGCCAGACTCTGAATCACGCTCAGTTGCGCGGGCTCCTCGAGATCGTAGTCGCCGGCGTCGTACCATCCGCCCACGTTCATCCCAGGAATGTGATCGCCGCCTTTATACTTCCCATCCGTTGCCGTGGCCTGATTCCATCCGTCGAATTGCTCCCCCACCACCGGCGCCATCCGGCCATCATCCAGGTGCGAAGCGCCGTGCCACACGCGGTAGCCCTCGCGAACGGATACGTGATCCATCTGCTCCGCAAGGTGATGGTCCAGGCTGTCCTGCCAGATGTTCGCGTAAGCGTTCTCGGAGATCGGGAAGGGAGCAGTTCGCTGGTCGGCGTACTCGATCACATAAAGGCCTGGGTCTTTCACCGGGGTGAAGTCGAACTTCGAATAGACGTACCGCAGCCAGGGCGTTGCAGGCGTGATCGGGCCCTCGAACACCTGCTTGTACGATCCGTCCTCCTTCAGGCGCAGCACCTTGGCCGTCTTCGGGCCGTCGTACTTCGGGTCGAGTTCGAGTACCGCCCCCTTCGAGAAATCCGGCGCATAACCAACTTGGCTGTGCGCGACCATCGGCGGCCGCGTCCAGTTCGGAATCACATCCGGCCTGATGTGCCACACGATGGCGCCGGTGGTCTTGCCTGAAGGAATCAGCGAACGCAACACGAACCAGCCGTTCTGCGCGCGGTCGCGTCCATCGAACAGCATGAGATCGGCCGCATCCGATGTGACGTTGATCCGGGCCAGCGCATCATCGACTCCCAGGGTGATGCTCTTGCCCTCGGCGAACGGCAGGGGCTGAGTGTATCCCTTGGCCTTCTCCCAGTCCTCAAGGTAGTACGCCCTTTTAGGTTCATCCGCCAGCGGCAATACCTTGACCATCGGATCGTTCGGCGTGCGCGGGAAGATGCCGGCTTTGCTTCCGTCCACCAGGTAAGCCTTGCCCATGTAGATCGAGGGCAGAAACTCCAGGTTGAAGCCGGCCCGCCCGGCCAGTTTCTGCGGGAGCGGCTTGTCGAGATTGATGCTGACCCTCACGCCGCCTGGTTCCGCTGCGACTTCCAGTGTGTAGCTGACGTCGAAAGTCGGGAAAGCGAGGTCGGCGGTGAGCCGGTTGTTCTCCTTATTGGCCTGGCGCCCCTTGAGGGTTGCCACCAGGTCCCACTGCTCGGGCGTTGGCATCAGGCGCACGTCGCCATTCGTGGCAATGCGCTGGCCGTGGAGAATCATCTCCATGGCCGTGTTCTTCTGGTCGACGAAAACGGGATGGTACGTGCTGTCGTAGAGAAATACGCTAAAACCTTGAGTATCGAGGTAATTCTTGTCGGTCACCTTCATGGCAAAATCGGCGCCGAACAGGCTTGGGCCGGAGGTCAGGGCCAAGAGAAGACACACTCTGATTCGGGTAAGCATAGATTGTGATCAGACTGCTCCTTTGCCATCAACCTTACATGACATGCATACCGTGTGGGCGCCGTCTGTTCCCAGGATTACTCCCGGTAAACGTTAGAACCCTATCGGGACTGCCCCGACGCGAGAGGTCAGGATAGTCCAGATTCTTCTCTGGGGCAGTTTCGATAGGGGCGTTTGAAGTAAGTCGCTGTCGCGAGGGACGCGGTGATCTACCTATGGGATTTCAATCGGCGCCGAGTATCTCTGCAAAGGTTGTGCGGGCGCGAGGCGCGATGGATGGAGCGGAGAACAGCTCACATAGAGATGGAATGGGTGTCTGATCGCGATCTTTGCAGAGATTACACGCGTGTTGAAACCCGTTCTTGAGCGCAGGCCGGCATTGCGTGCAGGGGCGCGATGGCGGAGACGATCGATAGGACCACAGTAAGTCATGAAGTTCTTAGGAGCTGTCATCGCCAGATCTCCGTGGTGCGGAGCAGGTCAGGTTGGAACGAAAATATAGCTGGCTGCAGGTTAGTAGTTCGACGACAAGCATGATGCCGGAGCAGGCGGGACAGCGCAGTCCCGGTATCTCTGCTGGATCGACGGAGGGAGCTATGGCGAGCAGAGCGCGGCAGCGTTGGAGCGCAGCACTTCGTCTACGGTTGGCGAAGATGCCGAAGTGTCGAATGCGAACCAGGCCGCGAGGCAGGACGTGAAGCAGGAAGCGGCGCAGGAACTCCTCTGCGGAAACAGTCATGACCTTCTTCTTGCCGCCGTGGGCATAGTCCCGCCAACGGAAGGAAACGCGACCGTTTTCGAAGGCCACGAGCCGATGGTTGGAGATGGCGA
>PLKY01000232.1 GCA_003140785.1 Acidobacteriaceae bacterium | reverse complement strand
GATCATTAAGTGAACAGTATTATAGCTAAGTGGCTTTTTCATCAAGAAAAAGCTACCTTGCTCGACACTCAAAATGCCACACATGAATTGGAGAACAGCTCTAAAGTAGCGACTGCGGGGCAGGACGTGCTTATTTTGCCGCGCGCATTTTTCCGCCGGGCAGCAATTGAAAGACGCGCCCGCGCCAGAGAATACGGTTCGAGAAGTAGCTCGCGATCCAGAAGCAGAATCCCATCAGGTCGCGCATCGGATACAGGACCAGCAGGCCGAACCAGCTGCGATCGCCAACAACGGCGCGGCCAACTAAAAGAGACAGCGCGAGCCGCGTCGCCAGGCTCCAGCCAAAAAGCGCGAGGGCAAGAGCTGGGCGGCCCATCGCGGCGGCGGCGGCCCATCCGAGCAGACCGAAAGGCATGCTGAACGTGAGCGCCGTGCCGAAGTGCCCCCTGGGTCGCGAGAAGCGCGTCGACTTCATCCAGCGCACCTGATGCTTGAGCGATGCAGCAACGGTCTTGTTGATGACCATGTGATCGATGGCGTGGTGGCTGAGGACAACTTGCTGCCCAAGCTTCCACGTCTCGTTGCCGAGCACAAAATCATCGGCGCAGTAATCGGCAGTGACGCGGAAACCACCCATGCGGCGAATGGTTTCACGCCGGAACGCCATCGTTGGGCCGAGAGTGAACTGCATTCCCTCCATAGCGCGCGCCGCCAACACCCCGGAGGTCATTTCGACGGACATACCCACCGCTTCGAGCCGCGCCCACAGACCACCTTCGGCTGCCACGCCGCGGTACGGGCAGGTGACTGCCCCGACATGCTCGCCGGTGAACGGCAACGCCACTGCGCGCAGATAATCGGGCGTGACGCGTACATCGCTATCGCTGATGACGAAGATGTCGTGAGCCGCCGACGCTTCCATCAACTCCAATGAAGCTACCTTTGCGTTGATGTAGGGAGGTTCACCGGTCGAGAAGAAATGCGCATGGATATGCGGATAGCGGGCAGCGACGCGGCGGGCGGCCTCCAGCCCCTCGTCATCGCCGCGCCGTGCGCAGAAGAGGATTTCGTATTGGGGATAATCCTGCTGGAAAAAGGTGTCGAGATGGGCTTCAAGATTCGGCTCCGCCCCGTGCAGCGGCTTGAGCAATGTCAATGGCGGAGCGAATCCAGGCCGCTCCGAAAGTTGTTCCAGGGCGGCGCGGCGTTCGCGCAGATAACCCTGCACCGCAGCCAGCACGATGCCGGCAAAAACCGTGGAAGTGATGAGCCCGAAGACAGCCAATGCGAGGAGCGCGTACAACATGCAGGACTAAGAATACCTGTACCGAGACTGGTGCTGGGACTGAAAGAGCAATGACAGCGCCGTCATTTTCAATTAAGACGCAAATGGCTGGAACGGCCGCTGACTTCCGTTACGCATCGCGCTTTGCCGGCGTGCGGGGAGGCACTACGGTCGGCTTGCGCAGGGGAACGATGGCTCCTGCGGAGCCGGGCGCGGCCTGCTGGAAGCGCGTCAACATCTCTGAACGGACATATTCCACGAAGCTCTGCATCTGGCGATTCATCTCTTCCATGCGTTCGCGCATTTGCAGGATGATGCCGATACCAGCGATGTTCACCCCCAGATCGCGGGCGAGATTCAGGATAAACTCGAGGCGCTCGACGTCCTCATCGGTGTAGAGACGCGTATTGCCTTCGGTACGGGACGGTTTCAACAGCCCCTCGCGCTCGTAGAGCCGGAGCGTTTGCGGGTGAATCCCATACATCTCGGCTACCGCCGAGATCATATACGCGCCTTTGGATTTGCGTCTCGTAACCATGATGATCCCATCAACCAGCTGCCAAGATCTTTTCTCTTCGATTTTTTGACTGCATTCGAAAGGGTTTCAAAAGCTCTTTCAGTTCCTTACCGGCGTTGCGAACGAAGTAATAGCCATTCTTGGTCCAGGAGTCGGTCTCTGAATAGCCTTTCGCATCCATCACCCTCAATGCCTGATCGAATGTAAGCAGGTAAACTTCGCCCTTGTCGCCGACATTCACATTCCAAACGTAGGCGATGAGCAGAGTTGGAAATTTTTCATATTTGCGATCCAAAGAGAATGACTCTTGGGTTGAAGCTTTCATCTGAACCGGCGCTGCACTGAATTGATTCTCGTCCCGGTAGACAATCAGATCTATTCCTCTGTCGCGCAATGGCTCGGCAACTTCATATCCCGCGGCAACCAATCGTGAAATTAGTAGATGTTTGCCGGCAATCTCTACCAATTGCGAATCAGTCTCACCTGGTGCAAGCGGGTCGTCCATCTCTGGTTCACCCGTAAGGAGGGTTACGGTATGGCCTTTCGCGTACCGTTCAGAGTGTCTTCCGCGAACAGCCTTTGAAAAATCGAATCTGCTCCGCAATTTCTGCTCGCTCTTATTCATCAGTGTTTTCATATTCCCTCCTCTCCCACGGTTCTGCGATCCGGGCACTGATCAACCGCAATTTATTCCTGCGTTCAGTAAAGACTACCGTTAGAAGACGGTTTTGTTCCGACCGACCGATGGCTAGATAACGGAACTCACCAAAGCTGTGATCATGATCGGGAACCTCAAGGTGCTTCTTGTCACCGAATATCGTCTTTGCCTCGTCGAAGGAAACCTTGTGTTTCTTCAAGTTCGCTGCCGCTTTGACCGGATGCCACTCGAATTCCAGCTTCTGAATCCCATCTTCATTCGTCGCTGCGGGGTCGGAACCCATGAGCCCACTACTTCCTCATCGACTTGCCTGGCGCTCACAGCTTATCAAACAAGGAAACTCGCGGATCCTGGTTGTTCAGTTTCGCCAGTTCGCGCATGATTTCGCGGCTGCGCTCATCTTGCAAATGCGGGACCACGACGTCGACCGTGACGATCTGGTCGCCGCGCTGGCCGGGATGGGACGCGCTTTCCACGCCCCGTTCGCGCATGCGCAGTTTTTGTCCGCTCTGAGTACCGGGAGGAATCTTGAGTTGCGCTCGTCCGTCGATGGTCGGGACATCCACCTTGGTGCCCAGCGAAGCTTCGGGAACCGTGACCGGCACGGCGATGTAAATATCGTCGCCAGTCCTTGTAAACACAGGGTGGGTGCCCGTCCGGACGATGACGAACAAGTCGCCGGCGGCGCCTCCATTGAGACCCGCGTTGCCCTTGCCCTGCAGCCGAATCCGTTGCCCATCGCGCGTACCCGGCTTGATTCGAAATTCTACTGTCTCCGTGCGGTTCACGGTTCCTTCACCATGGCACGTGGAGCAATCATTGGAGACGCGTCCAGTGCCATTGCAACGCGGGCACGGAATGTTGAACTTCATCCGCCCGCCCATTTGCGTCACCTGACCGGTGCCGTTGCACTCGGGGCATGGCATGGGACCGCCGGTGTGAGCCTGGCCGTGACAAGTGGGGCAAAGTTCCTGCCGGGTGACCTGTATGCGCGCCTGGCCGCCGCGAATCGCAGTCCAGAAGTCGACGGTGGCCTGGTATTCGAGATCCGAACCGGGCTGCGGGCCTCGCGGCCGCTGCTCCGGAGCGCCGGTGAAGATGCCGGAAAAAATATCTTTAAAGCTGCCCCATGTAGAGGAACCGGCTCCTGCCTGCGGCTGTGCACCGGTGCCCTGAAAACCTGAGAAGTCGAACCCGCCAAAGTCGACCGGGGCCTGACCGCCGGCGCTTTGTTGCCGCGCATAGGCTTCGGCCTGTGCTGGATCAATCTGGTCCGAATAGAAGCCAAGCTGGTCGTAAATCTTGCGCTTCTTCTCGTCACTCAGGATGTCGTTGGCTTCTGAGATTTCCTTAAACTTCTCCTCGGCCTTTTTGTCGCCTGGATTCACGTCGGGGTGGTAGCGGCGCGCCGCCTTGCGGAAGGCCTTGCGGATCTCCTCCTGCGTAGCCGTCTTCTTCACACCGAGCATCGCGTAATAATCTTTGTTTGTCGTTGTGGCCATTTGTTTATCTGAACTCTGGTTTTCCTGTTCGTGCGCTTTCTTCGTTGCAATTCAGGTGTTTAACTGCTCGTCTCCGTCGTAAAGTCCACTAATCTTCCCGTGACAGCTCAGGCAATTGCCCGAGCGTTCTCTTTGGGACGGGCTGCGTTGGCAGGCCGCGGCCGAATCTTCTGCCGCAACGTGTCTGCAAGGGCGTCCGCCGCGGATTCGAGATCGAAATCCACCTGCAACCCCATCCAGAACTCGGGAG
Source organism: Acidobacteriaceae bacterium (assembly GCA_003140785.1). Lineage (GTDB taxonomy): Bacteria > Acidobacteriota > Terriglobia > Terriglobales > Acidobacteriaceae > Telmatobacter. Next base: position 2,169 of record PLKY01000232.1, on the reverse strand, counting down.
GCATGTTGAAGTAGCGCCCCAACCGCAGAGCCGTATCGGCCGTGATGCCGCGTCGCTCGCGGACAATCTCCGAAACGCGCGTCACCGGGACCCGCAGCTCCATTGCAAGCGCATTTGCCGAAAGTCCAAGCGGCTTCATGAACTCCTCCCGAAGCATTTCTCCGGGATGAAGGGGCGGCATGCGGTCGCCGTCCTCAAGCTCAGTGGTAATCGACGATTTCAACCTCGTAGGCATCGCCATCTCTCCATCGAAAACAGATTCGATATTGATCGTTGATCCGCAGGCTCCACTGGCCCTCGCGATCGCCCTCTAGCTGTTCCAGAAGGTTTCCTGGAGGCTCATACAGATCTTCGACGCGAAGAACTCTCTGAATCTGCCTCAGCTTGCATAACGCGGCGCGTTCGAATGCCGCATACCGCCGGCCGTGCCGATGATAGAAAGCTTTCTCGGTCTCAGCGTCGGCGAACGAGCGGATCATGCTTAACGTTTATCGTAACACGAGAAACGAAACATGCTCAACTCGACCGGCCTCGCGGGGGCTTGCCTCATCAAAAATTCGGGGCGGGCAACCGTTACGTCGCCCGCCCCGAACTAGATACCAATCTCTATGCCTAGATTAATCGCCTGCTATAGCAATCGCACGAGTGGCCTGCATATTGGCCCGGAAGACGATTTGCGGCCAAATTTGCTCCATCGAAAGGCCGCGTCTGCGAATCATCTCTTCCACGGCAAGCGTCGCTCCGGGGCAAGTCGGCTCGAGGGCGTCGTCCTGCACAATGTAACCCCCGGGAGCCATGTGATCCCACGCGATGTTTTGCGCGAAAACGGATGGCCCGTAGAGCACGACATCGATGTGCGCAAGACCGATGGCGCCCAGGCGGAGACACGACTCGGCTGCGGTATCTTCGATCAGACCCTGAACATATTCAAGGTTGGTGAGCCCCAGCGAGCGAGCAGTTGCCCTGGTGCGCTCCAGATTAATCGCAAGAAAGTCCTCGGGCGGTTTATCGACGCCTGTCTTCAGGGCGGGCAGGCCGGCGAAGGTGTCGAGCGAGAGAATGCGCGCGTCCGGGTAGTACTCCGCCAGAAGCGTGGCCATGAAGATAGCGCTGCCGCCTTTGAACGCCCCGAATTCGATGATGTTCTGCGAATTCAGATTGCGCAAAAAGAACTTGACGAGAATGAAAAGGTTGATGAAGCGCGACTCGACCACCATGGATTCAACGTCGGGCAGGCGGGCCGCCGCAAGCGCCTTGCGATAGACGGGATCGCGCCGGACCTGTTCGCCGAGCGAGCCGTACTTCACCGGCGTCGCGCGTTGGTAGCCGTCGTAAAGGCAACGGCCATTTTCAAAGATGCGCTCCATGCCCTGTACATCGGGCAGGGACTCCAGGATTTTGGGAGAAGCAAGCTTACGGCGAAGAGAGCACAGCAAGTTTGAGAATCTGTCTTTCAAATGCATATATCATCTCGATTCTGGCTCAGATCAAAGGGCTTAAAGTAAATAAATAGATTGCAAGTTCTGGGGCTCACTCCACATGCCTACAGAGAAATGAGCTATCCGAAGGCACATTCTCCTACGAACAGGGATGGCCCGGAAGAATTCACAAGTTATTTGCTATCGTCCACGTCCACATGCTGCGCGTCTATAACACTTTCGTCGCTCATCTGCGAATCGGCCACTCGCTGCTCGGGCACCTTGATTTTGCCGACAATCGACTTTGCCGTCATCTGTAATTGGATAAGAAAGTCCTCTTCATAACATTTGCGTCGGCCTGCTTGGGCAATCTAAATAATTTCTTGCGGTGGGCGACGAACCGTCGCCCACCCCGATCTTCCGCCGGAACGGCGGGGCTGCCGCACCGCAGGTGCTTACTTTTTGTCTTCGACGTCGACATACTCGGCGTCGATTACGCCTTCGTCCTTCTTCTGTTCGCCAACGGGCGTGCCGTCTGCCTGCGCCTCGGGCGCTCCCGGCGCGCCGGCCTGTCCAGAATTCACCTTGTAGAGCACCTCGGCCAGCTTGTGGCTCGCCTTGGTCAGTTTCTCGTGGGCAGCGTTCAACTCGCTTGAGGACGGCGTACCTTCGAGGACCTTTTTCGCCTCGGACAGTGCCGCTTCGACCTCAGTCTTGTCGGCAGCCTGCACCTTTTCGCCGGAGTCCTTCA
>PLKY01000185.1 GCA_003140785.1 Acidobacteriaceae bacterium | reverse complement strand
ACAACCAGTCACTGTGGAATCTGTTTTAGAAATTCGATGCTTGGCAACCGATGGCCTCCTCAAGCCAAAGAACGAGGCGGCGCAGCTCTTGCAGGCGGCGCCGCTTGTCTTGCACAAATCTTCAGTGGAACCGCCCGATCCTATTTGACGTTGGGGAGGAAGTAGGCCTCGACAGCCCGCATCAAAGCCGGTTGGTCGATCTTCGGNNGCGACGCCCTCGTAACGCGCTGCCCAGCAAATCTGATTCACGAGATCTCGCGGATGACAACCGCGCAACTCCAATTTCAATGTGCCGCGGATCAGGATGATGAGTTCCTTGATGAGTGTGGGATCAGCGTCTATTTCATGATCCCTGGCGACTCGGCGAAAAATTTCGCAGAATTGATCGTCGGTGACCGCGCCAATGCTGATCTTTGTCTGGATGCGCCGCAAGAAGGCAGGATCCAATAGCTCGGCAGGATCAAGGTTGGAAGCGAACACAACCAACATTTCGAAGGGGATTTCGATCTTTCGTCCGCCTGCCAAGGTTAGGAACTCGATTTTGCGATCGAGGGGAACGACCCATCGGTTCAGCAACTCATCGGGACGAATGCGTTGCCGCCCAAGGTCGTCGATGATCAGGACGCCGTTGTTGGCTTTCATCTGCATCGGGCCAACATAGAATTTGTTGATCGGGTTGAACTGCAGGTCGAGCATCTCGGCGNNTGGGTTGAATTGCAGGTCCATCATCTCGACCGTCAGCTCCCCGCCGACGAGGACCGAAGGACGATGGCAGCGCACCCAGCGAAGATCGCGGTTGTCCGACTCGGACTCCCAGGTTCGTTTGTGAATGGCAGGGTCGTAGACGGTGATAATCTGGCCGTCGACCTCGATGGCATACGGTATCCAGATCGCGTCTTCCGCAAGAACGCGCGAAAGAGTTTCGGCGATTGCAGTTTTTCCTACACCGGGAGGGCCGTAGAGGAAGATGGCGGAACCGGAGTTGAGTGCGGTTCCGAACTGAGCCAGCGTCTTGCTGTCGATAACCATATGAGCAAATGCGCGCTCGATGTCGGGCGGATGCACTTCGACGTTGCGGACGCTCTGCAGGCGCACCTGCTCGACATAGCTGGCCAAGGATACCGGCGCGGGTCCCGCATATTGACTGTGCGAAAGAAGCTCTAGTGCCCGTGACCTGCCCTGAGACGTGATCGCGATATAAGGAATGTTGCCGGTCATTCCGGTCACTTCGCACAGAAGCTTTCCCCGCAGCCGGCTGAAGAGATCGTTTGCGACATCGTAGTTGAGCCGCATGTGATCGCCGAGATCGAGTACCGAGAACGGGCCAGAAGTGTAGAGAGATTTAAGAGCGATGTCTTCAAGGACCGATTCGCGTACGCCGACTTCCGGAATGTTTCGGGGCCGATGGTCTGGGGTAGCAACGTGCTCAGACTTACGGAAGTTTTGAATATTGAGAATATCTTCCAATTTTGCTATCTCCGGTACCTGTGAATATACCCGGTTGCTTCGAAGCGAGCCAATTTTTTGTGTGCTTTGAGTAGTACGAAAGAAAGGTATTGGGATTTCGGTGGAAAAACGGAAAAAGAAGGCGTCCAATCGGCAAATTCGTGGCGAGAGTCGAACGGATTATCCCGTACAGGAGCGGAGAGATTTTGACAGACGAGAAGTGAAGGCGATACTTGAGGCTATGGCTGGCCATCGAAAACAGAAAACGTGGACCTGCAAGATTGGTCGGAAAAACGAGGCGTTTTGTGACTTTGGATATTTTTGATTTGCACGGGAAGACGGCTTTGGTGACTGGCTCTTCGCGAGGGCTGGGGTTGGGGATTGCGCTGGCATTGGCGGAGGCCGGTGCGGAGATTGCGCTGCATGGGTCGAGTTCCGTTCCCGCAGAATCGACGAAACAGGTTGAAGAAACGGGTGGAAAACCCACAGTTGTCACTGGCGACGTGAGCGACGCGGATGCTTGTACTCGGATGATCGACGAAGTTATGACAAATTTCGGCAGGATCGACATCCTGGNNTCCTGGTGAACAATGCCGGGACAATCCGGCGATCTCCGGCAGCCGATTACTCATGGGAGGATTGGAATGCGGTTCTCGAGACGAATCTGTCAAGCGTCTTTCGTCTGAGCCAGCTTGCGGGCCGACACATGCTGGCTCAGGGCGGCGGAAAGATCATCAACATTGCATCGCTGCTCACATTCCAGGGTGGCGTATTTGTGCCGTCTTATGCGGCGGCCAAGGGTGGCGTGGGCCAGTTGACGAAGGCCTTTGCCAATGAATGGGCTTCGCGAGGAATCAACGTGAATGCGATTGCTCCCGGCTATATGGAGACAGACAATACCGTGGCCTTGCGTGCCGATCCGGTCCGTTCGCGACAGATTCTCGAGCGAATTCCCGCGGGGCGGTGGGGAACGCCCTCGGATTTGGGCGGAGCTGCGATATTCCTGGCCTCGCGGGCCAGCGATTATATGCATGGTCATATTCTTGTCGTCGATGGCGGATGGATGAGCCGCTGAAGCGCGACAGGATCGCTGGGTTCTGATCGCTTAGAATCTCAGAGGGGATGACGAGGTGAGTTATCGATGAGTGATTCAAAGGGTAACAGTTTAACGTTCCGTAAGGATGCCGAGTTAGATCTACTTTCGTTGGGCGCCCTGGTGCACCGGCTGGACCCAGGGATAATCCCATTTCGCAAGGCTACGCAATGCGCGATTCATGTGAGCGGTGGCGAGTTTAATGTGGCTGCCAATCTTTCTGACTGTTTCGGACTCAGGACCGGCATCGCGTCCGCGATGGTGGATTATCCGTTGGGTGATCTGATCGCTGAGCGCGTGCGGGCCATGGGCGTGAAACCGTTCTACAAGCATTTCGCTCACAATGGTGTGAACGGGCCCAACATGGCCGCAGTCTATAGCGACCGGGGCTTTGGCGTGCGCGCTCCTGTGGTCTTTTACAACAGGTCCAACGAAGCTGCGGCGCAATTGAAACCCGGGGACTTTGATTGGAAGGCGATCTTCGCAGGTGGCGTGAAATGGGTGCACAGCGGGGGAATTTTTGCTGCACTTTCTCCGACCACGTCGGAGCTCGCGGTGGAAGCGATGCGCGAGGCCAAGGCTGCCGGTGCCGTGACTTCTTTCGATCTGAACTTCCGTGAGAAGCTTTGGAATATCTCCGGGGGCAACAAGCATGCGGTCGACGTGATCGGGCGGATTGTCGAGAACGTTGACGTACTGGTTGGAAACGAAGAGGATTTGCAGAAAGGATTGGGCATTGCTGGACCCGAGGTCGCTTCGAAGTCAAAACTCGACCCGCGCATTTTCGTTGAGATGATCGATAAGGTTGTGCAGAAGCATCCCCATGTGAAGGTGGTCGCGACGACGCTGCGGGAGGTGCACTCCACGAACCGGCATAGCTGGAGCGCGGTTGCCTGGATGGATGGGAAGACATATACCGCGCCGACTGCAGAACTGGATGTCTACGATCGCGTGGGCGGCGGGGATGGTTTTGCAGCGGGGTTCTTTTATGGCTTGTTGACTGGTGAGACTCCGGATGTGGCTACAAAGCTTGGCTGGGCGCACGGAGCGCTGCTCACCACTTTTCCTGGTGACACCACGATGGCGACACTGGAGCAAGTGCGCGCGTTCGCGCAAGGAGGGTCGGCGCGCATCCAGAGGTAAGTTGGCTGCTGTGGAGTTATCGACGGCTCGAAAGCCGCTTGTTAGGAGATAAGAGACAGAGCGCGGCGAGTTAGACTCGATCACGCCCTTGCAGCAGCGGTTCATTCCTTCACTTTGATCACGACCGCGCTATAGGTTATGCCGGGCAAAACCAATAACTGATGGGGCACTCCGGCATTTACTGTCACCAGATCTCCAGGCGAGATGGTCCGCGATTTTCCGCCTTGAATACCGGTTCCCTTGGTCTCACCATCGGCGGTCGATTTTGGATCAATGACGGTGCCACCGGTGACCAGTGTCGCGCTTCCCTGCTGCACAATCATCACGTCATCGAAGTGGGCGTGGATTTCAGCGCCACCGCTTGCGGTGCGCACCGAGATTTGCACCTTGTGGCTTCCGTAGTCTGCCAGCATCTGCCCAGCGCTGCCTGACGCGGCGGCTTGGGGAGTAAGCGCCGCTACTCGCTCTCGAATCTGGGCGGCGGAGAACAGCTCGGCCTTTCCGCCGCTCTGCGCGAACACCGGAATGCTTAGCGCAGCAGCGACGAATAAGAATACTGCACATTTCATCGAATCTCCTCCTTAGTGCATGCTTTCAAGCGGCGCTGGGTCCATGTCGGCATAGTCCTGGTTTTCGCCGCCCATGCCCCAGCAAAATTTGTAGGCCTGTGTGCCCACACCTGCGTGGATTGACCATCCGGGAGAAACGACAGCCTCGCAATTGCTCATGAGCAGGTGCCGGGTCTCTTGCGGTGGGCCCATGAAGTGAAAAATACGAGCGTTTTCCGCGACGTCGAAGTAAAGGTAGATTTCGGAGCGACGCATGTGGGTATGAGCCGGCATGGTGTTCCAGGCGCTTCCCGTTTGCAGATGGGTGACGCCCATGACCAGCTGACAGCTCTTTGCGCCCGCCAAGTGGACATACTTATAAATGGTTCGGCGATTGCAGGTCTCAGCGCTTCCAATTTCGGTGGGCTGCGCGTCTGCTTTCTTGACGACGGTGACCGGATAAACCGCGTGCGCTGGATAACTCAGAAGATAGAAAACGGCGGGCGTTTGCTCCGATTTCGATTCGAAACGGATATCGAGGTTGCCGCGGCCTATATAAATCAGATCGAGATTATCCAGTTGGTAGGATGAGTTACCCACATGGACGGCGCCCGCTCCGCCAACGTTGAGCGCGCCGAGTTCGCGGCGCTCAGTGAAATACTCTGCTCTCAATTCCGGAGTCGTTGGCAGCGGAAGCGGGCTTTGGAGCGGCACCGCCATCCCAACTACCGCGCGGTCCAGATCAACGTAAGTCAACTGTATCGTTCCCGGCTGGTAGATAGCGTCAATAAGAAACGATTCGCGAAGCTCCTGCGTTGTCATGCGCGAATAGCGCATGGGATCGGCGATCAAGACGGTTTTCATATCAAGGACATTGTCTTCTTTCCCGCTCACGGATTTCAATGAGGATGTTGTTGCACCAGCCATTGCACCAGCTCCTTGCCGCCGGAAAAATTATCGAACTGATTGTAGATGCGTGGATTCTTTCGCCCATCTGTGTATTCGTTATAGAGCCAGGGATCCACGGCGGCAAATACTGTGCCGCGGCCGTATTTTGCAGTCGCCATCACGACGTCGCCTCGATCGCGGAGCAATGCGACGGCGGGTACGCTGATCGAAATGGCGCAGGTATCCTTCATATAGAGAGTGTGAGGTTGATGAAAGAGTTTGCCCTCGGCGGCAACAGGAATGCGGCCGTCTTCAACCTGTTCGCCGATGATGTGATGATGCAAGACATCGTCGAAATGGATTCCAAAGCGATCGGCTAACAGATTCAAATGGGCGATGTCGGCGTTGGGCGGATCGTTCTCCATAAGGACCAGCACACCTCCGCTTTTGACCCATGCGGCAATCTCTTTGGCGTCGTGGTCCGTCATGTAGTGCGGATCGGGATTCTTTATTGGAATGTCGGGTGACACGATGATATAAAACTGAGCCTTCGCCAGACTGATTTTCGTCGGAGCGGAGTAGAGCGTCTCGGTCGTCAGTCCATAGCTTTGAAAGAGATGATCAAAAAGAGAGTATCCGCTGTCACTTAGATCGGACCATTTGTAATGGAAGTAGTCCGATTGTCCGGCGGCGTTCTTGCGCTGCTGGCTGTTATACCAGGCATCGAGCATCACCCTTTCGCCGCGCGCGATAGCCGCTGTGGGTGCGTTGTCAACTTCGGCGGCAGCCAAAAGCAAGGCGCCCAGGCCAACACCTTCCTTGTTGGGATCTTTGAGGGCCGCCGGAGGCGCGGAACCTTTGTCTTCGGCGGGGCTGCGATTACGTGCGCTATTAACAGCTCCTTCAGTCATCGTGATGGCGCCGCTCGGATCCTGTTGCACGAAATGCTTCAGGACGCCCTGCCAGGCAAGCTGAGCGTGCGAAGAGCGGCGTTCAGGCAAATATCCCAAGCGCGCACCCTTTGCGAGTGCATAGACGAGCAGGCACTCGGCGGTTGGGGAAGCCGGATGATGGTTGGACGTGGTCGATCGCGGCAATTCGTCAAAGAGCCCTGTCTCGCTGTCCTGATGACGCACCGCCTCGGTTGCGATGCGATTCAGCATTGCGATTAGTTCGGGACGCCCCGGGTCTTCCTGCGGATAATAAGATAGCGAATCGACCAAGGCCATCGCCAGCCGTGCTATTGCCAAGGCTCTGGAGTCAGCGGCTGCTGTTTCTTTTCCCTCCGCCGGCGGATGAGCCATTTCGTTCCAACGCCTAAAACTTTGCGTAATTCCCGCGAAGTCCTGTGGCTCTTGAAACACAGAAGCGTATTCCGCGAGGAATGGCTGAGACATGCACGGGACCTCCGATCGCGATTGGCTTCGCCCGGCAGATGAAATATCACAGGCAGAGGCGATTGTCTCGCGGATTCCCGCGGCTGCTTTGTAATATTTGGCGTCGAGCGTTACGCGGTACAAGAGGAGAAGTTGCCGGCCAAGAAGAGCGTCGCCGAGCGCGCTCGTGGTTTGGTTGTCCGAATCTCGCGGCTCATTCACGCGGAGATACTCATCGACTTTGCCCTTTCCATAGCGGAAGTAGTCTCCATTCGCCGTGTTGTACCAGACAGCGTCTAGTCCCTCGAGTTGCAAACCGGTCTCATCGTCCCACGCGTTCACTGGTCGAGCTTCGGTTTCGTTTACGGGGTTGAGCCGAATGATGGCGTTCGCGACTCGTTCTGACCAGGGCGCGGATTGCGCATAACAAGGGAGGGCCGAATAGAGGACTAAGGCAATGACGGTTTGCAGACATAAACTGCGTCGCCGCACCCTTCGAGGCAGACGATTGCCCGCTAGGGTCGGAGGTTTTGGCGGCAACCGCATGATGAACGTCCTAAAGGGGGCGATTGACGACGCAGAATACTGCGGTCGCCCCACTATAACGGTCTACCACATGACACTTCTGCCGACGAAATCCAATCGGTCATCCGCTCCAGTAGGCGGGATGCAAGCACCGTTCATGTTAGGCGATGCAGACTTGTGCGGCGTAGACTTTGGGTATGGGAGAAGACGCACATCTCACCGCAGCCAAAGACCGCGAAGGAAGATTCTCAGGCTACTATAAATGTTCGCTTTGCGACGCGGAATTTCGTCCCAATCCAGAGAACCGCGGGGAAATGATGATCATCTTTGCTCGTCATATCGAGCAATCACATCCCTCCCAAAAGACGGCACCCGAAGAGTGAACTGGTCCGCGAGGCGTCTAATCTGGATAATTCGTGAAGGCTG
>PLKY01000108.1 GCA_003140785.1 Acidobacteriaceae bacterium | reverse complement strand
GAAGGGGACGGCCACCGGCCTCCGTTTGAAAGAGCCTTCGGCGGTCACGGGAACGAAGGTAGATGGTGGAACAACCCTCGGATTGTCGAGCGCCTGAAGCTGACCGACGACCAGCGGAAGCAATTCGATCAGATTCTGCTGCAGCATCGCGAGACGCTCATCGACTTGCATGCCAATCTCTCAAAAGCCGAGCTGGCGCTGGAGCCTTTGGTGCGCGACGATCAGCCCAACGAATCCGCAATCCTGGCTCAAATCGACAAGGTAGCGCAGGCACGCGCGGAGTTGGAAAAGGCCAACGCGCGTTATCTCCTGGCGCTACGCAGCAAGTTGACGCCGGAACAGTGGAAGCAGGTGCAGGAGTTCCGCGAGAACCGTGGCCAAATGCGCGGCAATTGGGGAGAAGGTGGCCGCGGACCAGGTGGGCCCGGAGGCGGTGGATCCGGGCGCGGTGGACCTGGCGGGCTCGGACCCGATGGACGAGGGCCGGGCGGAGGCAACGCCCCGAACGCAGCCCCCCCGGCGCCTGGACCACAGGGCATGTTGGACGATGATGGCGGAGCCAATGCTCAGGCTGAAGCAGGTGTCCCTGGCGCAGGCAATCCTCAATAATCGGAGATTCGATTCGAAGGTTTTGGCAGAGAGCAACTGCGGTTGTAGTCAACACCGATGGCGGCAAGAGGCGATCCTCTTGTCGCCGTTTTTTTTCCCGGCCAACCGGAACGATTGCAACGCGAAGCCGCGCGGAGGCGTGGCCGGGGACTTCGATTGTGTCGCGAAAATGAACAACACATTGAATCGCATTGAAGCAGAGATTGACGTGAATCGAAACAGCTGCTGAATCGAATCAAGACACGTGTGGATGAGGCTGCCACAAACCGACAAAATATGGGCTTGAAAAAATGACTAAAGTTCTCCGGGGCCGCTCCGATGAAGAGTGCAGATGCAATGGTGCCCAGCAGACACACAAGTGGACCTGGCAGAGATTTAAAAAGCACAGGCCAGCAGGGCGTGAAAGTTGACATCGGAAAAAGGAGTGACTACCCATGGCCCTCGGTGTTTTGAATAATCTTTCAGCGATCTACGCGGAAAACAATCTCAATAACACGAACAGTAGCTTGCAGACAGTTCTGCAGCAGTTGTCGTCCGGTTCGAAGATCAACTCCGGTGCGGACGATGCCGCTGGGCTTTCGCTGGTGAACGGCCTGGCAGCCAACTCCGCCGCCCTGACCCAGTCGACCACCAACGTTGCGGAAGGTGTAGGGCTTCTGCAGGTGGCCGACGGGGCGCTGTCGCAGGTGACAAGCCTGCTGGATCGTGCGATTACGCTGGCGACTGAAGGCTCGAACGGAACGCTGAACAGTGCGCAGGACGGTGCGGCGAACCAGGAGTATCAGTCGATCCTTGCCGAGATCAACAATATTGGCTCGACGACCACCTACAATCAGCAAGCCGTCTTCTCGGGCGTCACGACAGCCATCTACACCGGGGACTCCTCGACGGAGGGTTCTTCGGTCGACGACCTGAACATTCGCACCCTCTCGTCCTCCAGCGTCGGAGACACAGCGGGCGTGATGTCGTACAGCAGCGGTGCGGACAACGTCTTCATCGATCTGTCGAACGGCGGCCACAACGCCGCGGTAAGCGACAGCCTGAACGCCAGCGGCGCGACAACTGTCAACGTTACCTACATGACGAAGGGAGCGGGCGGGGCGGCGACGGCGGCCACGGCNNCATCAACAACGCAGGCCTGGGCCTGACTGCAACCTTTGGCACTGCCGCAGAGGCGGGCGCCGCCGCTGCGGCAACGGCATCGGCTGCCAACAATGGCGGAGGCAGCGAGACCGATACCGGCATCATCATTTCGTCGGCTGGAATCGGCGCCGGCACCAATGGCGCCGGTGTGGTGGGCGCTCTGTCTCTGGTTCCGGGAGATACGCTGGGCGGCACGCTCAGCATCGTCGGCTCCGACGGCGCCAACCATAACATCCCTCTGGGAACGGCGAATTTCACCGACANNTCAACAACGACACTCTAACCCTTTCGCAGACGCTCGGAGACCTGGGCACGGCGAATGTTACAAAAAACGGACTTATCACCGATCAGATCCAATCCACCTCGGGAAACCAAACCCTGACCGGCCCCACCATGTTGAACACCCTGCAAGCCGCCGGTGCCAGCGATCCGCTGAGTGGGACACTCACTATTCAGGAGGGCGCAGACGCAAAGGCCACTACTTCCACCTATAACCTTGCCGAGCAAACGATTGACGAGATTGTGACGGCTTTCACGACGGGGGCCGAAGCAAACCTCGGAATCACCGCTACAGAAAATGTGGCCAAAACTCAGGTGACGTTTTCGCAGACGCCCGGGGACCTCGGCACAGCGAAGGTCACAACCTCGGGAACCATCCTCGACGGTACCGCGTTGAATGCGACTCCAATTTCGGTTGCTGCCGGGACCATGCTGGACACGCTCTCGGTGAATAACAGCGCCGATCTGCTGGGCGGCACTCTGAACCTGACCTCCGGATTTGGCGGCGTCAACGCGCTTCCCCTCGGCACGCCCGGCACGACCGATACGCTGACCGACCTGGCGGCGGATTTCACTACTGGCGCCGATAAGAATCTCGGAATCGCCGCCAATCTGAACCCGGCGGGAACGGAAATAACTTTCACGCAGTCGGGCGGCGGGTTTCCCGCAGCTGTCGGCGGCACATCGATCACCGATTCGGAAGGAATAAACATCAC
>PLKY01000083.1 GCA_003140785.1 Acidobacteriaceae bacterium | reverse complement strand
GCTACATTGATTTCTCTACCCAAATCTCCGCGTCGGGCGGGATCTGCGAGCAGTCAACGTCTTTCGACAACAAAAAGCCGAAGCGACATCCGGAACGCCCCGTTAGCCATTCGATGGCAGCAACGCGAGCGTCCAAAGTTCCGTTTGCGCTACGTAGTTGGACTGCGTCTCCAGCTTTTACTCGCAGATCGGGATCAGTGAGCGCAACCGGTACGACGACACAGCCACGCGTCGTAACGGAAAACGCGTGCTCCATCTTTGAAAGAAACACCATCATCGGTTAGAGTTTACGCCGCTTCGGTACCGTTTTCGTAGATCTGTCATAGAGCCCTCAGATCCGTAACATCCCCTTCCGCCGCAGGGATTCACGTTATGATGACAGATGGGGGTCGTTGCTGCGACGCGCTCATCGCGTCACCTAATCCCCACCCATTGCAGGCAAGATGAAAGCACCCGAGCCCAGAAAGATCGAGCTGTTCGACACCAGCCTTCGGGATGGGCTGCAGCAGCCGAATCTTGATATCTCCGTGCCCAACGCGGTCCTGCTTCTGGAGCGCATGGGCGCGTTTGGCGTGCACTTTGCGGAGATCGGTTTCGCGGGCGCCAACCAATTCGTTGAAGGCCTGACAACCGCCCTCTTATCTGTCGATACAGGGTCAATGAAGCTCGCGCTCTTCGGTCGCACACGAGGCCATGGCACACAAGTCCAGGAGTGGCCCGACGTTCAATTCATCATTCGCCACAAGCGGCGTGTTCCCGTTGCCGTCGTGGTCGTCAAATCGCGGCTGCTCGATGTAACGATGTCTCTCGAAACGACTCCGGAAGAAAACCTCCGCATGGCGTGGGAAACGATCGAATGTTTGCAAGACAACGGCCTCGAAGTCATCGTCGATTTTGAACACGCAATGGACGCCAATTGCGGCCGCCGCGAAAATGGACTCGCCTGCGATCCGGATTTGCATGAGCGCAGTCTCGATTATTTCCGCCAACTCACCGATCAATGCGTTCGCCAGGGCGTCAGCCGCATCGTCGTTTGCGATACAACAGGGGGCGCCAGTCCTGAAGAAGTGGCGGAAGTGATCGGCAGTCTGGTACGCCAGTATCCGAAGGCGGCCTTCGGATTTCACGGGCACACCGATCGCGGCCTTGGCATCGCGAACACGCGCGCTGCGATCCTCGCGGGTGCGATCCAGGTCCAGGGCACTCTTCTTGGCACCGGAGAGCGCTGCGGCAATGTAAACCTGACCACAGTTGTGGGAGCGATGCAGCTTCGCGGCGAAGCTGAGTTCGTCACGCCAGAATCGCTGAAAGGGCTCACCAGCCTTGCGCATTCGGCGTACGCAGCGTTTGGCCTCGAGCCACCGCATGGCGCTCCCATCGTGGGAACAGGTGCGTTTGGCACCTGGGCCGGGATGCATGGCAGCAGTGAGCGCAAGAATCCGGGCGCTTACCTCTGGTGCGATCCGGCGCGCGTCGGCGCCAACCCAACCATCGGCGTTAACCGCCAATCCGGAAAAGCAAACGTCATGCTGTTGTCAGAGGCGCTTGGCGTTGCGCTCAATTCCGCACAGGCGCAGGCATTCATTGACGCTAACCAATCCATGATCGAGGGCGGCGGATTCACGTCCAGCGAAGTTTCTTTCCGACTGGCCAGCATGCGGATTCTCGGCACGTTGCCCAACCGGTTCAGCATCCGAAGCTGGCGCGTGTTCGACGAATCGGACGAAATCGGCAATCGATTCGTCCAGTCATTCATGACGCTCTCGATCGGAGACGCAACCGTCACCACGACGCGCGCGGAAGGCGCGGGCCCTGTGGATGCACTCACCAAAGCCATGCGCCGCGAACTGGAAAAATGGTATCCAGCGCTGATGCAGATGCGCCTCGGCACCTTCAGTGTGACCGCGCTCGACGTTTCGGCGAACGACTCAGCAGCCTACGTGCGCGTCACCGTCAGCTTCCATGCCGACGGGTATGAGCCATGGATCACCGCCGGCGTGAGCAGCGACATGAATCAGGCAGCGCTGATGGCTATCGTCGATGGGTTCAACTACTGGCTGCTCGATCGGGCCGATGCAAAAGACGATTCGACGGGCCCTGTAACGGTTGCAACCGCAAGTCAGTTGGCCATCTGAGAACTTGCCCAGCGCGACCTCTCCGTCCGGCATCCAACATCGAGACTTCTATGCATCGGGATCGCGGCACGCAAGCCGACCAATCGAACTTGAGTCTTCGACTCCCATGAACGCACCCACTTCCCCAAAGACTACCGCACAATCGCCGGCTCCCTCCGATGCGAGCAAGCGGCTGCTCCCGTGGCTCGTCGCGGTGGCGTTCTTCATGGAGTCGCTCGACACCACCATTCTCAACACGGCTGTGCCCGCGGTTTCAGAAGCTCTTCACGTCGCTCCGCTCAGCATGAAAGCCGTTTTGGCCAGTTACACGCTCAGCCTCGCTGTCTTCATCCCCATCAGCGGCTGGATGGCGGATCGCTACGGAACACGCCGGGTCTTCTCTTCAGCAATAGGTCTCTTCACGCTTGGCTCGCTCCTATGCGGACTCTCCGGCAATATCCATCTGCTTGTCGCCTTCCGTATTCTGCAAGGCATGGGCGGAGCGCTGATGGTTCCAGTCGGCCGGCTCACTCTGGTGCGTACATTTCCAAAATCCGACCTGATCCGCATCATGAGCTTTGTTTCCATTCCCGCGCTTATTGCTCCCATGCTGGGACCAATCGCCGGAGGACTGATCGTCGTCTACTTCCACTGGCGCGTCATTTTCTTTCTGAATATTCCCATCGGCATCGTTGGCTTGATCATGGTCTATCTGCATTTGCCCAACTATTTCGAGGAAGAGACTCACCCGCTCGACATCGTCGGCCTCATCCTGTTCGGCTCCGGCATCGCGCTCTTGTCTTATGTGCTTGAAGTGTTCGGCGAGCACACCCTGAGCGGCCGTGAGATCACAGGCATGCTTTGTATTTCGTTCGCGCTGCTCACCGGCTATTGGTTGCACGCCAAGAGCCTCGAGTTCCCGCTGCTGCAGCTCAGGCTATTTAGCATTCGCACATTCCGCGCCGCCGTCAACGGCAGCTTCTTCACTCGTCTCGGCATCGGCGGCGTCCCGTTTCTTCTGCCGCTTCTCTATCAGACCGGCCTCGGCTTCACACCGATTCAGTCGGGACTTCTCATCATGCCGCAGGCGATCGGCGCCATGAGCATCAAGGCGGTCCTGCGCCGTTTGCTCGGTCTGGTCGGTTATCGAGGCGTTCTCATTTCGAACACGTTGATCATCGGCGTGCTCCTCGCGCTCTTCTCCACCATCAACCAGCGAACACCTGTGTGGTTGATCGTGCTCCTCGCCTTCCTCTACGGCGGGTTCACCTCGCTCCAATACACGAGCATGAATACGCTGGTGTATGCCGACATCGCCGAGTACGATTCCAGCAGCGCCAGTTCCATCGCCAGCACGATGCAGCAAATGTCCATCAGCTTTGGCGTGGCCACAGCTGGGCTCACCACGGCGTTCTTCGTTCCCAACGGTGCATCCCATATGCCCGCAGAGATGATGCACGGCATTCACCTCGCGTTCCGCTGCCTTGGAGGATTGACCATCGCTTCAACACTGGTCTTTACCAGCCTGAAGAGCGGCGATGGCGACGCGGTGAGCCAACAGAGGATTCTGCGTCAGCATCATCCCGACGGCTAAAGAACGCATATGACGATGATGGAAGTGGCACCGACTCAGGGATGGGAAGGGACTGCTGGACGGCCAGTTCCCGCTCGAATCTTCTCCTAACCGGTCCTGGCAGCCTGCTGTCTAATTGGGTGCATGGATAAGAACGACCACGCAACGATCCAGGCAGTGCTCTCCGGAGACAAGGAAGCCTACGGAGCGTTGGTCGCGCATCACAGCCGCAGCGTTTTTCGAGTGGCCTATCGCATCACCGGCAACGAAGCCGACGCCGATGAAGTGGTGCAGGATGCGTTCATGCGTGGATATCGCAAGCTGGAAAGTTTCGAATCGCGTTCGAATTTCGGCACCTGGATCTACCGGATCGCCGTGCGCTGCGCGCTCGACAAGGTCAGCCGCCGCGGCAATGCGAGCAACCGGGCAAGTACCGGGACTGAGACGGAATCGGAAGCAGTGCAAGTGCCGGATCGTGCGCCCGACCCTGAAGCGCTGCTGCTGAGCGGAGAAATCGGCGCGTTTCGGGAATCGGCCATGCACAGTCTTACGCCGCTGGAGCGAGCAGCGTTCACTCTGCGGCACATGGAGGATTGCTCAATGGAGGAGATTGCGGCTGCTCTTGAGATCGCCCCCAATGCGGCCAAGCAGGCCATCTATCGCGCGATTCACAAACTGCGGCACCGACTCGCACTTTTAAAGGTGAGGACATGAATCATTTGAGCCAAGAGGAACTAATCGAACTTTATTTGAGCGAAGGTGGTCCCGAAGCCGCGCGCCACCTGGACGCCTGCACGGAGTGCGCCCGGGAGTACGAAGCGCTGCAGGCCGATCTCACCGATCTGAAAGCCGTGGAACCGCCCGCGCGTCCTGAAAACTACGGCGAGCAGGTCTGGAATTCCATCGCAGGCCAGTTGCCCGCTTACGCCGACCGCAGACGGCCCTCATTTCGGCAGATATGGTTTCGGCAGCCGCTGTGGATCGGGTTGAGCGTCGCTGCGGCATGCGCCCTGCTCGTCGCTGCCGCTTTTTACGCCGGTCGCCTCTGGGAACATCGCAATCCGCCGCCCGCTGTCGTTTCTCATCCGGCCCCGACCGTGCAACAACGCGTCGTTGTGGTGGTTTTGAGCGATCATCTCGACCGCTCCGAGCGGTTACTTGTTCAGCTGAAGCACGCCGATGCCGACGACACGCAACTGGCAACCCCGTTGCGCGACGAAGCGCGCAGCCTGCTCGTCGCCAACCGCAAGTGCCGCCAGGAGGCCGAGAACGCCGGCGACCCAGCGCTGACCAATGCCTTGGATCACCTGAACCAGCTGCTGAACGGGCTTGCCAATCAGCCGGGCGGATTAAACGCCGATGCGATTGCGCGGCTGCAGGCGCAGATGAACCAAGACGGACTCCTGTTTGAAGTGCGTGTCTTGCGTTCGCGAATTCCCAAACACCAGGCTGAAGCAAACCTGCACCTCAAAGGAGGGATCGCATGAACACGAATGCCATGGTTCTTTCTTCCGTTGTCGCCGCGCTCATTTCTTCACCCGCGTTCAGCGTTGCGCAGAACCTTCTGTCCTCCAGCGACCCGATCGAACTTGCATCACTTCCTCTGGTGGGCTACGCTGCCGACGACAACGCCTATGCGGATGGCACGCGCTCCATCAACAGCGGCCACTGGTCCGACGCGATCGCGATCTTCTCCCGCATTGCGGCGCAAGGTAGCGCGCATGCCGACGGCGCTCTTTANNAGGCATACGCCGAAAACAAGCAGGGCCAGGGTGCCACTGCCCTTGAGACATGCGGCGCGTTGCGGCGCGATCACCCCGGCAGCAACTGGATCGAAGATTGCGGCGCATTGGAGATTGAGATTCACGCCAAAAATGGACGGCCTGTACAGCCCAACGCCGAGCTGAGCGACGATTTAAAGCTGCTGGCGCTTGCTTCGCTGATGCAGCATGACGAGAAGGGCGCTCTACAGCAGATCGACGAGATTCTCAATAGCGATTCCTCTGAAAAGCTCAAGCAGGGCGCGCTCTTCATCATGGGCGAGCACCACACCGACACTGTCTATCCGCAGATCGCCCGCATCAGTTTTGCCGACGGCGATGTGCGGATCGAGCGAGGCGGCGATAAACATCGCAAAGACGTGACCTGGGAAGCGGCTTCTGCAAATGTGCCGCTCGAAGCCGGCTATAGTCTGGTTACCGGCGATGGGCGCGCCGAAATCGAGCTCGAAGACGCTTCCACACTCTATGTCGCCCCCAACTCGGTACTCACGATCAACGACCTTAGTACCACGGCCGGCATTCCGCACACCGACCTCGCATTGCTCTCCGGCACGGTCACGCTGCATGTGCATCCGTATGTTGCGGGCGAAGCTTTCATTCTGCGAACGCCGACGGACAACCTCGTCACCCACTATCCGCAGATGGCCTTCTTCCGCGTGACCAGCTACACCGACGGCATGGCATTCACGCCCATGGGCGGCGGCACGCTCGGCGTTGAGGGCGCGGGTTCGCAGGAACTCACGGCAGGCAAGACTATTTACTTCAAAGATGGCCGTCGCATCGTTGAAGCGGGGCCGATCCGTCCTCCCGAATTCACAAGCTGGGATCACTGGGTTGCGGACCGCACGGCTGCCCGGGCCGTGGCCACTGCGGAGGCGCTTGAAGCCTCCGGACTCAGCGCGCCCGTCCCCGGGCTCGCCGATCTTGCGGGACAGGGCCGCTTCTTTCCCTGCGAGCCTTATGGCACCTGCTGGGAGCCGCCGCCCAACACCGAAAGTCGACAGGCTGTTGGCGCCGCACAAACAGCATCATCCGCGGAGCAAAGCGAACTGGCGATGCACGCGGCCTCTGAACCCTCCTCGACCCAGACTCCCGGGGCAGGTCGGAACATTCGCTTCATCGGACCTCCGGCAGCCTCCGGACAATCTCCGCAGTACTCCAACCTGGACGCGTTCTTCCCCTGTATGCCGGGAGACGCACGCGCGATGTACAGGTATGGCGTGCTTCCCGCCGCGGCCCAATATTCCATGCAACCGTGGGCTTGGGCGGTGTGCCATTCCGGCAGTTGGATCTACCGGGGAAATCACTATGTTTGGGTGGCGGGCCATAGACATCACCATCCCTGCGTACATTGGATCAAGAGCGGACGCACCGTGGCCTTTGTCCCGATTCATCCGCGCGATGTGAAGGACCATCTACCCGTGAACCGCAAGGCCCCGGTTTTCGCCCTGAATCCGAAAGACAACCACTTGGTTGAGCGCATCGCGTTCGGCAACACCCATCCGGTCGAGCTTCTCAAGGAACCGCCGAAGGAATTCCGCAACGAGGTCCCCGTGCCGCTGCCGCGTGTTGCTGAGCCGCACATGGAGGGCCATCAGATCCGAGACACCTTCGTGGCCAAAGGCGTTGGTCCAAGGCCCACGGGAATCCCCATCACCTTCGATCACAAATCGCAGAGCTTCATGGTGCAGCAGAGCCGTTCGATCCAGGGAGGCAGAACTGTCACCGGCTTTGCGCCCATCTCGAATCATGGAGGCGACCTTCAGTCGCACTCCGGCGCATTCAACGGTAGCGGAGGTTTTCATGGCGGCTTCAGTGGGAGCGGCTACCATGGCGGCGCAAGTGGTGGTTCGTTCCATGGTGGCGGCAGCAGTGCAAGCTCCGGCGGTGCGTCCCACAGCAGCGGAGGAGGCAGCGTAAGTTCCGGCTCCGCTAGCTCCGGTGCCAGTTNNAATGCGGAACGGCCTTTTGATTACTCAGGAAACCGAAAACTACTTTGCGCCCACCAGCGACGGCCGGGTGTCGAGCTTTCCACTCGCATAGCCCTTCGCCATCTCAGTGATCGGAATCTGGGTGTAGTCTCCGGCATGACCGGCCTGGCCGAACTGCGTCATGCGCTGCGCAACGACCTTCGCCATCGCTTCGCGCGCCGGCTTCAGGTAGTCGCGCGGATCGAACTTGTCCGGCGTCTCCGCAAATACCTTGCGAATAGCTCCCGTGATGGCCAAACGGTTGTCAGTGTCGACGTTGATCTTGCGCACGCCGTTCTTGATGCCGAGCTGGATTTCTTCGACCGGCACGCCCCAGGTTTCCTTGAGTTTGCCACCGTACTTGTTGATGATGTCCTGCAGGTCCTTGGGGACAGAGGAACTGCCGTGCATCACCAAGTGCGTATGAGGCAGCCGGTTGTGAATCTGGATCAGCAGATCCATCTTCAGCACCGAGCCATCCGGCTTCTTGTTGAATTTGTAGGCGCCATGACTGGTGCCGATGGCAATCGCCAGCGCGTCCACGCCGGTTCGCTCCGCAAACTCGACTGCCTGGTCAGGATCCGTTACGTGCTCGAGGCCTGATCCGCCCGCGCCGTGTCCGTCTTCAATGCCGCCCAGCACGCCGATCTCGCCCTCGACCGTGACACCGCGCGGATGCGCATACTCAACCACCTTACGCGTCACTTCCACGTTCTCTTCAAAGGTCGACGGCGTCTTGCCATCTTCCTTGAGCGACCCGTCCATCATCACCGAGGTGTAGCCCAATTCGATGGCGCTCTTGCAGGTCTCGAAGCTGTTCCCGTGGTCCTGGTGCATGGCGATGGGAATGTCTGGATAAAGCTCGCTGGCCGCCAGAATGAGGTGAAAAAGATAGCGGTCCTGTGCGAAGGCGCGGGCGCCGCGGCTGGCCTGAA
>PLKY01000080.1 GCA_003140785.1 Acidobacteriaceae bacterium | reverse complement strand
CAAGTAGCGTGGAAAGTAATGAGTAAATACCTGGGGCCCACAAGTATCGCCGCGATGAACTTCGCCTCGATTAAAAGCAATGCAGCAGCTTGGCTGTGTCAGGGCAACTCGCCCCGCCGCCTGGCGCTCACGCTTGCGCTCGGATTCACCATCGGATGCTTCCCCGTTGTGGGCATACCCACTGCGATCTGCGCAGTGCTGGCTCTCGGACTCAGGCTTAATCTTCCCGCCATTCAGGCCGCCAACTACGTGGTCATGCCGCTGCAGCTTGTGCTCATCGTGCCGTTTGTCAGATTGGGTGGATGGCTGCTTGCATCGGGCCCCTCCAATGCATCGAATGCGGGCGGTCTGCTGCACATGTCACCGCACCAACTTCTTTCCAGCTTAAGTGGCCTTGCCGCTCACGCCGTGCTGGGCTGGCTCATCCTTGCCGTGCCGGCAGTTGCGTTGATGACCTTCACGCTCACCTTGGTGCTGCGCCGCATACCNNGCCAACTAGAGCGTTTCAAAATCATCCCTCAAATCGAAACCAAGGTCGCTATTTTCCTGCGTACGGATCGGGCACGGGCTTGGCGCTTTCTACCCACGCGGTCACGATCATGTCCCGCAGCATTGAGGCTCCCGCAGNNGCAAACCCGCCGGCCTTTTCCAACTGGTAGACTTTCTCGACGTAGCTGTTGGTATGCCGCAGGTAAGCGACGTAGCTGTCGAAGATGTCGCCATCAATTGTCTTGAGCTCGGTCATCTTCGCCTTTACCTCGGGCTCATGTTCGTTGGCGGCTACAAACGGCCCTTCGAACTGGTAATGAATCTGGTGAGCCGTCGTGTAGCCGTTGGGATTTGGTCCCGTCCAGCCGTTGTACTGAATGGTTGTATGCAGCGGTTGGGACGCGTCGCCCACATAGTGGCCCAGCCACCCGGCATAAAAGATGGCCACCTCCTCCACGGGGCGCGTGTCCTGGCCCGCCGCCGCCAGGCTTCGGTACTCGCGTAGCGCAGCCTTCAGACGTTCCCAGACCTCGGTCGCCTCCCACGGCTGCAGGCCAATCTTCTCCGGCCGCTGNNCGCTGCCCGGACGCGAATACTTTAGCCTCGAAGTCCAACCGGTTGCGCGGCAATGGGCCCAACGCATCGGCCGGTTCCAGGTCAATGAAGTGCTCAGGCGCCTGCGCGGCGCTCAGTTGCGGCTCTCCACGCGACCTCCAGCGATCCGGCTCCGGACCAAGGTATTCGATCTCTTTGATGGCCGTGTCTGAACGCAGAAACGCCGGTAAGCTGGCGGGAAGCGTTTCGGCAGCCAGTCGGTTGATCAGGCGGTGGCCTTCATTGCCCCACGCGCAGGCGGCTTGCGACTGAGCGAGGACACAACCCAGCGCTGCCGCAGCAAGGGCTGTGGGCACCAGACGAAGTGAAAGCGATCTATGCAACATGAGGCCAGTATACGATTGGCCGCGGAGGCTCGAGTCGAACATCACGACAACTCGACGCTCTGCTCTGAGCGCGGTTGAACAAACTCCCCGGGTCTGCCACCCTCGCGGTCCCGCGCCAACCCCATTAACTGCAATGTGTCGTCCCTGATCGCGCCATTCCGATTTGCCTAGAGAGTCTGCAAGCAAACGCTTATACTACCTGCAAATTGCTCCGGATGGATGTTAGCCTTGTCTGCGGGCAAAGCAAGGCTTTTCATTGAAGATTTTCGGCGTGCAAGTGGCTGCAAAGCCTCTGCACAATGGCCGGGCTGTTCGATCTTTGCCGCGGGGGTACCATGCAGGACCAGCCCGAAGTGACTCCGACAGAAAAAGGGCGGCCTGCGCAGGCGGGAGGGGGCGGCTTGGCCAAAAACAAGGGCATGGCCAAAAACTGGCCTACCCTGGCGGGATTGACCTTCGGGTTGGTCGCAGGCGCTATTTCCGTGCGCTCCACGGGCGGACCACGGTTCGATGGGCTGTTGATCTTCGCTGCGGGAGCCGCCGGCATTGTTGTCGCTCTCCTCGCAATTCGCCTCTTACTCAGCAATTCTCCTTCTACCCCTGAGCCAGTTGCAGTGCCTGTCCCAGGAAGGAAGACGGGCCCGCTTCAGGACGTAGTCGACTCCGCCGGCCCTGCCATTGTGGCCATCAGTTCCGATGGCCGCCTGACCCACGTCAATCCTTCCGCGGAACGGCTGCTGGNNGCGGCATACTTGAACTGCGTGCGCAGCCTGCCTCCAAGCCAGGTACCCAGCTTCGACGCGCGCTTGCGCCACAAAAATGGAACATTGCTTCCGGTCACGCTTCACATCTCCGCGCTGCGCAATGCCGCAGGGGAGTCGACAGGCCTGGTAGCCGTTGCCCTGGATCAGAGCGCGACCGTTCGCCAGGAGCTTGAGCATCGAGAATCACAAGAACGGTTCCGCGACCTGTTTGAAAGCTCCAGCGAGATGATTGCAACGCTTAGTCCGACAGGAAAATTCCTTTATGCCAATCCCGCCTGGAAGCAGTGCTTTGGCTATGACAATACGACGCTCCTCGATCTCCCATCGTTTGAATACGTCTTTGCGCCTTCGACTCGCAGCGACGCCGGCGCTCTGTTTCGGCAGGCATTGGATGGCGACGTCGTGGATCGCGCACCCCTGCGCCACCATACGCCCGATGGCCGCCTGTTGGAACTGGAGCTGAGCCTGAGCCAGCGGCAAGAGGCGGGCAGCCCCCTTGCGGTGCGTTGCCTTCTGCGCGACGTAACCCAGCAAAGGCAGCGCGAACATCGCCTGGCTCTGCAGCTCCGCGTGAGCCAGATCGTAGGAGAGAACGCTTCCCCAGGTGTTGCTTCCACGCGCATTCTTGAGGCCCTCTGCGTGTCTCAATGTTGGGACATGGCCATCAATTGGGTGGTCGACGACGACGGCAACCGATTGGAATTCTCCTCCGCATGGGGCGCTCCTGGAAAGCACGCACAGATTCTGATTCAGGAGAGCATGGGGCTGACGCTGGCCTCTGGTGCCGACCTGCCGGGCCGCGCCTGGAAGGACAGCCGGCCTGTTTGGATTGCCGACCTGGCGACCATGCCGTTCAGCCAGCGCATCACGACCGCCTTGCACCATGAGATGGTTTCCGGCTGGGCAGTGCCCGTCCGCGTGGGAAACAAGGTGCTGGCCGTTTTGGAATTCTATTGCCACATGCGGCTGCGCGAGGACCGCGAAACCACGGCAGCGATGGAGACAGTCGCAGCCTCGCTGGGCCAGATGCTCGCGCGTACCCGCGAGCGCGAACGCGCCGAAGAGCTCAGCCGGCAACAGAAGATTCTCTTGCATTCGGTGGCGGACGGGATTTGCGGCGTCGACCGGAATGGGCTTGTGCGTTTTGCCAACCCGGCGGCAACCCGGCTGCTGGGTGCGCCGGCGGCCAGCCTGATCGGCAAGCCGGTGCACGAACTTGTGCACGGTTCGGCTCCCGCTAGCAAAAAATGCGGCGATGACTGTGCCTTGTTGCGCGCTTCGAGCGGGCGTGTTCCTTCGACCGGCGAAGACACCCTTTATCGCGCCAACGGGGTAGGCTTCCCTGCGGAGTACTTCCTGAACCCGATCCTCGACATGGGGCGCTATTCCGGCTCCGTGCTGAGCTTTCGCGACATCAGCCAGCGCTACGCTCTTGACCGGCTGAAGGATGAATTTGTTTCGACCGTGAGCCATGAGTTGCGCACGCCGCTCACCTCCATTCGTGGGGCGCTTGGCTTGTTGTCCTCCGGCATCCTGGGCGACATCACCGATAAGGCGACCAATCTGCTTCGCATCGCACTCAGCAATTCGGATCGGCTGGTGCGGCTGATCAACGACATTCTCGATCTGGAGCGCGCCCAGAGCGGACGCGAGCCGCTGGTCTTTCGTCCGGCGCAAATGGCGGATTTGGTGCGGCAATCCATGGATAGTATGCAGTTGATGGCGGAAGGTGCGGGCGTCCTGCTGATTCACGACAAGACCCAGGTCGAGATCACTGCAGACGCCGACCGCTTGCTCCAGGTCCTTACCAATCTTTTGTCCAATGCCATCAAGTTTTCGCCGCCCAATTCGGCAGTCTCGATCATGTTGCGGCCGGGTTCCAGCGGCATGACGCTCTCCGTCATCGATCAGGGCCGCGGCATTCCGGCCGACAAACTCGAGGCCATTTTCGGCCGGTTCCAGCAGGTCGATGCCTCCGATTCACGCCAGAAGGGCGGCAGCGGCCTGGGTCTTGCCATATGCCGCGCGATTGTGTCGCAGCATAATGGGCGCATCTGGGCGGAACGCAATCCGATACGCGGTTCAACATTCCGAGTTTTTCTGCCATATCATCCAGCAGCGGCAACCAAGGCCAAGAACGCCGCCGATGATTCACCCGGCCAGGGCGTGGTATTGTTGGCGAGCGATAATGGCGCTTCGCGGCCGTTAATCGGCGCGCAGCTCGCCGAGCACGGTTATCGCATTCTCGAAACTGCCAACGTAGAGCAAACTCTAGTCGCGGCGCATGATGGCGTCGAGGCGATCGTGCTCGATACCGGTTCCAGCGGGATTAACGGATGGGAATTACTGCCGCAGCTGCGCAGAGCGAGTCCTGAGTCCCGCACACCGATCATCGTGTTGAGTCTCGATACTCAGCAAAATGCCACGGAGACTGTTCGAAACGGGAGCATGCGCTCGACCAATGCAAGAGCGCAGATGTCGGAGTTGATCCGCGTGCTTGGATCCGCCGGGGAAATGGCGCGGGTTCTGATCGTTGAAGAAAGCGAGCAGATGGCGCTCCTTGTGGGCGAAGCTTTCTCAGGTGAAAACACCACAGTGAGGATGGCGCGCAGCCGCGAACAGGCAATGGATGAATGCCTCGCATTCCACCCGCACCTGCTTGTCTTTAACGTGGGTTTGCCCGACAATGGGGCACTCGGCCTGGTGGGTTGGCTTCGGGATCGGGACATCCTGACGCACCTTGTCCTGGTGGCTTATTCGGGCCAGGGCTTGACCTCTTCGGGAGCCCAGTTCGGAATGGAACCGACGACGCTGCTGAAGCGAGCGCGGGTACAACCGGAGCAGCTTGAACAATTGGTTCTTACGATATTGCGAGGCTCCCGTCACATTGAATCGGCAGCAGAAGTTGCCGATGTATCGGGTGTGGCCAGCGCCTGAATTCGAGGGCTGCGCAGCGACGTGTTCCGGACGCGCGCCAAACGTGTCCGATAGATTATTATCTTAACCGGCGGAGTGTTGGCGCTCTTCCGGTAGCTGAGCCACCAGGATCTTCGGTCGGCTTTGGAGAGAACGGCAATGCCGCACCGCATCCTCATCATCGACGATGAAGATGATATTCGAGAAGTTGCAGCAATGAGCCTCGAGACCGTGGCTGGTTGGGAAGTGATGGTCGCGAACTCGGGGGCTCAGGGCCTCACCCGGGCTGCAACATACAAACCCGACGCCATTCTTCTGGACGTGATGATGCCTGGAATGGACGGCCCCACCACGTTTCGTGAGTTGCGGAAAAATCCCGTGACAGCGAAGATCCCGGTTTTGTTTCTTACCGCAAAAGTGCAGGCCACGGACAGGCGGCGTTTTGCCGATCTGGGTATTCATGCTGTGCTTGTGAAACCCTTCGACCCGCTGACGCTCTCCACGCAGATTGCGAACGCGCTTGGCTGGAAGTAGAGAGAGTAGTTCGATGGGGATGCCCAATCCATCAGCGCTTGCCGAGGCCATGAGCCGGCTATGGGCACAGTTTTTGCCGCAGATCGAAGAGCGAGTGTCCACCCTGGAAAGCGCTGCCGCAGCCCTCGCGGAAGGCTCCCTGACCCGCGCTCAATGCGAGCAGGCATCTTCTGCAGCACACAACCTTGCTGGTGTTCTTGGGACTTTTGGGCTTGATCGCGGTACGGAACTGGCGCGTGAAGCGGAACTGCTGTACTCAAGCGGACCGTCAACTTCCCCGATGTTGAACGGGCACCCTGCCGCACTTGCCTCGCAGCTCAGAGGCATAGTCGCCGCGAGGAGAAGATAGGTTGGCTTCGAGCAATTACACTCGACCTTGGTGACCACACGCGATTCATCTGCCGGCCAACTCGGNNTAACTCGACCTCATTTTTGAGGGGAGCTCCGCACGCCGTATCTGGCCCGTTCGCGAACTTGTGGAGGAGGTTCGTGGAACCATTGAGAAGAAATTCTTTGACGTGTGGGTGGAAGGCGAGATCTCCAACTTCCGGCCGGCGCCCTCGGGACACATTTACTTCAGCCTCAAGGATGCCGAGGCACAACTCCCGGTGGTATTATTTCGCCGTCAGGCTGTGCTTCTCCGCTTCCGGCCAGAGGATGGCTTGCATGTGTTGGTGCGCGGCAGGGTCAGCGTCTATGAACAGCGCGGTCAGCTGCAGCTGGTGGCCGAAACTCTGGAGCCGGTTGGCGCGGGCTCAATGCAACTCGCGTTTGAACAGCTCAAGGAGCGGCTCAAGGCCGAAGGACTCTTTGACGCTGAGCGAAAGCGTCCGCTGCCCGCGTTCCCTCGCACCGTCGGCATCGTCTCTTCCCCTACGGGCGCGGTAATCCGTGACTTTTTGAATATCGTCGGACGCAGGCACTCCGGGCTCAATGTGCTGCTTTATCCCGTTTCCGTTCAGGGCGAATCCGCGCCGGATGAAATCGAGACGGCCCTGGCCCAGCTCAACGCGTCGGGCCTGGTCGACGTCATCGTTGTGGCGCGCGGCGGAGGGTCGCTCGAAGACTTGGCTGCCTTCAACAGCGAGCGTGTGGCGCGCGCCATTGCAGCATCTCAGTTGCCGGTAGTCTGTGCAGTAGGCCACGAAACTGATTTCACAATTGCGGATTTTTCCGCCGATCTTCGAGCGCCAACTCCTTCCGCGGCAGCGGAGTTGATTACCGAAGCCCAGCATAAAGTCGCGGAACGCGTGACCAGCCTTGAAGTGCGGATTGAGCGTGCTGTACGCTTCCAGCTTCTCCACGCGCGCCAGAAGATTGACAGTCTCCACGTGGAGCGTGCAGAGTGGCGCATGAGTTCGCTGTTGAACAGGCTGGATCAGCGGCTGGACGATTGCGTTCTTTTCTTGGAACGAGCCAGGCGCGATCGATTGCACGGGTTGCAGCGCAGAATCGCCGAGCTCGCCGGGATGGTCCTGCGGCACGATCCACGTCGATTGCTCGGTGAAATCCGCGAACGAATTGCCACGAGTTCCACCAGGCTTGATCGCACATGGGAGCGTTTTGTTCGCGATCTGGCGATGCATCTCCGCGCAACAGAAGCGCGGCTTCACGCTCTCTCGCCGCTCGAAGTTCTTCATCGGGGCTATGCTCTGGTTCAGAACGCTGACGGCGTTCTCGTTCGCTCCGCCGCTCAGCTTGCTCCTGGCGACCTGGTCCGCACGCGCCTGAGCGATGGCTCGTTTTCGAGCCGAGTCGAAGAGAATGCGGCCGATGCTCCACCGAAGAATCGATCCAGAAAAAAGTGAGACGATGAGCACATCAGCAAAACGCAAGCTTTTCGGTACAGATGGAATTCGCGGTATTGCAGGTGAGCCGCCTCTCGACGCAGACACGGTCTTCGCGGCCGGATTGGCGATAGGCCATTCTGTGCGCAAAGCCGCTTCGAAGCCGAAAGTCATTCTCGGCCGCGACACGCGCGAGTCAAGCGTGTGGATCGCTTCGACAATCGCCGCCGGCTTGCACCAGACCGGCGTGATTGTCGAAAGCGCAGGAGTTGTTCCCACACCTGCGGTCGCTTTCCTGGCGCACACCCATGGATTCCACGCCGGCATCGTGATCTCTGCGTCTCACAATCCGTGGCGCGACAATGGCATCAAGCTCTTCGGTGGCGACGGATTCAAGCTGCCCGACGCGCTCGAACTTGAGATCGAAGACGAGATTCTGCATCATGCGGTCAGGTGCGTTGCGCCCGATCCGTCGAAACTGCCCCTGATCGAAGACAACGCTGCTTTCCAAGCGGGCTACATTCAGTTTCTTGTTGATGCCGTTCCCGGACTGCAACTCAAGGGCCTCGGCATCGTGGCAGATTGCGCGAATGGCGCCGCTGCTGCGATTGCACCGGAACTGTTTCGACGTTTCGGCGCGGATGTGGCGCTCCTCAACATCGCGCCCAATGGCCGCAACATCAACGAGGGCTGCGGAGCTCTTCATCCCACCTGGGTTGCGGGCAAAGTCCTCGTGCGCAACGCTCAAATCGGTATCACATTCGACGGCGACTCCGACCGTTGCATGCTGGCAGACGGGAAGGGAAACGTCGTCAACGGCGATGCTATTTTGTTGATGGCCGCACGTGACCTGAAATCCCGTGGCTTGTTGACCGGGGACTTGGTCGTGGCGACGACCATGTCAAACATGGGCCTCGAAGCCGCACTTAAGAGCTCTGGCATCCGCATGCTGCGCGCGCCGGTCGGCGATCGATACGTGCTTGAAGAGATGCAGAAAAACGATGCTGCACTGGGTGGCGAACAGTCCGGCCACATCTTGTTTCCACATCTTGCCACAACGGGGGACGGCCTCTTGACCGCGCTTGTCATCCTCGATCTGGTAGTCAGAACCGGCAAGGGCATCGATGAACTGACTGCGGATCTGAAAGTATTTCCGCAGGTCATCATCAACGTGAAAGTTCGCGAAAAGAAGCCGCTGGAATCGCTACCGGCGGTAGCGAAGCGCATTCGCGCCGCTGAAGACGAACT
>PLKY01000312.1 GCA_003140785.1 Acidobacteriaceae bacterium | reverse complement strand
CGACTTCTTCAGGGTCGACTAAGGTAGTGGCGGCGGCAGCGTCACCGTCTATGGCTGAGGCTGTTACCAGATTCGCATCGCGGGAAATCCCAGAGCCGATTGAGCTGCCATTTGTTGTTGCCCTTGAGACGGAGCCGTTGCCTTCGCTGTCCTTGGCTGCGCGCTCTTTGTCGGTGGACGAGCGGCATGAGGCTGCCCTCAGCCCGGTCATCGAGATTCCGGCGCCTTCGGGCGGGATCCAAATTGCGGGCGAATCAATCCCAGAGACGAATCTAAACGCCGCACTCTCTGAATCGGCCCTGGCATCAATTCCATTGCCAGGCATACCTGCTGTCATCCTTCCACCTCAGTTCACCGCGGCGGACCTACTACTCGGTTCCAGCATCACCGAAGTCGCCGTTCAGGCCGCGCACGAGGCGTTGCAAGTGGGTGCCCGATCGGCCCAGTCAGTCATCGAAACAGCAGGAGACGTTTCCGATGGTGTAGCACTCGCCACTGCCCTGCCGGCGGCTCAACTCGAGGCGTTGCCCTTGTCCGGCCGGAATTGGCAGAATTTTCCGCCTGATTCGTCCACTGCAGACGCCGATTCCGAAACCGGCAGCGCGTCAGCGGTGCGCGATGGGTCGGGCTCATCTGCAATGACGGTTGAGGGCGCAAACACACGGCTCGCCTTCGGTGGCACAAGCGCGGCACGCATGAAGGGACTGGCCGCGTCGCTAATCGGTCCAGGGGCAAGTGAAACGGCGATCCGAGTAGTGCAGATGGGCATAGGCAGCGTCGAAGCCGGCGGGGAAAATGGTGCAGGGGGACGCCTCAACGTCGAAACCGAGCGCGGCACTGGAGCGCTGCACGGCCAGGGATTTCTCTTTGATCGCGGAGACCTCATGGGTGCGCAGAATCCATTCACGCAATGGGTGCAGCAAACTTCACCTGCCACGCTCACAACGATTCCGGTGTTTACCGCCGCGTCCTACACACCGAAGGATCAGGAAATGATTTGGGGGGTTGGCGTCGGCGGTCATATTTTTCGACGCCGACTTTTCTGGTTTGCAGCTCTCGACGGCATGAAGCGCGATGACCCAGGCGTTTCGACAGTCAAGCACCCTGACGACTTCTTTGCGCAACTCTCGAATGACCAGATGCAGGTTCTCAGTGCACGGCTCGGTCTCAGCAGTTCCAATCCCGTTGCGGAGGGCCTTGGCGCCTATTCCAGCATGCTCCAAACTCTCGACGGCCTGCTAGGCCCGGCGGCTCGCACATCCTCCCAATGGACCGGCTTTGGCCGCCTGGATTGGGCTTTCCGCGAACGCCACAAGTTCACACTTGAAGGAACGGGAGCGCTGTCGGATTCACCGGGAGGCGGGCTGACGCGAACTTCGGAGGTCTATGGCACACACAGTTACGGTTCGAGCCGCGCCGACGACCAATGGATGTTCGGCCGCTGGGAGGCCTTTCTAACGCCCAATCTACTCGCAGTCACACAAGGATCTGTCGGTCGCCAATTCCTCACGACGCCTCCCGGGAGTCCATCGTCCTTCGAGCAATCGCTTGTCAGCACCGCCTGGGGCCGTCTGCCGCAGATGACCGTCGACTCGCGCTACGGTTTCACCATCGGCAATCCGGCGCGCTTCGGTCCGGGCGGTTATCCCGACGAGCATCTTTATGAGGGGCAGGAACAATTGAGCTGGGTGCGGGGCGCGACGCTGATCAAAGCTGGTTTCGATTTCAGGCACAACAACGACGCAACCGGTTTCCTGCGCAACCAGGCAAGCACATACGATTACGCGAGCGTTGAGAACTTTGCGTCGGATGCTCTGGCCTTTGCGTCCTTCGGGCTGAACGGCCAGTTGAATCCGATGGATCAGCACAACTGCGACCAGACCGGCAAAGTGTGGCGCGACTCAGCGGGCACTCTGCACGGGCTCGGCTACCTGCCCTGTTATTCGTACTACACGCAGAGCATGGGTCCGACAAACTGGTGGCTGAGCACCAACGATTGGGCCGGTTTCGTGACCTCGCAATGGCAGCCGAAAAAGACGATCGTCGTCTCGCTGGCAATGCGCTGGGAAATGGAGCAGAGCCC
Source organism: Acidobacteriaceae bacterium (assembly GCA_003140785.1). Classification (GTDB taxonomy): domain Bacteria; phylum Acidobacteriota; class Terriglobia; order Terriglobales; family Acidobacteriaceae; genus Telmatobacter. The sequence goes on along the minus strand of PLKY01000312.1, from coordinate 8,313 downwards.
GCCGCCCGTAGCTTTGCTCAACAATCCCGACCTGCCTCTGACAGAGAAAATACCGAGCCTGGGTGGGCAATGGGGGCCACGCGCCAGCGTTGCCTGGGGCGTGGGCGAGAGCCATTGGCCCGTGCTGCGCTTCGGATATGGGATGTATTTCGGGCGCACGCCGAATGCGACCTTCGAGACCGCACTTACGCAGACCGGCTCGCTCAAAGGCGATTTGAATTTCTTTATGCGGCCCACCGACAATTTGAATGCTGGAGGCGCTCCGCCGTTCCCTTACGTGCTCGCCGGCGAACCAGCCACCGTGGTTAAGTCCGGTGCGGTCGAGTTCGCACCCGGTTTTCGCAACGGCGAAGTGCATCAAGCCGTCGCTTCAGTTGAGGAGACAACGCCGGGCCACATTCACATAGACGCGAGCGCAATGGCCAGTTTGGGCCGCAGACTTCCTGTCACCGAGGACGCGAACATCGATCCCACTGTCAATCCGCAGACCATCACGTATGCCGTGGTGGACGGCAACGGCTCCGGCCCGCTGAAGACGCCGCAAATCAAAGTGCCATTCTTCGCCTCGTGGCCCTCGGTCAAATCGTCGACGGGGTTTGCCGGTCGCCTCAATCCGGGTTACCAGCAGGTTACGGAGATTTCCGGCCGCGCCAACTCGACGTATGAGGCGGCGATGCTGCGCATGACACGCAGCAGTCGCGAAGGCATTACGCTGCACGCGCGCTACACCTACGCGCATGCCATGGACTGGAATCCCAATGAGAGCGCAAGCGTGACAGGTCCGAGCGTCTTCGATCCTACCGATTTTCACGAAGAATATGGCACCAGCGACCTCGATGTGCGCCACACAGCATCAGCCGCTGTCATCTGGGAGCCGAAGTGGAAACTGCATGGCGAAGCCGGACGATTTGCGGACGGATGGATACTTTCGGGAATCGGCACGTTCCATAGCGGGCTCCCCTACACCATGCGTACCTCTGGATCGTTGGCGAAGGAATTCGACACTACGGGGGCGGCGATCGTTGCACTTGCGCCGGGGATGAACGGCTATGGCGGCGACAATCGCGTGTATGGCGTAGGACGAAACACCTATCGCTATCCGCGAACGTGGAAAGCCGATCTGCGCCTCGCCAAACACTTCAACCTCGGATCGATGCGGCAGCTGGAATTGCTGGCGGAAAGCTTCAATCTGTTCAATCACCAGAACGTGACGGAGCTTGAAACGGTCGGCTATTCGATCGAATCGGGTAGCGTCAACGGAAGCTTTCCGACTCTCAACTTCCTCACCGGACTGAAGACCGGCCAAACCGAATTCGGCCTGCCGCTCAATGTAAATGCAACCGACTTCTATCGTCCCCGGCAGATTCAGTTTGGGATAAGAATGAGGTTTTAGCGGAATCCTGCCTCTTCGCAAGGAACAGCATTAGCCTCGATTCCATCAAGTTGAAAGCATCCAGCACCCTGGATGTCGGTACTGTAAGTGCGAACCTTCGTCGCCTGCAATTCGGCCAAGACTTCCTCACGCGGATGATGATATCGATTGTGCAGCCCGCACGAAATGACTGCCCACTGCGGCGTAACACGCGCTAGAAACTCAGGTCGAGTGGATGTGACGCTGCCGTGATGTCCGATCTTCAACAGCGTGCTTTGCAATCCTGACTCGCTGAGCATGGACTCCTCGATCGGTGCTTCGGCGTCACCTTCGAGCATGACCGAAGTATCGCCATAGGCAATGTGAAGCACCAGCGAGTCGTTGTTGGCCGGCTCTGCGCCGGGCTGGTAATCCCGGAATGGCGCGAGCACATGGAGGCTTGTGTCGCCCAGCGTCAACATATCTCCGGCGCGCAGCGTACGGACCGTGACGCCAAGCTGGTTCGCCTCTTCCAACAGCGCAATATAGGCTGCGACGCGCGGGTTGTTGCCCACCCACAACTCAGAAGGATGGAAATTCCGTAACACTGCTGGCAACCCACCCATGTGATCCGAATGTGCGTGACTCAGAGCCACTACATCGAGATGGCGGATGCCGCGCGCCCACAGGGCCGGCGAGACAACTTCTTCGCCGATGTCGAAATCCTGCGGAGCTTGCCGCGGGCCGCCGCCAAATCCACCACCGTCGACTAGCACGGTCTTACCGTCTGGTGTGATCAGAAGCAGAGAATCGCCCTGCCCCACGTCAATCGCTTTAAAAAAAAGCGCATTGTGCGGATGGTCGACCGGCCGCGGCAAAACGGCGGCGACGGCGGCAAGCGCGAGTGCAGCTCCCGCGCCGACTCCGCTGAGGAGAGATGATCTGCTGGGACTGCCATCGCGTTGAACCGGCCGGCCGGGTCGATGAGCCAGCATGATCGCGGCGGCCAGAAGGACGCAGAAAGCTGCGGATTGCCACGCGAGCGGCGCGGGAATTCTAAAATCGCCCAGCGCAAGGGATCCGAACAAATGAACCATCCAGATTCCGCTATGAAGAAGCAGGGCCGCAACCATTGCCGGCACCACAGCGGCTGCGGGCCACGCGAGCAATGTGAGCAGCGTCAACAGCGCTGCCGGCATCAACAGGCCGAGCAGTGGCAAGATGAAAATGTTCACGGGCAGCGCGAACACTGTGATGCGGTGGAAGTAAATCGCCATCGGAAGTGTCATCGCAAGCTCCACCACACACGAGACCACGAGCAACTCAATGCAACGCAGAGCGAAGCGAATCGACCAGGGAAAGATGCGCCATGCCACGCGCGTAGAAATCGCCCGCTGCAAGCGACTCGCGATCATGCGCAGCACCACGCGAAACTGCGCGAGTCGGGGTTCCAGCTTGATGTCGATGGCTACGGTGCGCAGATCGCGCGTGGCGACCAGAAACGGATGAATGCTCCTATCGAGCAAAGGAGCGGCAATGCCCGCGATGGCCACGACCGCAAGCAGCGTCATCTGCAGGCTTGAGTCGAAGAAGCTGCGCGGGCTAACGGCCAGCAGGCAGAGCGATGCGAATCCGATGGCGTTCAATGGGCTGCGTTCGCGGTAGATCAGTGTTCCCAGTAAATACAGCGTAACCATCCAGAGAGAACGCTGCACCGGCGTAGCGAAGCCTGTGAACAGGGCGTATGCAAAGGACGCAACGATCGTGATCAGCATGGCCGGTACGCGCGGCAGGCGCACGCGCCGAGTGATCCAGAAGAAGCACCCCGCAACAATCGCCAGGTGAAAACCAGACACCACCAGCATGTGAAACGATCCGGTGCGTTCAAAGCCGACGCGCAACGAGTGCGTGAGATAAGTGCGGTCACCGGTGGTCATCGCAGCCAGCATCACGGCGTCATCATCACTCAAGCGGAGCGCCGCAGGAAACCGTTGCATCGCAGCAGGCAGAGCAAGGAGACGCGCGCTCGACGCATGCTGCAGCGCGACAAGATGGCAATGGAGCGATCGCACTTGTGCAGGTCCCAGGTCTTCCACGCGATCGAGGTTGACCGAGCCTGAAGAAGTAATTCCCTGGTCAAGCAAATAATCTGTGCGGCTCCATGCGCCGGGGTCGCGATATTCCTCTGGCGGAAGCAGACGGACGACGGCCCGAATTCGCTCGCCGCATGTAAAACCGCGGGGAAGCGGCTGATCCTGGGATTGCTGCGGCCAGCGAACCGTCAATCGCACGCTGCCATCAGCAGGTACTTGCCGGTCCTCTGCATCGGTGACGAGTTCAATGCTAGCCACACGCACATCAACCCGTTGCGACGGATTCTCGCTCGGCGCTTCCTCCACGTTCTCAACGCGCTCACTGCGCATTGGTGCGGCATCGACGATGGTTCCTTCGACGGTGCGCAGAAGTCCGTCCGAGAGCGCGGAGACAACTGGAGCTGCGGCCGGATGTGGCTCCATCTCCGCGCACCACGCGCCCAGCATGCACCACAACACCGCAAGCGGAAGCCACACGATGCGCTGCGCACGAATCGCGGCGACGCAGCAAAGCGCTGCGACCGGGCCCAGCGCAAGCAGCACGATGCTAGGTCGCGGCCAGACAACCCACGTAAAGGCGATGCCCAGTGAAAACAACCACGCTGCATGAAAGAGAGGAATGACGCTCGTGTGGGGAGTCGCGTCCGCCGTTGAAGCAGTTGAGAATTGGGGCCCGGAGGTGGGGCGTTCCGCTTGCATGGCGGGTGAAGCGACGAGGAGTTCTTATAAGAAGGGTATCAGGCGCGACGAAGTGTAACCACCGTCTCCAGATGGAACGTCTGTGGAAACAAATCGACGAGCGTGATGGATTCGATCTGGTAGCCGGGTCCCGAGAGCGCGCGAAGATCGCGGGCGAGCGTAGCTGGATCGCAGGAAACATAAACGATTTCGGGCGCCGCAATCCTCGCGAGCTGCGCCGTCGTCTCCGGGCCAAGTCCAACGCGCGGCGGGTCCACAACGATTAGCTCTGGCGTCTCGCTCTTGGACTGGCGGCGCAGAAACGCGAGTGCCTCCGCTTTGACGGCCTCGCCGCGCGTGTTCTTTAGATTCTGTTTGAGCGCCTCGATCGCGGAGGGCGCAGATTCGATTGCCACCACGTCCTCAAATCTCGCCGCGAGCTGTCGTGCAAAAAGGCCAACGCCCGCGAAGAGGTCCCACGCGAGCTTGCCGCTGCGACCTGCCGTGACACGCTCGACAAGCGCATCCACCAACCAGCGATTGACCTGAAAAAAACTTCCGTGGTCGACGCGGTAATCGAAACCGGCGGCGCCATAGCTGAGGGAAGACGCGCCCCAGCGCGCGAGCGTGCGCGGCTGCTCGCCTTTGCGGTCCTCAACCACGAACTCCAAGCCAAGCAACTCCGGAACTCGCTCTTTGAATCGGCCCGCAACGTCATCGAAACGAAACTTCCCCGCTGCGGCGATGGAAATACTGGTGAGCAGCGCACTCTCGTCCGCATTGCAGAAAAGCGCGATTTCAGTGGGACGCAGCGCGAGCCCCGATTCGCGGAGCGTTGCGGCAAACGCAGTAGCGGCCTTGAGCAAGAGCGGCGCGGCAATGGGACACTCGCTCGCGGGAACCACGGCGTGCGAGCGGCGTCCGCGGTAGCCCGGATTTCCAACAGCGTCGAAAGCCAGCCGTATGCGATTGCGATAGCCCCAGGGATCAGCCGCGCACACAGCGATCTCCGGCAGCGCGTGTACGCCGCCGCGTTCAAGTGTCTCCCGTAGAATCGCCCGCTTGAATCCAACCTGTGATTCGTAGCCTGTGTGTTGGTAGTTGCAGCCTCCACATGCGCCAAAGTGGCGGCAGCCTGGAGCGATCCGTGCCGGCGACCCTGTGACTATTTCCTCTACCTCCGCGAGCGCATAGCCGCGTTTGTCTTCGACCATGCGAATGCGCACCTCCTCGCCCGGCAGCGTGAGGGGCACAAAAACCGCCTTACCCTCGACGCGCGCCAGAAACGCGCCGCCGTAAACAGGCTTCTCGATTTGCACGAGCTGGGTGTTCGGCACGCTCATTGCTGGCTCATGTAAAAAAGGCTAAGCCGCGGCAAGCCGTAATGTACCAACAGCTGTTTGGTGACGAACTGGTGTTCCACCTGACGCAGTTGGACGACGCCCATGCGGCTGCGATACGGCGCAAGCTCGCGCGCCGCGTGTTCCTTCAGGCCCACCAGCAGTTCTTCCGGAGCCGCAGCGGTCAATGCCGCGAAAAGTTTTTCTTCTAGAACGGTAAGAGTGCGTTCAAGCGCCTCCAGATCTTGCGCAGCCGCGCTCGACGGATTCGAAATCCGTACCTCGTCCGCCAGTTCAACTAAGCGCGATGCTGTCGTCGCGCAGGCGTCCGGGGCGATCGTCGCCACGCGCAGCGCATTCGCCGCAGCCTCAAGATGTGCAGCCACGCGCTCATGCTCGAATCCAGATTCGCGGCTCTCCGGAGGTTCTGGCGCCGCACCCGCTGAGGCCTCGCGCAGTTCTTCAGCCGCTACCATCACCGCCTGCGCGCACCAAGCCAATCCATTAATCCGCCGCTTGCGCCCGCGCTTCGGCTGGGCCTCATGCTTGTCGAACGCCGCGTCGATACCGCGCAGAGCCGCTTCCAGAGGAATCCCCGCCTCGCGCCAAGTCTCAATCAGCGCCCAATCGAGCGTCGAAAGCAGGAGAAGCGCACCGCGCCGCTGCTGAAAGCGTTCCTCGATTTCGGTGAAGTAATTAAAATAGTTGCGCACGGCGCGCCTCAATGCGTGCGGCTGCGAGGACGCGGCGCGCGATTGCGCTCGAACAAGATGCGCAGGCCATCGAGCGTAAGCATGTCGTCGATTTCAGCGATATAGCGCGAGTCCGCGGCGACCATGCGCGCCAGGCCTCCTGTGGCAATCACGCGCGGCTTGTGACCAAGTTCCTCGAAAATCCGCTCGAGGATTCCGTCCACGAGCCCGATGTATCCGTAGTAGAGACCGCTCTGCAGATGCCCCGTGGTGTTAGTGCCGATCACCTTGGCCGGCCGCTTGATGTCGACGCGGCTCAGGCGCGCAGCGCGCGAAAAAAGCGCATCGGCACTAAGGCCAAGGCCGGGGGCAATGGCGCCGCCCAGATATTCGCCGCGTTCCGAGATTACCTCGAACTTGGTCGCCGTGCCGAAGTCCACCACGATGCATGGACCGCCATATTTTTCGAATGCGGCAATCGAGTCGCAGAGCCGATCCGCACCGAGCTCGGTAGGGTTGTCGACGAGCACCGGCATGCCGGTTTTGATGCCCGGCTCGACAAACAGCGGCTCCAGATGAAAATAGTTTTCGCACATCTGGCGCAGTGTTGACTCCACCGGCGGGACCACGGACGAAATGATGATATGCGTAACTTGCTTCGGAGACATCCCGTGCATCTCAAAAAGATTCACGAAAAATACGCCGTACTCGTCCACGGTCTGGGTGCGATGTGTCGTTACGCGCCAGTGAGCCGCGAGCTGCAGCGGCTCGACGTCGAGCTGATAGAGGCCAAGAACCGTATTCGTGTTGCCGACATCCAGAGCCAGAAGCATCCTGTTCAGCCTGTCTTCACTTCGCGAATCCCGCCGGTTCGCACGGCAATCAAGCCTCCGCCGGCCTTCACCAGCAGGAAACCCCGATCGTCGAGGCCGGCAGTGACGCCGATGCACGCCTGCGGTCCATGCACTTCGACGTGCCGTCCGCGAATCCATGTTGAGGCATGCTCCACGCGTGCGGGAATCCTCTTGTGCGCGTCCTGTTCGACCAGTCCCGTCGCTTCGCGCTCCAGCGATTCTAGCAGGGCTACGAGCAACGCCTGGCGGCCGATGAGACGGCCCGCTTCGATGTCCAGCGAAGTTGCCGGCGTTGCCAAACCCACATCGAAACTGCCCTGGTGCACGTTGATGCCGATGCCGGCAACCGCGAAGGAGAGCCGGTCGCTGTCCGTCTTCGATTCAACCAGAATGCCGCCCGTCTTGCGATCCCCGATCAGCAAATCGTTGGGCCAGCGCAGGTCCGCATTGAGGCCGCTTGCACTGCGGATGGCATCGACCGCCGCGAGACCGACGGCCAGGGGAAGCAACGGCAGGCGAACAGTCGGCACATCGGGCCGCAGCAGCACACTTACGTAGAGCCCCTGCCCGGCCGTCGATTCCCAACGATGGTCGCCGCGCCCACGGCCGGCCGTTTGCTCATCTGCGAAATAGACCGAACCGTGGGTTGCACCATTGCGCCCCGCAGCCAGCGCGTCTGAGTTGGTCGACCCGGTGGCAACAGAGAAATGCAGCTTGCCCGCATAGATTGTGCCGGTGAGCGAGGCTTCGAGAGCCGCCAGATCGTACACGGTTAGCTCGGCTCCGCAACAATGGTCATGGAGATGTCCGCGGCCCTGGCCGAATGCGTCAGTGCTCCGACGCTGATGAAGTCGACGCCTGTCTCAGCGTAGGTGCGAATGTTTTCCAGCACGATTCCTCCCGAGGCCTCAATGGGAATCCAGCGCTTCTCTCGGCGGATTCGATCCACGGCTTCTTTCACCTGCGCCGCCGACATGTTGTCGAGCAGAATTGCTTCGGCACCGCATTCGAGCGCCTCATTCAGTTCGCGCGCGGTTCTCACCTCGATCTGAACGCGCTGTCCTTTCTGGCGGCGCTCCAGGGCGTGCGTGAGCGCAGTGCGCAAGCCGCCGCCGAGGGCAATATGGTTGTTCTTGATCAGAATGCCTGACGACAGGTCAAGCCGGTGATTGGTGCCGCCGCCGCATAGCACGGCATACTTTTCCAATGCCCTCATGCCGGGAACGGTCTTGCGTGTGTCGAGAATGCGGGCCTTTGTTCCCTGAATTGCATCGACATATTTGCGCGTGAGCGTGGCGATGCCGC
>PLKY01000234.1 GCA_003140785.1 Acidobacteriaceae bacterium | reverse complement strand
CCCGCGAATAGCGGAAGTCGGGGTAGGCTGATGCTGTCCAACTTCCCAGCCCTGCAATGTGGCCGGATCGACCCCCAATCGCGCTGCCATCTTCCGCTGCGACAGACCGAATTCTCTACGTGCTGAGAGGAGGCGCTCAGCTAGAGAGGTGGAGGGCGGCAGAGGATCAAAACCGAGGAGCCGGATAATTGCCGGAATGTAGCGGAGCGCGGGAGCGGATTTGTTGCCTTCCCAATTGTGAACGGTAGCTTCATCGACGCCGATTTGTTCGGCAACCTGCCTTTGCAGGAGGTTAAGGTCCAGGCGGCGTGCGCGGATTTGGTCACCTAAGGTGTTGACTTGCTTTGGATAATGAGTGGGCTTGGGTTTGGAAGCGCGAAGCTCGGCATGGCAGAAAGGCAACGCAGGGATGAGAGTCGCCAATCGCGATCAGCATGAATCGCGATTGCATTCTGCGAGATCCCTGCACGCTGGCCGACTTCGCGGTACTGCACGCGATTAAAAAGCTGCTGTCGAAATGAAGTCGGATACCCGCACGTAAGGGATGATGATGCCCCCTGGTGTGTTCGGCATATTTCTCTGTGCGCCGCGTCCAGCCGCGATGGGCTATTCGGTTCCCAACTCCAGGACACGACGACGCTGGCAGCTCTCAGTTCGACGAGCTTGCCTTTTGGTTCTTGGACTGTAATTCGTTCACTACCTGCCTTACATTGGGAACTGAGGAAGCAATCTGCTCGGCCTGCGCACGCACGGAATGCGAGTCGACCTCTCCGGTGAGAGTGACCACGCCATTTTTGACATCATATTTTACGTTTCTGTGTAGTCCGTTTTGGATGAGAGCGGCGTCCAAGTTCTTCTCGATACCGGTATCGAGATCGGAGTTCATTGCCCTTGCTGCGTTTTCGTCACCGGGAGGAATTACGGCGATCTGATTCGCAACCACCTGCCCGGCCGCGATCGCTTTCGCGATCGATTCGGCTTGTGATTTGCTCGCGTCTGCTGCAACATGTCCGCCAAGGGTCACTACGCCCTTGTCTCGATCCTGGCTTACAGAAACATCCTTGAGGCCGGCTTGATCGAGCGATTTGCGGATGCTGTCAGAAACATCGGGTGACCGTGACGCCATCTTCTCGCACCCTACCAGCACCCCGACTATCATTAGCGCGAGGAATCCTAACCAGAACACTTTGAGCGATTTCACGGCTGTCCTTTCATGAACCTTGGGACTGGTCCATCAAGATCACGCATTGGTCTGCGACTTAGGGCCCGCTCGAGTCACGGAATCACGCTGAACTTCAACGGGTAGATGAGTAATTACTTCTCTATAACTTTCTCAACCTCTCCGACCTTCTTTTGAACCTTGCCAGCAACCTTTTCAACGTGGCCTTCGGCTTCGAGTTTGGAATTGCCGGTCACTTTGCCTGTCGTCGCTTTGATAGCGCCCTCCACCTCATGTGCCGTGCCCTTAAGATCGTCTTTGGTACCTGTGTTCATTTTGTTCTCCCTCTTCTGTGACTAGCAGGTCTGGGCCAGCATTCCTGCCGTGAGCTGCTCCTGGGCGGCTGGCAATTTACCCAAGAGCTTGCCGGGCTAAGGCCCGCTCAAGTAACAGTAGAAACAGCTTTGGGAACCCGTCTGGCCAATATTGCTCATGCTGATGTCTGATCGCCTCAGCAACCGGATTTTTCAACAGTGCTGCCGAAGCTTGAAGGATGTCCAGGATTGATCAAGGCTTCTGACACCCTGGTAGTGTCTTGATTTGAAATCCAGAGGCTTTGACCTCTGATGTGGCATAGAAGCCGCATGCCATTGATCGTTCGAGGACTTCACCGCTTACTGGGCAGACAAGGAATGTGAAGGCTTTATACCCTGTCGTAATCATTTCATCGGGAAGCTGCTTCTGTATCAGCGGGACTCTTTGCACGCCGCAGATGGGCGGGTTTGAACCCTACTTCCTGATGCACTGTTCTGCCATATGCAGGTCCCGGTCGGATATGTCTGGTACCGATCTTAGAAGCACGTGGACCGTTCCAAAATTTGACCACAAACTCGTGGAACGATGAGGGACTTCAAGCGGCCTGCTGAATATTCTTCCCATTCCGTAAGGAAAACGTGCTCGCTCTGGCGACTGTGCTTGATCGCTGACAGCCCCTGGCCAGCAATGCGCCTATACACTGTTTCTCACTCGTGCAGTTCACTGCGCGAAGTTCACGAAGAGCGCCACCCACTCCTGATTCCCGACTACCCGGAAGGAGTGTCCCTTGCCCGTGAGATCCTTGGCCAGGTAAACCTGCCCCGGCACGATCTTGGCCTTTTCGCCGCTCGTGGTGGTCACCTCGGCTTCCCCACTGATCACCACGATGTATCGCTTCCGGTCGGCGTTGTGCCACGGCTCGAACATCCCCGGCGCGCCATGGAGCACGATTGGCACCTGGTCGATAGGCTCTGCCCGTCAGCTCCGGTATAAAGCCGCGTGGCCATCACCGAAGGGTTCTGAGGAGATGGCGCGGGCGCGCTGTTCTGGCCACCCGCCAGGATCCATGCTGAAGAAATGAAATAAACAGCAGCGGCCAGGAACCCTCGCGATGTCCGTCGCATCATGCCTCCGAAAAGGACAATATGGAAAGCATTATATGCACCGCCGCGGCCACTACCGCTGTGGCAACACAGGAGCTTCTGTATTAATCAAACAGGAAGAATATGTATTTGACGCGAGAGGATAACTATGCGTCAGGCGAAAGAT